>CAZBOO010000082.1:0-6024 GCA_964493535.1 uncultured Aquificales bacterium
GTACGAAAAGCCCAAGGCAGGTTAACCGGCGGGCCAAAGCGGCTATGATGACCGCCGTAGCTGGACATATCAACCATGTTCCTGAATCCAAAGAATATTACGATAGAAAGAGGACTGAAGGGAAAAGGCACAACCAGGCGGTCCGTAGCCTGGGCCGACATCTCGTACGAGTCATGTGGTCAATGATTAAGCAAGGACGAGACTATGAGATCCGAAACCCTGAAAATTGAAAAAACACTCTTGAAAATTCAAGTGGGATGTTCTGGTCTTGCCTTTTGACCTTTCGTAAAGCATCGAACGCCCCATTCTGAGGTGCTATGCCTATTCCTTGAGCTTCAGCCATTTCAGCACTCGCCTCACGCCCTTTTCAGGTAAAACGCACCAAACAAGATTCGTGTGTAGCGCGCTACAAAAAGGTGTCAAGCGCGAACTTTCAAGGAGTTCACCTATTTCTCGACCATCAGTTGAGGCTCTATACTCTCACCCCCCCTATTGTGCCCGTATTTCACCCGCCACAAGAACAGGCCTTGGGGAGGGGCAGGAGAGATAGGATACCTGAATCCCTGGGGGTGATCCAAGGCCCTTCTCACTTCTTCCAAGTTGACCCTGCCCGTGGCCACCTTCACCGCTGCAGCCACCATGTTTCTCACCATCTTTCTCAAGAATGCGTTGGCCTCCAAGCTGATCACGGTGAGGCCTCTGTGGGTCTTCGCCTCTGTCCTGAACACCTCCCGCACCGTGGAGCCTCCCTTTTTTGGGGGGGAACCAAATGCGGCGAAATCGTGCTCCCCTACGAAAAGGGCCAGGACCTCCTTCAGAAACCCTTTCTCTAAGGGCCTCTCTATCACCCAGGCATAGCGGTGAAGAAAAGGGAGAGAATAAGGAGAGATAAAGTAGCGATACAAGCGGCTAGAGGCAGAGTAACGGGCATGAAAAGAGAGCGGAGCCTCTTCGATTTTCCTGATGCGGATGCTTTTGGGTAAATGGGCGTTGAAGGCCCTCTTGAAAACCTCCAAGGGATGGGAACTGGTGGTCTTGAAGTGGACCACCTGGCCCAGGGCGTGGACCCCCGTGTCTGTTCTCCCTGCCGCCACCACCCTTAAAGGGTACTGGACCACGGTCTCTATGGCCTCTTCCAAGGCGGCCTGCACAGTGGGCACCCCCGGCTGATACTGCCAACCTGAAAAGTTGGTACCATCGTATGCCAGGACCATCTTTATCCGCTGGATTCCAAATTTATGAGTCTTCTCTTCCACCTCAGTCCTCCGGTGAATCCTGTAAGCCCCTCCTTGCCTACCACCCGGTGACAGGAAATAATGATGGGCACAGGGTTCTTTTTCAAGGCCTGGCCTACGGCCCTGGCTCCACCTGGGATACCCAGTCTGGTTGCCAGATCTTTGTAGGTAAGGGTGGTACCGTAGGGTATGCGGATGGTCTCCTCCCACACCCGACGCTGAAAGAGAGTAGCCTCCTCCAGCTCCAGGGGAACAAGGTAGAAGTCCACCCTTTCACCCCTTATGTACCTTTCCAGAAGCCCCTCCAGTCTCTTCTCCTCCCTATCCATGGCTTTCCTCCCTTCCCCCTTTGGAGGGAAAAAGAGCTTCTGAAGACCTCTTGGGCTCCAGATAGAAAGAAAGGTACCCCACTGTGTTGCCAAAAGGACTTTCTCCATGGTTTCTTGAGGATAGACTCCAGGAAAGGTCTAAGCAAGGAGGAGGTGTATGAGGTGTATATGGAGTGCCTGGAAGCCCTTCTGAGCCGCAGAAGCATGAGGCACTATCTGGTCCGCCCTGTATGAGAGTTGAAAGTCGAAAGGGAGGAGGTATTCTCCTCCTCCCTTTTCCCGGGTTTATATTTTACTTCCCTTCTCTGGTGAAGGATTTCCCCGCCCAGTCCTCGAAGGCCTTTTCAGCACAAAACCCCGCCACTATGCTCCATGCGCATCCATATTCCTGCCGCAGGGTATGCCGTGGAGAGATGTGGCCCCTCGCACTGCACTGAGGATGGATATCTCTAAGGCCTCTGCTGCCATAAGGCCGATCAGGTTGGTATCGGCCACATTTTCCCCCAGGGATAGGGTTATCACCAAGTCCCCATCAAAATCGGTGTGAAGGGGCTTGATCACTCTGGCCATGCCCGTTTGTGCCATTTGGGAGACCCTGATGCATCCACTCCGGGAGAGATGGGCATTTGTGATGATTAGGGCCAGGGTAGTGTTGGTGGAGAAGTCGGGTATCTCCCTGATGATACCCTTTTTCATGGACCGAGCAGTATCCACGAAGCTGCCCGTCTCAGGATCCCGTGCCCCTGCCATAATCCTTCCCGTAACAGGATCCACCACGTCTCCAAAGGCATTGACCACCGTAAGACAGCCTAACTTAAACCCGTCCCCCGCCACCAGGGACCATCCTATTCCCCCTTTTGTACCGTGGGGGGTCCCCAAGAGCTTCCCTACCACAGCCCCCGTGCCCGCCCCCACTGTGCCCAGGTCAGTTACAGAACGGGCATTTACGCAGGCCTCATAAGCCTCTGAAGGACCGGGCCATACCCGAGAAGAACCCATAAAGAGATCAAATATGACCGCCGTAGGGACCAAGGGAATGGTGAGATGATCTATCTTGATACCCCAACCCTTCTCCAGGAGAAAGCGCAATACCCCATCGGCAGATCCCAAACCAAAAGTTGAACCGCCAGTGAAAAGTGCGGCATGGACCTTACCGGCAGAGCGGAAACCCATTAGGGAATCGCAAGACCGGGTTCCGGGGGCCCCACCCCTTATGTCCATACCTGCTACGGCCCCCTGGGGTACGAGAACCACGGTACATCCTGTAGCGTTTTCTAAATCAGTATAATGCCCAACGTATACTCCCTCAATTCCAAGCTCCAAGGTGGCGCCTCCTTAAATGTTGGGTTATTATGAAACAAAAAGGGGGTTTGTGGAAAGTATGAACTCATGGATAATCATATTAGAGAGACTCACCCTGGCTTTCTTATTGGGAGGGGTTGTAGGTGTAGAACGGGAGATAAGAAACCAGCCTGCGGGTTTCAGGACCCATGCCATCCTGGCCATTGGCTCTGCCTTGCTCATGGTCATCTCCGTAAAGGGGGCCTACATTTACGGGGCCAGAACATCAGACCCCATGCGTATCGCCGCTCAGGTAGTGAGCGGCATCGGTTTCTTGGGGGCAGGCGCCATCCTAAGAATAGGGGTCTCCATTAAAGGGCTTACCACTGCAGCCAGCCTGTGGACTACAGCGGCTATAGGTTTGGCCTGCGGAGCCGGTTTTTACTGGCCCGCTGTTCTGGCCACCTTTCTGGTCCTCTTTTCCCTGTTTCTATTGGGCAAGATGGAGAAGCTCTACCTTTTCACCAAGCCCAAAAGGTCTCTCTTCATCGAAGCAGCCGATGTCCCCACCCTTATGGGCGACTTAGAAAAAACCCTTGACTCCTTTGGATACAGCATGGACTTCGTTAATGTAGACAGAGACACCGACAAGGACAAAGTGGAAGTTCAGATGATCATCAGACCCAACCCCTTAACATCTGCAGAGGAAGACTTAGGAAAAGTGGTCTCCGCCCTTCTGAACCTGGGAGAAGTAGCCAACGTAGAACTGAAATGAGGCTACATCACCTCACAATGGTTTCTTCCCTGCCAGGCCCCGTGGAAACTATTCCGATGGGCACACCCAAAAATCCTTCTATATATTCCAGATACTTCTTGGCTTGTGAGGGAAGGTTCTGCCACTCTGTAGCACCCTTCACCTTTCCCTGCCACCCAGGAAAGGTTTTATAAACAGGTTTGGCCTTGGAAAATAGCTCCAGGTCACCAGGCATCTCCTGGGTCCTCTCCCCATCTATGTTATAGGCCACACATACCTTGACCTGGTCCATAGCATCCAATACATCCAGCTTTGTGATGGCCACCTCCGTCAAACCATCGAGCCATGCAGCGTATCTTAAGGCCGCCAGATCCAGCCACCCACATCTCCTGGGGCGGCCAGTAGTAGCCCCATACTCCCTCCCACGCTCCCTTAATAAATCCCCTTCCTCTCCATCAAGCTCCGTGGGGAATGGGCCTCCTCCTACCCGAGTGGTATACGCCTTGGAAATACCTATAATACGGTCCACTGCAGAAGGGGGAACCCCTGCCCCTGTAAAGATGCCACCAATGGTGGTGTTGGAGGAGGTGACATAGGGATAGCTGCCGTGATCAATATCCAACATGGCCCCCTGGGCCCCCTCAAAGAGGATGGAAGCCGCCGACCCAACCACCTCCCTCATAAGGGAATGGGTATTGCGGATGTAAGTCTTCAAATCCCTGCCCCATGAAAGGGCCTTCTGGTAAAGTGCCTCTAAATCGTATCCCTCTTCCTTAAAAAACTCCTCTATAAGAAGATTCTTCACCTTCAGGGCCTCCTCCAGCTTCTCCATCAGGTGTGTGGGATGAAGGAGGTCTTGCATCCTGATACCCCCTCGGGCCGTCTTGTCAGAATAGGCCGGCCCAATACCCCGAAGGGTTGTACCAATCTGCCTGCCCCCCTTCAGTTTCTCTGACAAAGCATCCAATTTCTTGTGATAGGGCATGATCACATGGGCCCTTTCACTCACGAAGAGCCGACCTTCTACCAGTATCCCTTCCCTCCTCAAGGTACCCATCTCTTTCAAAAGCTCGGGAGGATCCACCACAACCCCGTTCCCGATGATACACTTCTTCCCCTCATGAAGAATACCCGAAGGTATGAGATGAAGGATGTACCGTTTCCCCTTCACCAAAACCGTATGGCCAGCGTTGGTGCCTCCTTGGAATCTCGCCACCCAATCAGCATCTTTGGCTAAAAAATCCACTACCTTACCCTTTCCTTCATCACCCCACTGAACCCCTAACACTGCCGTATTAGCCATGACATCCTCCTCTGGGAACCAGAAGGCTCTCCGTAGAAAGGCACTCTTCTTCCCCCGTTGCAGCCCTGATCAGATGTACCCTGCCCCGGCTCTTTAGCTCATCATCCATGACTATAAGGGCCCCAATGCCTATCTTTTTCGCATACTCCAAAGACCCTTCCAGGTCCCTCCTGATAATGTCCCTGGCCACCTTCCATCCCATCTCCCTGAGCCTTCGAGCCAAGGTCAAGGCCTCCCTCTTGTCATGGGAAAAGTCCACCAAAAGGTAATGCATGGAATCTGTGGGCAAAGCCACACAGCCTTGCTCCAAGGCCTTCAGCACAGCATCCACATTTATTCCGAAACCTGTAGCAGGTTCACCCTTGTCAAACCGGGCTAAGAGAGCATCATAGCGACCACCCCCTCCCACCTTTTTCCCCAGTCCCTCCACAAAGATCTCAAAAACCATCCCCGTATGATATTGAAATCCCCGGATCTCCGAAAGATCCAGGACCACATGGTGGGCCAGACCATAGACTTCCACCATAGAGTATAAGGTCTTAAGGTAATCCAAATGCCTCGAAAAACCAGCATAATCTCCCAAAAGTCCTTTGGCCCTTCCCAGGATCTCCTCACCTCCGTATAGTGTAGGGAAAGCCTGTACTATCCCCTGCCAAGGAGAAGGAAGGTCCCGGGCAATCCTGGCCATCTCCGTTCGGTTTTTCCCCGCCAAGGCCTCCGTGATTCCAGGCACCGCCTGGGAAGGAATAGCCTTCAGTAGCTCCTTCATAAGCCCCATGTGCCCTACAGCAATTCTGTACCCTGTAAGACCCAGATTCTCCAAAGAACGGGCAGCCATAGCTATCATCTCTGCATCCGCCTCGGGAAGATCCAAGCCAATGAGTTCAACCCCTACCTGATATATCTCTTTTTCTCCCTCTCCAGGCATGTGTCTAAAAACCCCTCCGCTGTAACACAAACGGAGGGGACGGGGATAATCCCGCATCACAGTAGCCGCTATCCTGGCCACCTGAGGTGTAAAATCAGGCCTCAAGGCCACCAAACGCCCAGTCTCTCTTTCTACCAACTTGTAAATCCGATCCTCTAAAACTTCCTCCAAACCCTTCAGAAGAATATCCAGAT
>CAZBOO010000083.1:0-6011 GCA_964493535.1 uncultured Aquificales bacterium
TCATAGTTCATGGCTTAGATTCTTTCTCAAGTTGAAGGAGCACTTTTTCTATGGCTTCCACGTACACTTCTTTTATCCTATCGAAAATTTTTCTTGAGGTTGCTTCATCATACAGGTGTTCGGTTTTATTCCTGTCATTAAGCATATCAAACTATTTTTGAAGGCCTGCTTTATACATGTTCTCGGGTTATTACAACGAATACCATAGTATTCCAACGCTATTTTCAGTGTTTTCCATAGGAGTTCAAATGTGAGTTCGAATCTCTGTATGGCACCGTCTATTTCAAGGGGATTCTTTGCTTCTCTCACTCCTTCTATGAGTCTTTCTGAGGCATCCCGGAGCTTCTTAGTGGCGAGTATCACTTCCGTCTTTTTCATATATCACCTTCCCGGTTTCTCGGATAAGTTTTTTAAAGTCCTCATCTACCTCTTCAATGAATACGATGTCTACCGAATAGAGTCCGCTGATGTCCTCGATTCTTTCGCATAGCTTCCTTTTCTCTCCCTGTGGCTCAGTTTTAGCCCGCCTACTATGGCCAGATCTATGTCCGATCCCCTGTGGGCTGTTCCTTTGGCCCTGGAGCCGAAGAGCAGGACTTCATCCGGCTGTGCTTCTCTGGTGAGGATTTCTACAACCCTTTCTATTGCGTCTTCAGCCTTCATGCTTGATAGTAGTCTTAAATGACCCTCAGTTTTGTTAACTTGAACTCTTTCCAGAATCCAGTGTTACTCTTCATCAGATCTTCAAATTCTGTTGGAGTATAAACCAGTATATCAATGGGAATACCTAAATCAAAAAGGTCTAAAAACTCTTTGGGCCTTTCTATGAATGGCATGGCTGTATTGGTAACGATTAGAATGTCAATGTCAGACCAATGTGTAGTTTCATTCGTTGCAATGGAACCGAATATATATGCTTTTTCAACCCCTTTGCCCTTTAGTTTTCCCCTTATAAAAGACACAATCTCCTCTAAAGAAAAGTCTTTCACACTGACAGAAGGTCGGCTCGTATAGAGTGCTGATTTACTCATCATGACCCATTCTATGCTTAAGGATGCCGCAAATCTCCATGGCGGCTTGCAATGCACGCTCTGCCTGCTCTTTGGTGATGAGCTCAAAGGGTGCTCCATCCGGAAAGGCATCTGGATACCGGGCAGAAATGTAGTACAGATCAAGCTCTTTTGAGTTTTTCTCCAACAGGTCATTTTCGCCCAGATCTTTTACCATCCGATACAGGGAATGGGTCTTAATAACATCGAATCCTTTTAAAAAACAGTAGGCCTTCATCATCTTTTTTGCAGCCTGCTGGGAAATGAAGCATGTTTGAGCATAGAAACCGCCTTCAAAAGAATGGTTGGCCCACAATAAGTCGTTCTCTGCCTGCTTTATCCAATCAGTTATTCTGCTGTCCCGCATTTATATCTCCCTTATTAGGATCTATCATGTTGCCCTCCTGCAAATCTTTCTTATTGTATGATCTCTTTTAGCCTCTTTATGAAAACTGGCATCAGGTCCTCTGCTTCACTAATGAACTTTCTGATTCTCCGCCATTTTACATCCAGATACTCATGGACCAGAATATTTCTCATGGCTGAGAACCATGAGAACCTCTTTGCAAAGGTTTGGTCTATGTACATGGTTCCGAAAACCCTTAGGATATCTCTGTATGTCTGAGGTATTTCTCTCTTTTGGGAGGCAAGGATGACCTTTATTATATCCAGTGAAGCCATCACGAGATTTTCTATCCATCTTTCCACTATCTTTCTCTTAAAACTGTCCTGTAAATAGTCTTGCCATGTAAAGGCTTTTATATCATTTATCTCATTGAATTCATTTTCAAGAAATCTCAGATATTCTATGATCCTGCTTCTGTCTTCAGGGGCTATAGATTTGGTCCTTTCGCTGATTTTGTAGTAATCGGAGACGAATGCCCATCTGTCCATTGCCTCGTAGCTCACTTTGCATAAAAGGTCGAGGTAGAGCCTTCTGTCTTTGATTACGAGGGGCATGCCTTTTCTCAAAACGTTGTAGACAAGGTCCGGTCGTGCCCTGTTTAATACAACGAGGTCTATATTATCGCTTTCCAGTATATCTACAAGCTGGGACCATATCGCGTGTTCGTTGGGGTACTCCAGGTCTGTTTCTGTTTCCATATATTCCTGTGGTTTAAAGTAAACGGCTACATCCCAATCGGATGTTGGTCTCTCAGCACCTCTGGCCCTGGATCCAAAGAGAAAGGCCAGAACGACAGCAGGCTGCCTTTCAAAGAATCTGATCAATTGGTTGGTCTTATTGTTCTGCATCTGATAACACTCCCCGTACCCCCTAAGATCCAATCCTGATTCTCAAGGTCTTGCTTTGTGCTTTTAATGTAACCGTATCACTGGAGCGACTTTAAATCCCAGGCCCTTTTGTTAGCAGCGATAATCTGACATCCTGGGGCATGTTTTTTGTTCTATCGGCTTGGTTTTACAGGTCTTAAGGCGTAGTACGAGGCGCCCCTAATTATACATAGCCTACCGGCCTTTCGGGTACGGCTTTACCCTTTATATTTTCCCCCCGCCTTTTCGTGGATGTTTTCACCCTGTCTGTGAAGGTAATCTACTCCATAGCCCTATGCAATATATGGGGTTGGGATGTCCCTGAAACAAGGCACTACAAGTATACCTTGATGAATATTGCTCCCAGGAGGATGGTGCCTGAGATGAGGAGGTGGGGGTCTTTAAAGAAGGTTTTTATGGGATCTTCCCCTTTATCCTCTTTGATGAGCTGAAGGTATCTCAATATACCATAAACGGCTGGTAACGCAGTAAACACAAGTCCTTGCCCCCTTTCCACAGTGTAGAGGATGTAGGTGATGAGAGCAGAGGCAGAGGTGAGGAGGAGGGCGTTGTCCAGAAAGTCCAGGGAGTAGTGGGTGAGAGTGGGCCTGTGGCTGGAGGCATGGGGGCCTAACACTGATAGTTCCACCCTCCTTTTCCCTAAGGAGATGAGGAGGGCCATGAGAAATACGGTGATGAGTAACCATGAGGAGGCGGGAATGCCTGTGGCCCCTTCTCCAGCCAAAACCCTAAGGAGATACCCTGCAGCCACTAAAAAGATGTCCAAAAGGCTGGTCCCTTTTAGCCCCAAGGAGTAGGAGATGCTTAAGATGAAATAGAGGATAAGGACCAATAGGAATTTTTTGGGAAGGGCCAAGGCCAATAGAAGGGAGAGGAGCAATAAGAGAGACATAACCCCCATGCCCTTTTTCTTCGTAACGGCACCCTGGGCTAAGGGGCGGTTCTTTTTAGTGGGGTGTTCCCTGTCTGCTTCTGCATCCATTATGTCGTTGAAGATGTACATGGCGCTGGCGGCTAAGGAAAAGGAGAGAAAGGCCAAAATGCCGGCTCCCATGACTGGGGGATGAAGGAGTCTGCCGGCGAAAAAGGGCACGGCAAGGACGAGAATGTTTTTGAACCACTGATGGGGCCTCAAAAGCTGGCGCAGGTCGTTAAGATTCATGGAAACAGGCATCTTAGATGTTACTCCGAGGGGTTGGGTTTGTGGGAAGGTGCTTTTCCCCCTTGCTTTCAAACCGGAGTTGAGAGTTGTTGGCAAATACCATATAGAACCTCTATGCATTTTGGAAGGCGGTTGCAAGGGGGAAAAGGTGAAAGGAGCTATACGCTTAGCCATTGTGGGGGATCTCATTCTGGATGAGTATCTCTTGGGGACCCCTGAGAGGATCTCTCCCGAGGCCCCTGTGCCGGTGACCCGGGTGGAGTCTAAGGACTACTGTTTGGGAGGGGCGGCCAATGTAGCCGCCAATGCCCGGGCCTTGGGGGCACAGGTGAGCCTCTTTGGAGTGGTGGGGAAGGACGCTCAGGGGGAGATCCTGTTGGGAATGCTGGAGGAGATGGGGGTTTTCGGTCAGGGAGTGCTTGTGGATCTTCATCGCTTTACCACCCTCAAAAGCCGGGTAGTGGCCTTGCCCACTCGCCAGCAATTGATTCGGTTGGATAGGGAGGAGGTTAGAGGACTGTCTCCGGAACAAAGGGAAGAGCTTGTGGCTCGGGTTAGGGATTTGGGTCCTTTTCATGCTATTTTGGTTTCGGATTACTCTAAAGGGGTGGTGGTACCGGGTATTGTAGAAAAATTGGAAAGGGATTTGCCCGGAGTTTCCCTATTGGTGGATCCCAAGGGGCAGGATTTTTCCTTGTATAAAGGGGCGGACCTGGTGAAGCCTAATAGAAAGGAGGCCCTGGCCTTGGCTCCTTCCATAAATGGGGGGGCGGGAGAGATATTCTCCATTGTGGGATGTGATTGGGTGCTGGTGACCCTGGGAAAGGAGGGCATGGTGCTCTTCTCTAAAGATGGTGGGGAACAGCTTTTTCCTGCCCAGGCCAGGGAGGTTTATGATGTGACCGGGGCGGGGGATACGGTGCTGGCGGCCTTAGGGGTTTTCATGGGAGAAGGGATGGCTGTGGAGGAGGCTGTAGGTATGGCTAATGTGGCGGCAGGACTGGCTGTGGAGAAAGTGGGTACTGCCGCGGTGACCAGGGAAGAAGTGGAGAGGGCCTTGGTGGGTAAAGGGAAGGCCTTCTCTCCTAAAGTGCTCAAAGGTATTTTGGACTCCCTCAAGGCCCGGGGCAAAAGGGTTGTTTTTACCAATGGGTGCTTCGACCTCCTTCATCCGGGCCATCTGGATTTGCTGCGCCGGGCCAGGAGAGAGGGAGATGTTTTGGTGGTGGCCATCAACAGCGATGAGTCGGTGAGGCGCCTTAAGGGGCCTGGCCGTCCCGTTTTCAGCCAGGATGAACGGGCGGCGTTGCTGGCAGGACTGGAATTTGTAGATTTTGTCACAGTTTTTGAGGAGGATACCCCCTATGAGGCGATCTCCCTTCTTAGGCCCCATGTCTTGGCGAAGGGAAAGGATTACAGGTTAGAGGAGGTGGTGGGGAGGGATCTGGTGGAGCAGGTGGTCCTGGTGCCTTTGAAAGAGGGTTACTCCACCACCCGGCTTATGGAGAGGATTCGTCATGTGGGATCTCATAAATAGTCATTGGAAGGAGCATCTGGGGCTTATGGAGGCCTTGGAGCCAATTTTCCCACAGTTGGAGACGTTGGCCAGAGAAATGACCCAGGTTCTGGGCCGGGGAGGTAAGGTGCTGATCTTCGGCAACGGGGGATCTGCTGCTTCGGCCCAACATTTTGCCTCGGAGCTGGTGGGGAGGCTGGTTAAGGGGGATGAGAAGCGTTTTCCTGCCCTGGCCATCACCACTGATTCCTCCCTTATGACAGCCTTGGCCAATGATTTTGGTTATGAAGGGGTTTTTGCCCACCAGGTGGAGGTATTGGGGTGCCCGGGGGACATGGCCATAGGCCTTACTACTAGTGGGGCTTCCCCTAATGTGCTGAGGGCCTTAGAGTCAGCAGGGAGGAGGGGGTTGGTTAAGGTGGCCTTCACCGGTAGGGAGGGGTTGAGAGGAGGTAAGGTGGACATGGAAATAAAGGTGCCTTCAACCTCTACCCCTCGTATCCAGGAGGCCCACGATTTTATCCTCCATACCGTAGCGGCCCTGGTGAAGGCGTGACCGGTTTTCATAAGATGGAAGACCAGGGGCCGGAGACAGAGGTGAAAGACGGGTGAGGAAAAGGTGAACACTTTTAAGTCCGTCTCCGGTCCCTGGTCCCCGGACATCCTTAAGGCCCTGGACAACAGGCTGGTCAGGCCTTTTTTAGGGAGGCTTCCACCTCTTACCCCTTCTGGACCGCCTGACGAGGTGAGAAGGATACTGGTCATTCGTCCTGGGGGATTGGGGGATGCCATTCTCCTTCTACCCGCCCTAATTGCTCTTCAGGAGGCCTATCCCCAGGCGGCATTGGTGGTTTTAGCCGAGGCCAGAAACGTCCAGGCCTTCTCCCTCCTCCCCTTTTCCTGCCGGGTGATGGACTACACTTGTCCGGTCCGGTTCCTTTCCCTTTTAACTGGCCCCCTGTTTGACCTGGTCATAGACACGGAGCAGTGG
>CAZBOO010000084.1:0-1311 GCA_964493535.1 uncultured Aquificales bacterium
AAGCTCCCAGATGTGGCGAGGGGGATGGGTCAGGCCCTGAGGGAATTCCGTAAGGCTGCCAGGGAAATGGAAGACGTAACCCGCCTGGACAAAGAAGAGCCTCCTGCTGTGACAACAGCCGCCTCACAGGCCACCAAGGAGCATGAAGGGCAAGAGGAGAGAAAGGCCTCTTAACGCCCGATAACTTCTCTAAAGGATCCATGGGGCAGGGAGATTACCTGTCTTGAGGTGTCAATTACGGACCGAAGTAATCTAAAAGGATACGCCCCTTCCAGATGTGGCATCGCCTGCCTGTGCGTGCCCGCACGCAGACAGGTGCAACGCACAGGCAGGCGATGCCACCCTCTCTAAGGTTTTTGGCCGTAAGAGGTGATTTTTCTGACAGCTTCAGTATCAGGGGAAAGGTAGGGTTTTGCTCGGCCAGGAGTAGGAGAAGGCCAAATCCGCCAAAAGACAAGTAGCCGTTACTTAATTTGAGCGATTTCGCCGCCTTTTTCCGTTGGGGCTCTGCCCCAAACCCCTATCACTTAGCCCGAATCCCGTGTTCTTAACTCTCTACCTAACCTGAGCTATTAAAAACCGCTCAGGTTAGGTGGCCCTTTCTTGTTTGAAGGAGTTGGATGTGGGTGATGCTGATTTTTGGGGGAACTCCTGTTCTTTATCACCTTGCCTAAGGAATTACATGTGGGTTATAAAAGTTTTCTATAGGGGGGTGAGTGGTGGCCAGGGAACTGCTGAAAGAGATACCTAAGATGGATCTGTTGCTGGAGCATCCTGGTATAGGAGAGGTACTTCGGGCTTACCCCCGCTGGTTGGTGGTGGACGCCTTGAGGCGGATCCTGGAGGAGCGTCGCCGGCTCATCGTGGCAGGGGAAGGTGATTCTTCCTTGGTGGATCCCTCTTCCGTAGCCCGGGGGCTTCAGGAACGTATAGAGGTGTTGGCAGCTCCCAGTTTGAAACGGGTGATTAATGCTACAGGAGTGGTTCTCCATACAAACCTGGGGCGGGCTTTGTTGGCCCGGGAGGCATGGCGACAGATGGAGGATGTGGCCTTAAATTATTCCAACCTGGAGTACGACTTAGGTGAGGGGACGAGGGGCCTGCGCTATGTCCATGTGGTGGAGATTCTCAAAAAGGTTACGGGGGCCCCTGGGGCCATGGTGGTGAACAACAATGCAGGGGCCGTGCTCCTGGTGTTGGCCTCCCTTGCCGGGGGTAAGGAGGTGGTGGTCTCCCGTGGGGAACTTATAGAAATTGGGGGCAGCTTCCGCATGCCCGATGTCATGGCTGCTTCCGGGGCTGTTTTGAGGG
>CAZBOO010000084.1:1321-6002 GCA_964493535.1 uncultured Aquificales bacterium
TACCAACAAGACCCATTTGGAAGACTATGAGGCAGCCATAAGCGAAAGTACAGCCCTTTTGATGAAGGTGCATCCCAGCAACTACCGGGTCCTGGGTTTTACTCAATCGGTATCTCTCAAGGACCTGGTGATCTTTGGAAAGGGGCGGGATCTTCCTGTTTATGAAGACTTAGGCTCTGGGAACCTGGTGGATCTCAGGACTTATGACCTCCCTTACGAGCCTACAGTTCAGGAGAGCTTGCGGGCGGGGGTGGGTGTCCTTTCCTTCAGTGGTGATAAGCTTCTGGGGGGTCCCCAGGCAGGGATTATCCTGGGCAGTGAGGGGTTTATTGAGAGGATCCGGCGCCACCCCTTGAATAGGGCCCTGCGGATAGACAAACTTACTCTGTCAGGTTTGGAAGCTACTTTGCGTTTGTACATGGATCCCCAGAGCCTGGCGGAAAAGCTGCCCACCTTGGCCTTTTTGGCTACTCCCCGGGAGGTGCTAAAGGCCCGGGGCCAAAGGCTCAAAGGTTTGCTGGAGGATAGTTTGCCTTCTTCCTTTGCTTTGGAGGTGATGGAGGACAGGTCTTATGTGGGGGGAGGGGCCCTGCCCCTGGTGGAGATGCCCACAGCGGTGGTGGCCATGACCCACCAGGAACTTTCCCCTGGCCAACTGGATGAGCGGGCTCGGGGAAGTCATCCCCCTGTGGTGGGGCGTATTAAGCACGAGACCTTCTGTTTGGACGTGCGTACTGTGCGGGAAGAGGAGGTGGAGCTTCTATCTTCGTCCTTAGGGAGGAGTCTCTCATGAGGCACGTAGTAGTGGGGACCGCTGGCCATATTGATCATGGCAAGACCCAGCTTGTGAAGGCCCTGACGGGGATAGACACGGATCGGCTAAGGGAGGAGAAGGAGCGGGGCATCACCATTGATCTGGGTTTTGCCCACATGGAGCTTTCTCCTCAGATGCAGATAGGCATTGTGGATGTGCCGGGACATGAACGTTTTGTGAGGAACATGGTGGCGGGTGCCTCGGGTATAGATCTGGTGATGCTGGTTATAGCCGCCGATGAGGGCGTAATGCCTCAGACAAGGGAACACTTGGCCATTTGCCAATTCTTAGGGGTTGAAAGGGGATTGGTGGTCCTCACAAAGTCGGATTTGGTGGATGAGGATTGGCTTGAGATGGTGAGCCATGATGTGGAGGCCTTTCTTGAGGGCACTTTTTTAGAAGATGCTCCTGTGGTGGCTACCTCGGCTGTGACCGGAGAGGGAATGGAGGAACTGGGGGATAGGCTCCTGGATCTGTGTCTTCAGGTGCCTCCTCGTGGGAAAGGAATCTCTTTCAGGATACCCATTGACAGGGCTTTTCTTATAAAGGGCTTCGGTCTGGTGGTGACGGGTACTGTCTGTTCCGGGTGTGTTCGGGTGGGGGATACCTTGGGGATTCTGCCCCAGGGGATGGATGTGAGGGTTAGGGGCCTTCAGATCCATGGCCGACATGTAGAAGAGGTGGGTCCTGGGTGTAGGGCGGCTATAAACCTGGCAGGTGTGGATAAGGGGGATCTGGAGAGGGGCAGTGTCCTGGTCACCCCTGGTCACTTTCTACCTACCTCCTTCTTGGATATTACTTTGAGGCTTTTGCCCAGGACCAGGCCCCTGAAGAACTGGACTCGAGTGAGGTTTCACTGGGGTACGGGGGAAACCATGGGCCGGGTGAGGCTGTTGGATAGGGATCTCCTTCGTCCCGGGGATGAGGCTGGGGTGAGGGTTCATTTGGAGGAGCCTGTGGTGACCGCTGCCGGTGATGCTTTTGTTGTCAGGTCCTTTTCTCCCGTGATGACTGTAGGGGGAGGTCGGATTTTAGATAGCAATCCTTCTACCCAGGCCATAAAGAGAAGGATCCTGGCAGAGAGGCTTCAGGGCCTTGTGGGAAGGCCTGACGATGAACGGGTGCCCCTTTTTCTCCTATGGGCGGGGGATAGGGGCATGAATTTCCAGGAGATCCTCCTGAAAACCCTTCATCAGAGGGATGTAGAGGGGATCCTCGAGGATTTGGAAAAGGAGGGACGGGTTTTGGCCTTGGAAGGTCGGTACTTTCATAGGGAAGCCTTGGAGGGCTTGAAGTCCAAGGTGCTGGATTCTTTGAGAGACTTTTTCCAGGGAAAAACCCTGCGATCCTTTGTCTCCCGGGAAGAACTGGCCCACAGGGTATGGAAAGGGGATGAGAAGGTGTTTGCTGCCCTTTTAGAGGAAATGGCCCGGGAGGGAAGGGTGGTTTTGGGCTCAGAAGGAGTCTCTTTGCCCCAGGCTGGCCCTCGTCTATCACCCCAAGAGGGAAAGTGGCTTTCTTTTATACAAGGGGTTTTTAGAGAAAGGGGCTTCACTCCTCCCTTCTTGAAGGAGGTTTTTGAGAGAGGTGACATACCACCCGAGAAGGGCTGGGATTTGGCGAAGGTTCTTTTGGAGAAGGGGGAGCTGGTCAAGGTTTCCCGGGAGATATTTCTGGACAGTTTCTGGTTACGAAAGATGGTGGATAGATTGGAGGGTTTCTTTTCGGATAAGGAAGAGTTGTCTGTGGGAGAGTTCAAGGATCTCTTGGGGATCTCCCGTAAATACGCTGTTCCCTATCTGGAATTCCTGGATGCCCAAGGCTATACCCGGCGGGTGGGGAGTGTGAGGAAGGCCAAGAAATTCCCATCCCTTTTGGGTGCCTCTAAGGAGTGAGGAGGGAGAATGGATATCAGGCAATTGGAGGCCTTTGTAAGCGTGGTGGAGGAGAAGAGTTTTTCCAGAGCTGCTGACAGGCTCTTTCTCTCCCAGCCTACGGTGAGCGTTCATGTCAGGACCTTGGAAGAGGGCATGGGTACCAGACTCTTGGACCGCTTGGGGGGCGAGGTGGTTCCCACCCCTGCTGGGAGGAAGCTCTATCGCTACGCCCGTAAAATATTGGTGCTAAAGGACCAGGCTCTTCAGGATATTCAGCACTTTTTGGGAGAGTTTTCCGGCAGCTTTGAGTTGGCGGCGAGTACTATTCCCGGTGAGTATCTGCTGCCTTTGGTCTTGGCCGGTTTTCAACACTGCCACCCCAAGGTAAAGGTGGTCCTTCATATCCTGGATTCGGAGAGGGTGATTCATGAAGTGAGACAGGGGGAGTATTTCTTAGGGGTGGTAGGCAGTAAAGGGGATGAGCGGGGGCTTACTTACATTCCTCTTGGGGAAGAGGAACTGGTGGTGGTCTTTCCCACTCAGAATCCTTTGGCCCAGAAGGGAAAGGTGACTCTGGAGAATCTTAAGGAGGTCCCTTTGATCATAAGGGAGGAAGGGTCCGGCACTCGGAAGGCCTTTGAGGAGGGCCTGAAGCGCAGGGGAATGCACCTTTCCCAGTTTAAAGTAGTGGCCGAACTGGGATCCACTACGGCCTTGAAAGAGGGGGTTAAGGCAGGGATTGGGGCGGCGGTCATTTCTCCCCAGGCGGTAAAGGACGAATGCCACTGGGGGATGATGAAGGCCTTCAGGATAGAAGAATTGGATCTTGAGCGTCGTTTCTATTTGGTGACAAGGAGTAAGAGGACCCTGCCCCCACCTGCGGAAGAGCTGGAACGTTTCATCCTTTCTGCTCTCGCAGGGGAATCATGAGATAAGAGGGCAGGCCTAAGATCACGGAGGAGAAGAGAAGCACCAGGTGGAATAGAAAGGCTGTGGTCAGGGCGGTTTTTCTGGCCATGCCCATGAGGATGAAGGCCCCGATCCACCCTGCTTCGTAAGTACCCAATCCGCCTATGGAATGGATGGGAAGCACCGTGGTCAATTCAGAAGCCGATGTGCCAAGCACCACTTTACAGTAGGTTAAGGGAAAACCTATAGCCTTGGTCATCTCCTTGATCAGAAGTAGGAAGGCCAAGAACTTCACCCCCCATATGGATATGGACAGTATATTTGCCTTGATAGCCCTTTTCCCCTTCCACAGGTCTTTTAGTTCTCGGGAGAGGGCCTCCACGGAGGCACCGTGTTTTTTGAAGGGAGGCAGGGGTGCGAGGAGGGAAAGGAACCGGGCCAGAATGCCGGGGGATAGGAGTAGGAGCGCCATTAATAAGAGGATAACCAGGGGGAAAAGGTCCTTTTCCTCAGGTAGCCCTACAGCAACCAGGGCCGTCATGAAGAAGAGGCCCAAGGCCAGCATATCGGATACCCGGGCCAAGAGGAGACTGGAGAGGGAGGATGAGAGATCCACACGATGGAATCTCCTTAAGAAGTAGGGGAAGGTGAGTTCTCCCGTTCTGAAGGGGAAGAGATTGTTGGCTAAGGTGTGAAGACAGACGATGTGGAAGAGGGAGATGAAAGGCAGTGGGAGACCCATGAGCACCCGCCATCTCCAGGCCCTGAGGAAGTAGGTAGAGGTATAGAGAACAAAGGCAAAGAGGATTACCCCAAGGGACGCCCTGTGGAAGAACAGGCCAATCATCCTGTAGTCCACCTGGCTAAGGATCGCTCCTAAGAGGACAATAGTGACTATAATCACCAAATTGGATAGTAGGGGGCCCTGTTTCTTGTGGTCGGGGGACTTATGCCCTTTAATGTTTTCTGAGGAATGAAGGGGTTTCTTCTTATGGGGGGGTTTTGGGGATCTTGTTCCTGGCTGGGGGAGGGGACGTGTCCTCCCTTCTCTCGGATGGGGGCATGGTGTTTTTTATAATGT
>CAZBOO010000085.1:0-5936 GCA_964493535.1 uncultured Aquificales bacterium
CTTTTAAGCCTGCGGAGGGACACCTCGTGGCGGAGATGGGCCGGAGATAAGGTCCTGATCGACAAAGAAGGGACCTACTTAGACGTGGCTACGGGCACCGCCGACGTGGCCTTGGAAATCAAGAGACAGGCCCCTTTAAGCCGGGTGGTGGCTTTGGATTTTGCCTCCCGCATGTTGGACTTGGCCAGGAAAAAGGTGGTGGGAAAAGGGATCGATCTTGTTCGAGGCGACGCCCTGAGAATGCCCTTCCCCGATAATGCCTTCGACGGGGCCATTGTGGCCTACGGTATGCGAAACTTCCCAGACCGCTTCTTAGGTCTTCAGGAAATGAGGAGGGTGGTAAAACCCCATGGACGGGTGGTGATCTTGGAGTTTTCCACCCCTACAGGCTTTGGGGGCATGGCCTACGATATCTACCTTTCCCGCTTCCTCCCATGGATGGGGGGACTGGTTTCTGGAAACCCGAAAGCTTACCGTTACCTCCACGATTCCGTGGAAGCCTTTCCCCCTACCCAGGCCTTCTGCGACATGATGGTCCATGCCAAACTTGCCAGGATAAGATACTATCCGCTAACCTTAGGAATCTCCATTTGTTACGTTGGAGAAAAGGAGCGATAGCCGGGGAGGAGAAAATGGCCTTTAGAGATTTAAAAGATTACATCAATGCCTTGAAAGAAAGGGGTGAACTCGTCAGGATAAAAACCCCTGTAAGTCCCCAATTAGAAATCACAGAAGTAGCCGATCGGATGGTGAAGAAGGGGGGACCAGCACTCCTGTTTGAGAGGGTAGAGGGGTCTTCCTTTCCCTTGGTGATAAACCTCTTTGCCACTCCAGAGCGAATGAAAATGGCCTTGGGAGTGGAGGATTTGGAAGAAATAGGACAGGGGATTTTGGAAATCATAGAGCCCGAGCTTCCCACCTCTTTCACGGAAAAGCTGAAGGCCCTGCCCCGACTGAAGAAGATGGCTGACTTTCTCCCTAAAAGGGTAAAGGGGGGACCATGCAAAGAGCTGATCATACCCGAAGGAGATGTAAACCTCTTGGATATGCCTGTCATAAAGTGTTGGCCCCTTGACGGAGGGCCTTTCATCACCCTGCCTTTGGTTTTCACCAAGGATCCTGAGACAGGGGCCAGAAACTGTGGCATGTATCGCATGCAGGTCTTCGATGGGAAGACCACAGGCATGCACTGGCACATCCATAAGGATGGGGCCCGCCACTATCTCAAGGCGGAAAGGAGAAACCAACCTTTAGAAGTGGCCGTAGCCTTGGGCTGCGATCCAGCCATCATCTATTCTGCCACCGCCCCCCTTCCCCCCGACATGGACGAAATGTTTTTTGCCGGATTTTTAAGAAAGGCCCCTGTGGAGATGGTGAAGTGCGAGACGGTGGATCTTGAGGTGCCTGCCCAGGCGGAGTTTGTCTTAGAGGGTTATGTAAAACCAAAAGAACGGCGGTTGGAAGGCCCCTTCGGCGATCATACAGGCTACTACTCCACGGAGGACCCGTACCCCGTTTTCCATGTCACCTGCATCACCCGGAGAAAAAACCCCATCTATCCCGCCACCATTGTGGGCAAGCCCCCCATGGAGGATTGTTACATCGGAAAGGCCACGGAACGTATCTTTTTACCCCTTATCAGGAAGCAACTCCCGGAGATGGTAGACATGAACCTCCCCGTGGAGGGGGTGTTCCACAATCTGGCCATCGTTTCTATTGATAAGCAGTATCCGGGGCATGCCAAAAAGGTGATCAACGCCCTCTGGGGCATGGGACAGATCATGTTTACCAAGATCATTGTGGTGATGGACAGGTGGGTAAATGTCCACGACTGGTCCGAAGTGATATGGCGCCTGGGCAACAATGTAGACCCCCAAAGGGACGTGGTCATCACGGAGGGACCGGTAGACGTCCTCAACCACGCTTCCCCCATCCCTAATTACGGCGGAAAGATGGGCATCGACGCCACCAAAAAGTGGAAGGAGGAGGGCTTTGACAGAAAATGGCCCCCTGACATAGAGATGAGCCGGGAGATTAAAAAGCTGGTAGACAAACGGTGGAAGGAATACGGCCTGTAGCACAGCAGCTCGCTCAAGGAGCAACAGGCAGGGAGAGGAAAGGGCATGGGCAACAGCGCGAAAAGGGAACAATGGAAATCCCAGATGGGCTTTCTCCTGGCAGCGGTAGGGTCTGCTATCGGGCTGGGAAATATCTGGAGATTCAGTTACATGGCCTATGCCAATGGTGGAGGGGCCTTCCTCATCCCTTACGCCGTGGCCCTCTTCACCGCAGGTATCCCCCTCCTTCTGCTGGAATTCGCCTTAGGTCACGAACAGATAGGTTCAGCCCCTATGGCCTGCGCCAAGGTCTCAAAACACTGGGAATGGCTGGGCTGGTGGGCTGTAATCTTTGTCATGTTCGGCATAGAACTCTACTATACGGTGATCATGGCCTGGTGTTTAGACTTCTTCGTGCTCTCCTTCAACTTGGGGTGGGGATCGGATCCCAACGCCTTCTTCTTCAAAAAGTTCCTTGCTCTTTCCGGATCACCAGGCCATATAGGAGACATTCAGACGGCCATCTTTGCCGCCCTCATAGCCATCTGGTTTGCCAACTGGTATATTGTATACAGGGGGGTAAGCAAAGGGATTGAGAAGGCCAACAAGATATTCATGCCTCTCCTCTTCATCCTCACTGCTGTGCTGGTCTTCTGGGCCATCACTCTGAAAGGGGCAGGGGTAGGCATCAAGGCCTATCTCACCCCCGATTTCACCAAACTCACCCATCCCAAGGTTTGGATAGATGCCTACAGCCAGATATTTTTCACCCTCTCCTTAGGCTTTGGCATCATGATCGCTTACGCCAGCTACCTGCCCGAGAGAGCAGAACTCACCAAAAACGCATACCTTACCGCCTTTATAAACTGTGGGTACTCCATATTCGCCGGTTTCGCGGTCTTCTCTGTTCTGGGTTTTATGGCCGCAAACCAGGGGAAACCTTTGAGCGAGGTGGTCTCCCAATCCATAGGTTTGGCCTTTGTAGCCTACCCCAAAGCCGTAAGCCTTATCCCCGGCGGCAATCTCTTTGGGGCCATCTTCTTCCTCTGCCTGGTCATGGCAGGATTATCCTCTTCTGTCTCCATTATGGAGGCCTTCGTTTCTGCCATAACGGATAAGTTTGAATACCCCAGAAAAAAGGTGGTCATTGTATGCGGCCTCTTGGGTTTCCTGGGCTCCACCATCTTCACTACCCAGGGAGGTCTCTACTGGCTGGATATCGTGGATCACTTCATCACCCACTATGGCCTGGTAACGGTGGGGATTCTGGAGGCCATCCTTGTGGGTTGGTTTCTGGGTACCCATGTCCTAAGGAACCATATAAACCGGGTTTCTTCCGCCACTGTGGGCCTTTGGTGGGACATCCTCATCAAGTACTTCGTTCCCTTAGTTCTGGGGATCATCTTAGTGGGAGACATCTATCACGAAGTGACCAAGCCATACGGGGGATACTCCTGGGCCGCTGTTCTGGGTATAGGAATGAACTGGATTATCCTCACCATCCTGGTGGCCATCACCTTTGCCAGCAGGCCATGGCGGGTGGACTACAATGAGGTACGAGTGGCAGAGCAGTTTGGGGATGTAGAAGCTTGGGAAAAGGACGAAATCACTTGAAAGGAGAGCCTCTATGATCGAATTTGGCACGTCGGGATGGAGGGCAGTGATTGCCGACGAGTTTACCTTCGCCAATGTGAGGCTGGTGGCCTTAGCCATCGCCCGCTACCTTAAAGCCCAGGGCTTAGAGGAGAGGGAGGTGGTAGTAGGCTATGACACCCGATTTATGTCAGACCTCTTTGCCCAGCAAGCCGGCGCCGTTATCACCGGTGAAGGGATCCCTGTAATATACAGCCGGCGGGATGTGCCTACCCCCGTCATTGCCTTTACCATTATAGACCGGAAGGCAGCAGGGGCTATAAATATCACCGCCAGCCATAATCCTCACCAATACAACGGGCTAAAATTTTCACCGGATACGGCTGCCCCTGCCCCACCTGAAGTGACCCAGGCCATAGAGGGGGAGATCCACCAACTCCAGTCCCAGAACCTTCAGTTAGCTCCTGTAGAACCGTTAAAGGCGCTCTTTCGGGAAGATGATCTGGCACCCGCTTACATACAGGATCTGGAAGCCAAGATAGACTTTTCTGCCCTGGCTGCTTCTCCCCAAAAAGTGGCCTACAATCCCCTTTGGGGAACAGGGCGGGGGTATGTAGACAGGGTCTTGAGGGAGGCCGGCTGGCGAGTGGATGTGATCCACGGTGAACTGAACCCACTCTTTGGGGGCAGGAGACCTGAGCCCTCAGAGGAGGAAATGCCCGACTTCCTAAAGATGGTGCGTGAGGGGGATTACCTCCTGGGGCTGGCCACCGACGGGGACGCCGATCGTTTTGGTATCGTGGATAAAGGGGGAGAGTTCGTTTCTGCCAATCACATCTTAGCCCTGATCTTCAGGTACTTAGTGGAGGAAAAAGGGTTAAAAGGAGGTGTGGCCCGTTCCGTAGCCACCACCCACCTCCTGGATCGCTTAGCCCAGCATCACGGTAGAGAGGCCTTCGAGACCCCTGTAGGCTTCAAATTCGTGGGAGAATACATCCTGGAAAACAAGGTGGCCCTGGGGGGAGAGGAGAGTGCAGGGCTCTCCATCAAGGGGCATGTGTCCGAGAAAGACGGGGTCCTGGCCTGCCTCTTGGTGGCGGAGATGGTAGCCAAAAGGGGAGCTACTCTGAAAGAACAGCTGGAAGAACTCTTCCGCAAAGTGGGACCCCTCTACTCCCGACGCATCAACATACCCCTCACACCAGAGCTCAAGGAGGAGCTGCCCGAAAAACTCAAGGCCCATCCTTCCGCTCTGAGAGGGCGCAGAGTGGAGAAGGTGATCACCATAGACGGCACCAAGCTAATCCTGGAAGACGGTTCATGGCTCCTCTTCCGGCCCTCGGGAACAGAGCCCTTAGTACGCCTGTACGTGGAGGCAGAGTCCCCAAAGGTCCTGGACATGCTGGAAGAGGAAGGGGAAAAACTCATAGGGGCATGACAAACTGGAGCAAGGAGGGGGATAGAGAAGATATGGAGAAAAGGGAGAGAACGCTCAAGCTGGGTATACCCAAGGGGAGTCTGGAGAAGCCCACCATAGACCTCTTCCGCCAAGCAGGGTGGCGTATCAACGTAAGGGACAGAAGCTACTTCCCTTCCATAGACGATGATGAGGTATCATGCACCTTGGTAAGGGCCCAAGAGATGTCCCGTTTCGTGGAAATGGGGGTGCTGGACGCAGGCATCACTGGAAAAGACTGGATCATGGAAAACGACTCTGATATGGTGGTTCTCCAGGATCTGGTCTACTCCAAGACTACAAAGAAACCCGCCCGCTGGGTCCTGGTAGTGGCCAAGGAATCTCCTATAAACTCTCCGGAGGACTGTAGAGGGAAAAAGATATACACAGAGTTGGTCCGCTTCACCCAAAGGTACTTTCAGGAAAGGGCCATACCCGTGGAAGTGGAATTCTCCTGGGGGGCTACTGAGGCCAAGATTGCCGAGGGGCTGGCCGACGCCATAGTAGAGGTGACGGAAACGGGTTCCACCATTAGGGCCAACAGGCTGAGGATTGTGGAAGAGATCTTGGTCACCTATCCCCAACTTATTGCCAATATGGAAGCCTGGGAAGATCCATGGAAGAGGGAGAAACTGGGACGCATATCCCTTATGCTCAAATCGGCCTTGAACGCCCACGGCATGGTGGGCATTAAAATGAATGTGCCCCAGGAGAGACTGGAAGGAATCATCCAGCTCCTGCCCAGCATAACCGCTCCGACGGTAGCTTCCCTTTACCATTCGGACTGGTACTCGGTGGAAACCATTGCCACAGAAAGGGAAGTGCGGATC
>CAZBOO010000086.1:0-5928 GCA_964493535.1 uncultured Aquificales bacterium
GATCAAGGACGAGATAGTTAACCGTATTCATGAAAAGCTGGAGCAGTTCTGGGAAGAGGGCATATCCGGCGCCGATTTCTTTGTTTCGGCCATTGGGCCGGCGGTGGAGGTGTTTGGTAGATACCAAAAAGTGGAGACCTACTCCGGTGGCGAGGTGAGCGTGAGCCGGTTTTTGGAGTTTGTACGCCAGACGGTGAGCGAGTATGCCCTTTCCAAGATTCTTAAGAACTCCCTGGCTGGCGGCATAGACGCCGAGACCCGCTTCTACATCCTGTGGCGCTGGACCTTCAACAACAAGAAGGTGCCCTTTGACGAGGCCAGGAAGATCGCCAACGCCATGGGCATAGAGCTGGAGGAGCAGTGGACCAAGGGCTTCGTGAAAAAGGAGAAGGCCCTCATCTCCCTGCCCGGCCCCAAGGACAGGCCTGCCGACTTTTTGAGGAGAGCCAAATTCTCCAGCATGGTGGACGTGCTCCACGCCTGTCTGCTTCACTGGGAGAAGAACGACAAAAAGGCCATCGCCGCGTTGCTGGAAGAGCATGGCTATCTCAAAAACGACACCTTCTGGAGGGTGGCCCAGGCCATATCCGAGGTTTTGCCCGAGGGAGACAAAGAAAAACAGATGCTCCAGGGCTTTTTGTATGGTAAAGAGGGATATACAAAGGAGAGAAAGCGCATAAGCGGTATGCAAGTGTTATTAACGGGCTTGGAGTAATAGAGGGGGAATATGATGGATCTTGCTGAAATCAAGGAAGTGTTGAGGAAGAATAAAGATGTAATAGCAAAGGAATTTAAAGCGGAGATTGTAGGGATTTTTGGCTCCTATGCCCGTGGCGAGCAGAAGAAGGAAAGTGATGTGGATATAATTGTAAGGTTCAGAGAAGGAGCCACTCTTTTTGATTTAGTGGGATTGGCTGATTTCATAGAGGAAAAGCTGGGGATCAAAGCGGATGTTGTGTCCGAAAGAGCGATAAGACCTGAACTTAAAGAGCGGATACTGAAAGAGGTGGTGGCGGTGTGAAAAGGGATTGGCTTTTGTTTCTCAAAGACATCACTGAAGCTATGGATGCGATACAAAAATTCACTGAAGGGATGAGTTTTGAAGAGTTCATAAGAGATGACAAGACAGCAAGTGCTGTCATAAGAAAGTTTGAGGTAATTGGCGAGGCAACAAAGCACATACCAGACCAGATTAGAGAAAAGCACTCTCAGATTCCATGGAAACGCATGGCAGGAATAAGGGACAGGCTGATCCATGGGTACTTTGGCATTGATTATAAGCTGGTTTGGGATGCAATAAGAAAGGAGATTCCCAGAACAAAACCCTTGATACAAAGTATCTTACAAGAACTGTCTTCGGACCAAGAATTGTATAAACCATGATTGAGGATAGAAAGGATGTACACTACGTAAAACACAGAAGAGACGCCTATAGATAGGAGAGTTATGGGTCTTCCTAATTGGTGGGAGGTTGTAACACCCCATAAAGACATTCTGGCTGGCAAGCTGAGCGAGGCCGTTTTTGCGGCGGATCTTGGCGATGTGGTGAAGGGAAAGGCTCCTCTGGAGTACCAGGATTCCAGAACCTTCTTCCATAAAACCTATCTCACCAATGGTATGCGTCACCTTTTAGAGACAGTCCTGGCAAGGTTAGCCGGAGACGAATCCAGAGACGCCTATATCCAGCTTGCCACACCCTTTGGCGGCGGTAAGACCCATTCCCTTATGGCCCTTTACCATCTGGCCCGGGAACTGGGAAAAGAGGATAAAGAGGCGGTGCTGAAGGAATTGGGGCTGCCTGTCTCCCTGCTACCCCAAGGCGTATTTCCCAAGCCTTCCATAGCCGTATTCGTGGGCACACATGCCGATGCCCTACGGGGCAGGACTCCCTGGGGAGAGATTGCCCACCAGTTTGGCATTTACGAAGTGATAGAAGAGCACGACCGAAAGAGGATAGCCCCGGGCAAGGAGAAGCTCCGGGAAGTCATTGAAACGGCTGCCCCCTGCTTGATCCTCATGGACGAGCTTTTAGAGTATGTGGTGAAGGCCAACAGGGTGGAGAAGCTGGAAAAGATTACCCAGGGCCAGACTCTGGCTTTCTTGCAGGAGATCACCGAGGTGGTGGCCAATACCCCAGGGGCTGCCCTGGTTCTCACCTTACCCGCCAGTCACCTGGAACAGTACGACGAAGAGGCGGAAAAGACCCTGGTCCAGATCCAAAAGGTGTCGGGTAGGGTGGAGAGCATCTACACTCCCGTGGAAGGAATGGAGATTTACGAAATCGTGAGAAAACGGCTCTTCGATGACCTGGGAGATCCCACCATCCACAAAGAGGTGGCCCAAAGCTATTTCCAGTTTTACTCCAGCCTGGGAGAGGATGTGCCCGCCGAGGTGCGGGATTTGGGCTATAGGGAGAAGATAGAAAGGGCCTACCCCTTCCACCCCGAGCTCATTGATGTCCTTTACGAGAGATGGGGCTCCTTCCCTACCTTCCAGAGGACCCGGGGGGTTTTGAGGCTTTTGGCCATGGTGGTGGCTGATCTTTATGCCAGGAAGGTCTCCACTCCCCTCATCCAGTCTTCCCTGGTGAACCTGGCCCACAGGGATATCAGGAGAGAGTTCATCAAGCACATCGGCAACGAATTCGACAGCGTTATTTCTTCGGACATTGTGGATACAGGCCAGGCCAAGGCAATCAAGTTGGACGAAAGGGCAGGCTCTGAATACAAGAAGTATGGGATTGCTCAGGGGACAGCCACGGCCATCTTCCTCTACTCTTTCAGCGGTGGGGAGCGTAGAGGGGTAGCCTTGCCCAGGCTGCGGGTGGCTGTGCTCAGAGAGAGTATTCACACAGCCCTGGTGGGAGACGTGGTGAACAAACTGGAGGAGGAACTCTGGTACTTCCATAGCGAGGGTGGTCTCTATCGCTTCACCAACCAGCCCAACCTCAACAGGGTGATCATGGACAGAATGGAGTCTGTGGCTCCTGACAAGATTGAAGCGGAGCTAAAAGAGATCCTCCAGAAGGTGGCAGGCAAGGAGATGGAAGTTTATCTTTGGCCCGAAAGCCCCGCCGATGTGCCGGACAACAAGCGGATAAAGCTGGCGGTTCTACATCCCAGTAGCAGAATAGAAGACAACGAGGTAGAAGATCTATTCTTTTACGGTGGCCAGGCTTTCAGGATATACAAAAACACCCTTTTGGGGGTGGGTGTGGAGCCCGGCAACTATCCAGCCTTGGAGAAGACCATCGTGAAGTACATCGCCACCAAAGAGGTTTTGGAAGACAAGGAGCTGATGGGCGGTTTAACCAGGGACGCGGTTGATGAGCTTCAGGATAGGTTCAAGGCCTTGGCCAGGGATTTGCCGAGCAATGTCATAGGGGCTTACAGGTGGATGGGAATGGCCGGGGACAGTTCGGTGATTTGGAAGGACATGGGGATGCTGTCCTCAGGGGCTTCCAGGTCCATAGCTGCCAGGGTGCGGTCCTACCTCATGGACCAGGGGCTACTACTCCCAGCCATGGACCCAAGGGTCATCATGAGAAAGGCCTTGGGCGATGAAGAGATGGAGAGGAATGTGGACGATATTTACGCCCTATTTCTGAAGACCCCCGGGCTTCCAGTGCCTGAAAAGGAGGAAGTGGTTGTCGAGGCCGTGAGAAGGGGTGTTGAAAAGGGTGTGATGGGCTTAAAGCTGGACTCTAAGGTCTATTTCCGCAGTTCCACAAAGAGCCTTCCCAGTGAAGTGATTTCCAGGGAAGGGGTGGTGCTGAGGCCTGAGAGGGCTGAGGAGCTGTTGGAGGCGGAAAGAAGAGAAGAGATAGGGGAAAAGGCGCCCAGCCCGCCTGTTCCGGAACCTCGCGGTGGCGTGGGTGATGCCGAAAGAGATTATGTTGTTCCCGCCGAAAGGGCGGTCAGGCAGCTCTCCTTCAAGTTTAAGGTCCCCTGGGATAAGCTGAGCAGCGTCATCAGTGGTGTAGTAGGTCCTTTGAAGGCCCAGGGCGCAGACACAGAGATTATCATCCAGGTGAGGGCCAAAAGTGACAAGGGGATCGATAAAACCGTTCTTTCCACCAAGGTTAAAGAGACCCTTGACCAGATAGGTGCCGAAAGTCTGGAGTGGAAAGAGGAGTGATGATGCCCGGCGGTGCCCCTTGTTTCATTGATATGAGACCATGAAGTGCAAGGTGTGTAAAAGGCCGGCGGTTATCAACCTCCGGGCCCAGAATCGGGGGCTCTGTGCCTCTTGCTTCGATGCCTACGTCTTGGATCGGGTGGAGAAGACCATAAAACGTTTTGCCATGTTCACCAGGAAAGAGAAGACGTTGGTGGCCGTGTCTGGTGGGAAAGACAGCCTGGCCCTGTGGGACATTCTGATCAGGCTGGGATACGATACCACAGGGCTCTTTGTGGATGTGGGCATCCGGGAAGGGGCGTATTCCCGCCGTTCCCTGGATGTGATGGAGGCCTTTGCCCGGGAGAGGGGATTGGAGCTCATAGTGGAATCCCTGGAGAAGTGGTGGGGCAAAGGCATAGAAGAGATTGGCCGCAGGGTCTTATGTCCCACCTGTGGCATGGCCAAGCGCTACCTCACTAACCGGGTAGCCGTGGACAGAGGTTTTGACGTACTCTGCACGGGCCACAACCTGGATGACGAGGTGGCGGTTCTCCTCTCCAACGTTCTCAACTGGCAGGTGGGTTATCTCACTCGCCAGGCGCCCCTGTTGGAGGCCTGGCATCCCAAGCTGAGCAAAAAGGCCAAGCCCTTGGTGTTGTTGACGGAGAAGGAGACGGCTCTCTACATGGTTCTCAGGGGAATAGGGTACATGGACGATTCCTGTCCCCACGCTCGAGGGGCCACCACCCTTTTCTACAAAAGGCTCCTAAGTCAGGTGGAATGCCGTTCTCCCGGGACCAAGCAACGGTTCTATACTCTGTTCCTCAAGCAGAAGGACTTGTTTCAGGAGACGTTACAAAAGGAGCGGGGGGCCCTTAGGGGGTGTGAGAGGTGCGGGCAGCCCACATGGGAGGGGCTCTGTGCCTTTTGCAAGATGATGGAGGGAAGCCATGGAGACACTGGGAGAGAGGTTTCAGAGGGAGACCAAGTATCAGAGGGGTAGGAGGCCGCCGGCCAGCCGGGTTTTATCCTACCCCAAGGAGTTCAAGAGGTATCCCCAGGCTTCTGTGGTCCGTCTTCCCTTTCCCCAGGAGGAGGCGGGATCTGGGGTATGGGGGGTCATAACTCAGCGGCGGTCTATTAGGGATTTTCTGCCGAAGGAGATCTCCTTGGAGACCTTGGCCCGG
The DNA here is from genome assembly GCA_964493535.1 of uncultured Aquificales bacterium. Classification (GTDB taxonomy): domain Bacteria; phylum Thermosulfidibacterota; class Thermosulfidibacteria; order Thermosulfidibacterales; family B14-G1; genus WFSI01. The sequence continues at coordinate 5,307 of CAZBOO010000086.1, forward strand.
TTGGTCTGGTCTGTGGGAGGGGTGAGGGAGAGGCAAGGGGGTTTCCTCTACCGGGTGGTGCCCTCGGCAGGGGCCTTGTACCCTGTGGAGACGTACATCATGGTCAATAGGGTGGAGGGTTTGGAGAAGGGGATATATCATCTGTATGTGCCCACCTTTTCCTTAGAGCTGGTGGTGCCGGGGGACAGATCTGAGGCCCTGGCCCGGGCGGCTTTGGGTCAGGACATGGTGGCTTCTTGTTCCGTGGTATTTCTCTGGACAGCGGTGATAGACCGGTGCCGCATCAAGTATGGAGAGAGGGCCTTTCGCTATATCTACTTGGATGCGGGCCACATGGGCCAGAACCTGTATCTGGCGGCTACGGCCATGGGGTTGGGATGCTGCACCGTGGGAGCCTTTTTCGATGACGAAGCGAACGAAGTCCTGGACGTGGACGGGCTGGAGGAAACGGTCATTTACTTGGGTGTAGTGGGGGTACCGGCTTTGGAGGACTAAAAAGGTTCATGATCTTTACAACAGATCCGAAGGACCTGTCTGCGCCTGCCTGTGCGTGCCCGCACGCAGACAGGTGTAACGCACAGGCAGGCAGGGTGTTCTTCCCTTGTGCCTGATTCGCCGTGAA
>CAZBOO010000087.1:0-5926 GCA_964493535.1 uncultured Aquificales bacterium
CGGGGAGAGGGGCTGTCAAGGAGAGGCGAATCAGGCACAAGGGAAGAACACCCTGCCTTCCTGTGCGTTGCACCTGTCTGCGTGCGGGCACGCAGACAGGTGCAACGGGCTTGTTGTAAAGATCACGTTTGGGAAAGTCCTGTCATAAATAATGGTTGCCAAAGATAGGAGCTGATCTTTATATAGAGGTGGTCTAACAAAGCTACAAGGGAGGGGAGATATGGCAGTGAAGGTGGCGATCAACGGCTTCGGCAGGATCGGCAGGCTGGTGTTTAGGGCAGCCCTGGGGGATACCGATGCGGAATTCGTGGGGATCAATGATATCACTGATTCCAAGACCCTGGCCCATCTTTTGAAGTATGATTCTGTCCATGGCATCCTGAACGCTTCGGTGGGGTACACCCAGGACGGTATCGTGGTGGGTGGCAAGGAGATCAAGGTAACGGCCATCAAGGATCCCGCCCAACTCCCGTGGAAGGATGTGGATGTGGTGGTGGAGTCTACAGGTCTCTTCCGGGACAGGCCCAATGCCTCCAAGCATCTCCGGGCGGGGGCCAAGAAGGTGATTATCACTGCTCCTGCTGTAGAGCCCGATGTCACCATTGTGCTGGGGGTTAACCAGGAGGCTTACGATCCTGCCAGGCATCACATCATCTCTAACGCATCCTGCACCACCAACTGCTTAGCCCCTGTGGCCAAGGTCCTGGATGAGAAATTCGGCATTGTCAGGGGTTTTATGACCACTGTCCATGCCTATACCACTGACCAGAGGCTTTTGGATTTGCCCCACAAGGACTTGAGGAGGGCTCGGGCGGCTGGCGTGTCCATGGTCCCTACCACTACGGGGGCTGCTGTGGCCGTAGGGCTGGTCCTGCCTCATCTCAAAGGAAAGCTGGATGGCATGGCCATTCGTGTGCCTACCCCTGATGTCTCTTTGGTGGATCTGGTGGCTCAGGTCTCCCGGGAGACTACCAAGGAAGAGGTTAACGCTGCCATGAAATCTGCTGCCCAGGGGGGGTTGAAGGGTATCCTCCAGTACAGTGAGGAGCCCCTGGTCTCTGTGGATTTCACGGGGAATGCCCATTCCAGTATATTGGATGCCCTGTCTACCAATGTGATTGGGGATATGGTTAAGGTCTTATCCTGGTACGATAATGAATGGGGTTACGCCAACCGGATGTATGACTTAGTCAAGTACATAGGGGGTAAGCTGTGATATGCTTACCTGTAAGACCATAGAAGATTTTGCCTTAGAAGGACAGAGGGTTTTTATCCGGGTGGACTATAGCGTCCCTTTGGATGAGGAGGGGAATATCACTGATGATGTGAGGATAAGGCGGTCTCTGCCCACCCTGAACTATGCCTTGGATCACGGTGGAAAGGTGATTCTGGCCTCCCATCTGGGAAGACCCAAAGGTAAGCCCGATCCCGGACTGAGTCTGAACCCCGCGGCTGTCAGGCTCTCTCGCCTTCTGGGTAAGGAGGTGAAATTTGTCCCCGATTGCGTGGGACCTGCTGTAGAGAGGGAGGTCCAAGGTCTGCGGCCGGGGGAGGTGGTGCTCTTGGAAAATCTCCGGTTTCATCCAGGGGAGACGAAAAACGATTCCCGATTTGCTCAGACCTTGGCCCGATTGGCCGATGTCTACATCAATGATGCCTTCGGTACGGCCCACAGGAAGCACGCTTCTACCTACGGGATAGTGGAGTTTGTGTCCAGGGCAGGCATAGGTTTCCTCATGAAAAAGGAGATAGACTACTTCAACAAGGCCCTGATTAATCCCAGTCGTCCCCTCCTGGCCATCATTGGGGGGGCCAAGATCTCTACCAAGGTGGGCATCATGGAGGCTCTTTTGGCGAAGGTGGACAAGATGGTGGTCAGTGGGGCCATGGCATTCACCTTTTATCGCTATCTGGGCTGGTCTACAGGAACTTCTCTGGTGGAAGGGGAGATGGTGGAGACGGCAGGGAGGGTGATCCAGAAGGTCTGGAAGGGAGGCGTGAAGCTGTATTTCCCTGTGGATGTGGTGGTGGCCAAGGAGATGGCCCCCCAGGCCGAGAGCCGGATAGTGCCCTGTCAGGAGATCCCGGAAGGATGGATGGGCCTGGATATTGGCCCCGCCTCCATCACCCTCTTTGAGGAGGTGATTGGGGGGAGTGAGACTATTATCTGGAACGGGCCCATGGGGGTCTTCGAGATGGATAAGTTTAGGAAGGGGACCCTATCCATTGCCCGGGCCATAGCTACGGCCTCTGCCCTTTCTATAGCCGGGGGAGGAGACACGAATATGGCCATCCATAGGGCGGGGGTTATTGATCAGATAACCTATATTTCCACGGGAGGAGGGGCCTTCTTGGAACTTTTAGAGAAGGGTACCCTGCCTGCCCTGGAGGTGTTGAAGAAGGAGGTAGGATAGGATGAGGAGGCCCTTTATTGCAGGCAACTGGAAGATGCACAAGACCGTATCCCAGGCCGTGGCCCTGGTGGATGAGCTAATGGGGCTGGTGAAAGGGGTGCAGGGGGTGGAGGTAGTGGTGGCCCCTCCTTTTACTGCCCTTTATCCTGTGGCCCGGAGGTTGAAGGGCTCTAACATAATGCTATCAGCCCAGGACTGTTTCTGGGAGGAGGAGGGGGCTTACACGGGGGAGATTTCATCCCTTATGCTGGCCGATGTGGGTTGTGGCTATTGTATAATAGGTCATTCAGAGAGGCGTCATGTCTTTGGAGAGGGCAGCGATGAGGTGGCCAGGAAGGCCCAGGCCCTTCTGGCCCACGGCATCTCGCCTATTGTCTGCGTGGGAGAAACCTTGGATGAGAGGGAGAGGGGAGATACCATAGAGGTGGTGGGGAACCAGCTTCAAGGTTCACTGAAAGGCCTTTCTCCCGGGGACATGACCCGGGTAGTTGTGGCCTATGAGCCGGTGTGGGCCATTGGGACGGGTAAGACCGCTACCCCCCATCAGGCCCAGGAGATGCACGCTTTTATTCGGGAATGGCTTGGGGACTGTTTCGGTGAAGATGTTGCCTCTTCGATTCCCATCCTGTATGGTGGTTCAGTCAAGCCGGAGAATACCCAGGGGCTTATGGCCATGTATGATATAGACGGTGCCTTGGTAGGAGGGGCCAGCTTGAAGGCTGCTTCCTTTGCTAAGATTATTGAAGGAGGTAAGGGGTAAGTGGTTACTCTGTTGGTCACTTTGCACGTCTTGGTCTGTGTGGTGCTCATTCTGGTGATACTTTTGCAGACGGGGAAGGGGGCAGAGATGGGGGCCACTTTTGGTGTGGGCTCATCTTCAGCGGTGTTCGGCCCTCGAGGTCCTGCGCCCCTTTTATCTAAAGTAACAGTGGGGGCGGCGGTGGTCTTTATGGTGACATCCTTGGTCCTCACTGTTTTTGCCTCCCGTCAGGAGGTGCCCTCCCTGATCGGAAAAACCGTTAACCCCCCTGCGGTGGAGCAGCCGGTGAAGAAGGTTCCTGGGCCCCCACCGGCCGTACCTGTTCCTGGAAAGCAGGGTGAGGTTCACCAGGGCACTTCCCCTTCAGGGGCATCCTCCCCAAAGGGCAGCGGCCCGACCCATGGGAAGTGACAGACTCAAAGATTTAAGGAAAGAAATTGACGCCCTGGACCGGGAACTTCTGCGCCTCCTGGGTCTCCGGGCCCAGAAGGCCTTGGAGATTGGGAATATCAAAAAAGAAAAGGGATTACCCCTTTATACCCCCCATAGGGAAAGGGATGTGTTAGAACAGATCCTCTCCTTCAACAGAGGGCCCTTCCCTTCCCAGGCCCTCGAGGTGGTCTTCAGAGAGGTGATCTCCGCTTGTCTTTCCCTGCAACGTCCTTTGAGGGTGGCCTATCTGGGACCCGAGGGGACTTACACCCATCAGGCGGGGCTGGACTATTTCGGCTCTTCTGTGGAGTTTATCCCGGTCCCCTTTGTGGAGGGGATTTTCCAGGCCGTGGAGAGGGGACAGACCCATTATGGGGTGGTGCCCTTTGAAAACTCTATAGAAGGGGTGGTGAGTGCCACCTTGGATCTCTTCTTTTTTTCTCCGGTAAAGATTACAGGGGAGATATACCTGCCCGTTTCCCATCATCTCCTGTGCCTTTCGGGGCAGAGGAGGGACATAGTCAGGATTTACAGTCATCCTCAGGCCACAGCCCAATGCAAGAAGTGGCTTTCCCTTCACATGCCGGGGATACCCGCGGTGGATGTGTCCAGCACCGCTGAGGCGGCGGCCCGGACCGCCCAGGATCCCCAGGCGGCGGCTATAGCCAGCATGGCTGCTTCTCTCCTCTATGGCCTGAAGGTGGCCGAAGAAGGTATCGAAGACGTGAAGGAGAACTACACCCGGTTCTTGGTCCTGGGAATGGAGGAGGCGCCACCCACTGGGCGGGACAAGACCTCCGTGCTCTTCTCGGCGGCCCATGAGGCAGGGGCCCTTTGTGGCATCCTATCCCTCTTCGCCCAGGAGGGCATAAACCTCACCAAGATTGAATCCAGACCTTCCAGACAAAAACCGTGGGATTATCTCTTTTATGTTGACTTTGAAGGACATGCTGGGGAAGATAGGGTGAGGCGGGCCTTGGGAGGTCTCAGGGAGAGGGCCCTTACGTGGAAGGTGCTGGGTTCTTATCCCAGATTTCTTAAAAAAGGAGAGGATGCATGAAGAAGGGGTGGGAAAAGGGGCTGTTCTTGGGGTGCCTTTTGGTCTTGGTCTTGGGAAGTATCACTCCTCTCTTGAGGGGAGACACGGGGGATGAAAGCACTGCCTATAAGGAACTGAAGGTTTTTGGCGAGGCCTTGCACTATATCCGATCCTCCTACGTTAAGCCTGTGGATTCTAAGAAGATGGTGCACGGGGCGGTTAAGGGCATGGTGGGAGAGCTGGATCCCCACTCCACCTTTCTCACCCCCGATATGTTTAAAGAGATGCAGGTGGAGACTAAAGGGGAGTTTGGGGGATTGGGAATAGAGATCACCATCAGGGATGACAAGCTGACCGTGATTTCTCCCATAGAAGGTACCCCTGCTTATAAGGCGGGGGTGGAGGCGGGGGATGTGATCATTGCAATAGACGGCAAATCCACCGAGGGCATCACCCTCATGGAGGCGGTGAAGAAACTTCGAGGGCCCAAGGGCACCAAGGTGATCATCACTATTATGAGGGAGGGGCTGAAGAAACCTCTGGATATCACCATCACCAGGGCGATCATCAAGGTGAAGAGCGTTAAGTACCGTATGGAGGACCCTGAAAACAAGGTGGGGTACATAAGGATTAGGGCCTTTCAAGAGAGAACGGATAAGGACTTGGAGAGGGCCTTAGAGGGCTTGGAGACCCAGGGGGTAAAGGCATTGGTTCTGGATCTGCGAAACAACCCTGGCGGTCTTTTGAACCAGGCTGTCAGGGTTTCAGACATCTTCCTCCCCCAGGGAAGGCTTATAGTTTACACCAAGGGCAGGACCCGGGAAGACCAGATGCGCTTTGAGAGTCAAGAGGAACCTCTTTTACCTCCCAGGGTACCCATGGTGGTACTGGTCAATGCCGGATCGGCCAGCGCCTCTGAGATTGTTTCTGGGGCCCTCCAGGATTGGCGTAGAGCCATTATTGTGGGGGATCGCACCTTTGGGAAGGGCTCGGTTCAGACTATCTTTCCCCTTTCCGATGGTTCCGCCCTCAAGCTCACAACGGCCGAGTACTATACTCCTAAGGGATGCTCTATTCAGGAGGAGGGTATCATACCCGATGTGGATATCCCTTCTTCCCTTCAGTTAGCCAAGGGGAAACACCCGGTAGTGAGGGTGGAGGTTCTTAAGAGGCATTTGAAGAATGTGGCCAAGCCCCAGCCCCAGGGGGAGGGGGCTTGGCCACATTCTTCAAATGCCTCTTAAGAACCTCCTCCCTCACTACCGGGTGTTTCCCCTTGGC
>CAZBOO010000088.1:0-5914 GCA_964493535.1 uncultured Aquificales bacterium
GGCTACTGGTGGGGGTTGAACTGGGATGTATCCTTTAAATACCCCTTGAATGCTTTGTAATACATCCCTGTTGGCATGGGCTACAATGCCGGGAGGCATGGTTTCTGCCAGAAGGCGGGCGGCCTGGGCAGGGCTTTCCCACTTGTAAGGATCGTAACCTGGCAAGAGGTAGGCTGCTTTACCCAGGCCCAGGTTATTCAGGTCTTCCCGGAGGCCCTTCAGCTCCTGGGCAATGATATCGGGTGACAGCTCTTTTTCAGGGCCTAAGCCGTAGAAAAGGACCCAGGGAGATTTCCATTGGCCTTGGGTGGAGATGAGAACCCGCTCTCCCCTGATCCCTGTTATTTCTTCCTCCCTCCGGTCCAGGATGAAATTCAAAGTATGGTTGATGTATCCCAGGATCCCCCGCTGGGAGAAGGGCTGGGCAATACCTATGACTATCACCCTTGCCTCTATCTGGGTTAAGGGAAGATCTGTTAGGGTCCACGATAGGGGGGCGGTTCTTGCCTGTTCTTGTCTCTTCATAAGCCCCGGTGCCCCTTTCAGGTTTTATAGACCCGGGTTCTTGCTATAAGGTCGTGCCATCCCCGATTCTCCCGGTCCCTTATTATCCAAAAGAAGCCCAAACCCATAGGGAGGGCGTCCAGAAGGTACCCCAGAGTTCTCAGAAAGGCCTGAGGGTAGCCTATGGAGAGTCCCAAGGGGTCTGTTACCCTGAGTTTTAAGGCCCATTTTCCCAGGGTTTGGCCGGTGTATCCTGTCCAAAAGGTGAAGTAGAGGATGGCTACTCCCAGCCATGGATAGGAAACCTTGGCGGGCCAGACAAGGGAGAAGGCCTCTTTCAACACCACCAGCAAGAGGAGGTCCAGGATGAAGGCCAGGGTACGGAGGGTTAATCCGGCTTCTTCCCACATGCTCATCAAGGCTGGGAGATCTTCACGTCGGGGGGGAGATTGATCTGGAAGGTCTTGGAGGGAATGTTGGTGTTTACCTGGATGTTTTGGAAGGAAACGGTGTTCAGGTTTCCTAAGGAGTCTAAGGTTTCCACCTTCTCTATGAGAAGGGTTTTGGGATTGAAGTATATGGTCACCTTCTGGATAGGACTGTGGGTATTCTTGGGGCTGAGGATAAGGAGAGGTATGTTCCCCTTGCCTTCTTCTATATTATAGTACTTCTGGATTTGATTTATGAGGAAAAAAAAAGGGCCTCGGGTTACAATAGCTTCTTTGTCCAAGACCCCCTTCACAGCCTCTTTATTTACTGGATCGTAGAGCACAAAGGTGTCTCCCTGGGTCCATACCAGTTGGGGCTGGGGGGTTTGGTAATCCCACAGGCTTTTGCCCGGTACGATGTACACCTTGCCCTTGTAAGTCATCCTCTTTTTCACCCCCAGGGTGGTCTCTTGGGTGAAATCGGCCTGGATGGAACAGATCTTGCTGTATGACTCCTTGATCCTCTCCATGAGGGAAGCGCCCCTGAGGATGGAGGGCGTCAAGAGCACTAAGAGCCATATGAGGAGGGTCTTTTTGTTTATCCTATTCATCGGCGTACTCCTCGAAGGTGGTATATTCTTTAAGGAAGGTGAGCTTAAAGGTGCCCGTGGGGCCGTTTCTCTGTTTTCCTATGTTGATCTCTGCGTAGCCTTGATGCTCGGGTTTGGTGGGATGGTAGACCTCGGGACGGTAGATGAAGACTATGAGGTCCCCGTCCTGTTCTATGGCCCCGGACTCCCGGAGATCCGAGAGCTGGGGCCTTTTTTCCTGGCGGGCTTCTACGGCCCTTGAGAGCTGGGACAGGGCCACAACAGGGACATTCAGCTCCTTGGATAATGCCTTCAGAGATCGGGAGATCTCGGATATCTCTTGTTGGCGGTTTTCCGGTTTGCTTTTGCCTTTCATGAGTTGGAGGTAGTCTATGATGATGAGATCCAGGCCGTGGTCGGATTGGAGCCTCCTGGACTTTGCCCGGACCTCTAAGATGGAGATGGCGGGGGTATCGTCCACGTAGATATTGGCCTGGGACAGCTTGTCGGCAGCCCGGATCACCCGTTTCCAATCCTCCCTGGATAGGATCCCTGTCCTGAGCTTGTGGGATGGGACCTTGGCCAGGCTGGAAAGCATACGGAAGGCCAGTTGTTCCTTGGACATCTCTAAGGAGAAGAAGGCTGCCGTTTTCTCTTCCTTCAAGGCCACGTTTTGGGCAATGTTCAAGGCTAAGGCTGTCTTTCCCATACTGGGCCTGGCAGCAATGATGATGAGGTCGGAGGGTTGGAATCCCGAGGTGATGCGGTCGAATTCATCGAATCCCGTAGAGAGGCCTGTCACGGCCTTGCGGCGTTGGGAGAGGATCTCCAGGATTTTCACGGACTCTCTCACCAACTCCTGGGAGCTGATGAAATCCTCCTTAATCTTCCTGTCTGAGACGGAGAACACCCGCCTCTCTGCTTCGTCCAGCACCTCTTCCCCTTCCATCTTCCCGTCGTAGCAGAGGGCTATAATGTCGTTAGCCGCGGAGATGAGCTGGCGCAAAAGGGCTTTTTCCCGGACGATTTTGGCATAGTGGGGGGCATGGGCGGAGCTGGGGACGGTCTCCGTCAACTCCATGAGGTATTCGGTGCCTCCGGCGGCATCCAGTTCCCCTTTCTGGGTCAGAATGTCGCTCATGGTGATGAGATCCACGGGTTCCCCCCTGCGGAAGAGGTCCAGCATGGCAGAGAAGATGAGCTGGTGCTCCCTCTTGTAGAAATCCTCGGGGGCAAGATTCTCCAGAACCCTGAGGAAGGCGTTGTTGTCCAGGAGGATGGAGCCCATGACGCTCTGTTCTGCTTCCACGTTTTGGGGTGGAAGGCGTATATCCTGGGTGGTGCTGCCTTTCATCTTATTCAGCCTCTATCACATCCACCTGGAATTGGGATTCTACCTTGAGGGGGAGTTTCACCTTTACCTTGTACGAGCCCAGGGTTTTGATGGGTTCCTCTATGACGAGCTTTTTCTTGTCTACTTCGATCCCCTCCTGGGCTAAGGCCTCAGCAATGTCTTTGGTGGTGACGGAGCCGAAAAGCTTTCCTTCTTCGCCGAACTGTTTGGCCACCACCACTCGGGTCTGGGCCAGGCGCTGGCCCAGGGCTTCCACCCTCTTCCTCTCTTTATCCACCTTCTTCATGATCTCGGCCTTTTGCTTCTCTAAGGTCTTGACGTTCTTGGATGTGGCGGCTAAGGCAAGGCCTTTTGGTATGAGATAGTTCCTGGCATATCCCGGGGACAGATCCGCTACGGTTCCAGCAAGGCCTATCCCCTCCACATCTTCCTTTAGGATCACCTTCATGGAGACCTCCAGAGTGTAAAAATGATGATAAAGTATACTGACCTCTCTCCTTTTGTGTCAACTAATCAGGTCCCAGGAGCCCCCCATCTATGAAAGAGGGCTATCAAGATGTAATTTTTCTCTCACATATCTCAGGCCTCCTTTGGTGAAGAGAAAGCCCCAGTTTTTCTTGTAGTTGATCGGGTATTGGGACGGTAATGGCTGTGGAAAGTAAAAACAACCAGAACTGCCTTAATCTACAAGGCTGTAAGGGATTTCAGGTATACCTTAAAAGGAGCAGGAAAATTCTCAGGCTTGCACTACTCCAGCGCAAGCAAGGCTTTTAGAAAGGCCAGGGGAATTACCAAATCTGATTATGCCTTTAATTCCGCAAAAGTAATGGTTGTGGTACTGAGAATAGACCAAACCCTTCTTCTCCTCCAATCGTTACTAGTATAGAGTTTCAATAAAGCGTTGGCATTTTGATACACATTGGCTATCCTTCAAGAAAACCGGGGTGGTTAGCCATGGCACGAAGAACCAAGCGGACAAAGTTGATTTTAACTGATACCTGAACCCGTGAGTCCATCTGGCTAACCCCCTTTTCTCGAGAGCTGCTTCCTCTGGTAGTTTCAGGTTTGTCCACCACCCCTCTACCTCGATCTCCGGCAATAGAAAAAGCTGTCCCTTCCTGTCGTGGGTCCGCTCGGTCACCCGGATCACCTTGGTGAATCTGTAGCTCTTGCCCTCATACTCCTGCTCCTCTTTGACGCTGATCAGTCCGACTCTTTTACCAGATCTGGGCTTTGTCACTTTCCCTTCCCGAGAGACCTTAGATGCAAGCTCCGCTCTACTCACCTTCCGGGGGTTCCATTTGAGCACATAGCACACGTTGGGGTGCGCTTCCAGGGCCACCCTGGTCTCTACATCCTGTCTGTGATAGCCCCATAGTCGCTTTTGCCTATGGATAGCAGGCCCACGTGGCTCTTTAGCACATCGGCATGAGAGATACCACGACATTTCCCCAGCGCTTTATCAAACTGGCTTTCCAGGCTGGTGAACTTGTTCAGGCACAGACCCACCAGGGCCAAGCCAGAGAGAACCGAGAAAAATTCCTCTTGGGACTGCTCAATGATGAATCGTCCCACGCCATCACCCCCCAGGTGAGATTCTTGACAGGGGATCATTGCAAATATCAGCAATTATTTCAACAGGTTGAGATGATAACAACGAGGATTTTGTCACGGATTCAGGTGTTACTCATTCAATCTGGGAGAGAGCCATCAATCCGGGAAAGAGCCACTTTTTCTTATTTTTATATCCATACTTCCTATTATATGCCTTAATAGTTCTTTCGATAATTTTCTTGTTTGCTCCATAACTTGTAAAGAAATGCCTCACCTCTTCTGTGGAAAGGGGCGAAACCATGTTAAGTGAAAGGAGAAGCTGGGCCAGATTAACCGGGGCCCTCAGAGGGAGAAGTTTGCAGCTGAAATAACCTTCATCCAGATCAAGCACATAAAAGTGTCTATCTTTGCCTTTAACCAAGATGTTCTTGGCCCAAAAATCCGCGTGACAAAAGCAGGTGGAATGAAGATCCCTCGCAAATTGAGCCAAGTCTTTAAGGAAGACTCTCCTTTCATGCTTATCTATCATAGGAAAGAGTTTGCTCACCTTCTCTGCCCCATCCAGATACTCTGTAACCAAAACAGACTCTCTTCCGCCCGGAAACCACCTCTTCTCAATGGCCATGAGATGTTTGGGCACAGGAAATCCCAAGGAGAATAACCTTTGAGCCGAGCAGTACCCTATGAAGGCCTTGGAGGGAAGCAGAAGACGAAGAACCCTCCTGGATAGTCCCCTTTTTTTGGAGTGAACCTTAACCACCTTTTTCTTCCCATTGCTCACTACCAAACTCACCTGGCGGCGCCTACCCTTCTTCAAAAAATGAGATTCCTTGCCATCAGGACGGTAACTGTTCAGAAAAGCCTTCGCTCCGGCCATCCCTTCTTCCCTAAGATATATGATCCTATACTGCCCCAAGTGCTTCACCTTTGAGTTGACAAGGGGGAAAAAGAGATGAAGAAGGAAGATGAGATTCATCCTTCAGCTCCAGGTACCGCATGGGTCCCATACTTCTCCATCTTGTACTTGAGTATCCGGCGGGAGATACCCAGTTTCTCAGCAGCCCTGGTCTGGTTCCAGGCACACTCCCTTGAGGCCTCCAGTATCAGCTCTCTTGCCTCCACCCTGTCCACCAGAGAACCCTGATCTGGCAAGGTCTTTTCTACCTCTACCGCACTCAACAACCAGCCTGGCAGATGGACCTGGCGTATCCTCTCTTCATCAGGCTTCCGCAATACAAAAGCGCTCTCCATCACGTTCTTCAACTCCCTCACATTTCCTTCTCCTACATCTCGGAAAATACCAAGATCAGTTCAGTCCTGAGACTAACCATTCCTTTACAAGGTGGCAAGTAGGGCCATAATCCTATCCACTATGGCATGATACCTGAAATCAGACACACCAAGCACCCTCTTTGCTATTGCACCGGTTCCATCGCCTGAATCCCATAAATAATCTCACCAACAAACCGCTGGGCTACTTTGGG
>CAZBOO010000089.1:0-5859 GCA_964493535.1 uncultured Aquificales bacterium
CCTCTGTAGTGCCTGGAGAAGAAAAGGAAGAGCGCCTTCAGGCTTGCCAGCAGGCTGTCACCGGAATAAGCGGTCCCTATATAGGGTTTTTGCCTGGAGGATATGCTCTTAATAAGGGTGTGGGGGGTTTTCCATAGTCTCTCCAATCCTGTGTCCGGGTATCCCAAAAAAAGCACGTATGGGCCGGGGGCCTTTGGCACAGAGGGGGGTAGCGTATGGAAGGAGAGGAGGCCCTTGCTCCCTGTTAATCTCTTTATGGATTCTATCACCTCCTTTTCCCGCTCCTTCCCGAAGGCCTTTAGGTCTTCGGGCGAGCATTTCTTTCCTAAATTCCAGAGGGTGCATGCCCCCTCATAGGCATCGCCGCTGGTGGCCTCTATGATCCGCACGGCCTTCCCCTTCTGGAGGCTTTCTCGAATGAGGCCGCCAAAACCCAGGGTCTCGTCGTCGGGGTGGGGAGAGAGGACCACTATGGCTTTGCAGGCTGGAGGGGGGAGAAGGCAAGCCCTAAGGGCGCTCTCTGCAGAGAGGCTTGAAGGGGAGAAGGCCGTCACTGTTAGCCAGCAAAACAGCCCGACAAGAGCACCCCCAAGAAACCTTGCCAACTTGCACCTCTGTGACCCTTTTGATATTGAGTTATGCTTAATTATGGTACTAAAGTCAAAGAGAGAAAAGAGGAGGTGCTTAACCCATGAGCGGAAGGTTTGGTGAAAGAGGTTTCACCCTTATAGAGCTCCTCATCGTCATGGTGATTCTGGGAATGCTGGCGGCCCTGGTCGCCCCTCGCATGCTGGGCAAGGTGGGGAAGTCCAAGGTGAAGGCAGCCAAGGCTCAGATAGAGATGCTTTCTACGGCCCTGGACTCGTTCAAGCTGGACACAGGGCGCTATCCCACCACGGAAGAGGGCCAGGAAGCCTTGGTGAAGGCCCCTCCTGATACCGAGGGATGGGATGGCCCCTACCTCAAGAAGGAAGAGATACCCAAGGACCCCTGGGGCCGCCCCTATGTGTACCGGTGCCCTGGAGAACATGGGGACTATGATATCATCTCTTATGGTGATGATGGCCAGCCGGGCGGCGAAGAGGAGAAGGCCGACATCGTCAGTTGGAAGTGATGGGCTTATCTTCCCTCTTTTCAAGTCCTCGCTTAAGGGTGAAGGCCTTTCAGGTCCTCTACGCGGACCTTGAAGGGGGCAGGCATTTTCAATGGCTGCGAAGCAGAGGTGGAGGAGCCGCCTGGCGGGGCTTTCCCTCTTATGAGGGCCTGGTGGAAGAGGCTGCCGTGGCCGATGTGGAGGCCACCTTCCTTGCCGTTCCCAGGTCCCTTCTTCGTTGTGCCAAGCTTTCTCTCCCCATAGATGCCGGGGACTCCCTGGCGGAAGCGGTTTTTTACAGGGTGGAGAAAACCCTGTTGGTGCCGAGGGAAGAGGCCTGCTACTCCTTCTTTTTGGCCAAAGAGACCCCCCAGGGCATGGAAGGTTTGCTGGCGGGCATGGAGAAGGGCCGGACGGATGCCCTTTTGACCCCCCTGAAAGAGAGGGGAATACCTCTGGCCGGTCTTTTTGCGGCCTCCTTTGGGTTCTCCCACCTCTTGTCTGAGAGGGCGCCCCATCACGTGTTGGTTCTTTCGGCGGGCCGGGGCCGAGAGACCCTCCTGGCGGAGGGAGGGAAGGTGCAAGACAGCATATACCTGCCGGAAGATGCCTTAAAAAGCCTCTCTCGGGTGGTGGAGACGAAGGTTGCCGCATGTCCGGGCCCCCGTTTTTTCATAGAGGGCCTGGACGGGCGGCAGGGGACACCGTCCGGAGAGGGTGAGGTTTTGAGTCCGGCCTCTTTGGATCCCACCCCTTTGGTGGAAGCCCTGTTGTCCTCTAAGGACAGAGCAGGAGGGGCTTTGGGCTTTAATATGCTCCCTCTAAGGGAGAGAAAGCTGCAGAGAGCGGTCAGAAGGCTTCTGGTGGGACCCCTGGCCAAAACCGCTTTGGCTGTGGCGTTGGCAGCTTTCGTCCTCTCCCCCCTGGTCCATTATGAGGTGGCCAACGGGAAGGCCAAGGCTGCTTTGGCCCGTTTGAAGCCATTGGCCAAGAAGACCAAAAAACTGGAGAAAAGGGACCGGCACTATCAGGCCCTCCTCGGCAAGGTGGCGCCTTTTCTTCCTGCTAAGGCCAAGGTGGATGTTATGAGGGAGTTGGTGAACCTCATGCCTAATGGGACCGTCCTGAACGTGGTGAGGATGACGCCTGCCACACTACGGATTGAGGGCTACACCCCCTCTGCCTCTCAGGCCCTCCAATCTCTGGAACGCTCCCCTTTTTTCCATAATGCCACCTTTGTGGCGCCGGTGACCAAGGGGAGGGGCAGGTTTAAAGGTTTGGAGAGGTTTGGTATAAAGGCGGATACCGGATGAGATGGATGAAAGCAAGTGACATGAAGAGGCTTTTTGAGGGTCGGCCCTCATTGAGGGCTTCAAAGCTCCGCTGGATGGTTGTCGTTCTTTTGCTGTCTTTCATTGCAGCCGGGGTATATGTAAAGGTGCTTGTGGGCGTGCATCGCAGGTTGTCCAAAAGGCTGGACAAGCTTCACAAGTATCAGGCCCTGGCCCTTAGGAATCAGGAGGTGGAAAAGAGACACAGGCGCCTGGCTATGCTCTATGACACGGTTATAGAGAAGGGCGCCCTTAAGGCGGAGACCCCCTCCGTGGCCAGCGCCACCCTTCAGGAGAGACTCTATAAAATGGCCTCTGCTGCAGGGGTCTCCCTTGACAGGTTCAACCTGGACAAGGTGGAAGACCTGGGGAATGGAATAAAGCATCTCTCTATAAAAGCCACCCTCTCGGGATGGCTGGGAAGCGTAGTTGATCTGCTCTATGCCCTGGAAGCCAACAGGTCCCCCCTCCTGGTAGTGGACTCTCTCTATATCAAGGCCTTTTCTTACAGCCGTGCCCGGACAAGCAGGCCCATAAACTGTACTCTAAAGATAGGGGCCTTTTACATGGAGACCCCCAGGTGAAGAACGAGTATCTCCTTTTGGCGGCTGCTCTGGTGCTCCTGTTGGTTTCTTTATGGATAGCCTTTTCCGGGGGCCCCTCCTTGGAAACGGCATCTTTCGCCCAGGCGCAGAAAGACGCCTTTAACCCTGTATGGACCCCTTTATCCCTGAAGTCCAAGGGGTATTACAGGACCATTGTTAAAAAGGGGGTCATCCCCGGGACCGAGGCTGAGGACGAGTCTTCTCAGAAGGATGAAAGGGGCGACATCATAGTGATAGGCATAGCGGACATTAACGGTAAGAAAAGCGTTATTATACACTCTCAGAGGTCCAAAAGGAACGGGGGGGATGTGGTTGCGGGTGAGGGAGAAGAGGTAGATGGATGGAAGGTGGTTGCCATAAAGGAGAGGTCCGTGGTGTTGGGGCGGGGCGGTGAGAGGAGGGAGCTAAAGATCTTTTCGCCCCAGGGGAGCGAGAGGAGAGGGAAGCTGGTGTTCAAAAGGCAGGAGCCCCGGAAAAACCTCAGGCGCAGGAGAATCCCGAGAAGGAGAACGCCTACATTAAGGAGACCTGGGACCCCTTCCATTGGCAAAAGGGTGAAGAGACCTGCGCGGTAGCTCAATAAGGAGGTAAAGGTGAAAAGAATAGGGGTGTTGTTGTTGGTTTTGCTTTTAGGCCTTTCCCCCCTGTTTGGGTGCTTCGGGGGGCGTCACAGGGAGTTGGCCCGGTCCGTGGCTCCCCTGAAGAAGGGGGCCGGAGGCCCTCAACAGGCTGTCAAGGAGGCCGTCCTTTCGGAAACAAAGCCTGCCCCTAAGGAGGAAGGGGCCCAGGTGGTTTTCGAGCGCAAGGGCGGAACCCTTTCGGCCAAGATGGGCTCTCCTCTGACGGCAGGCAAAGGAGAGAAAAAGAAGGTGGTTTTGGAGTTTGACAAGGCCGGCTTGGTGGATGTGATTCATCAGATCATGGGGGACCTTTTGGGTCTTAACTATATCCTGGATCCGAGCGTGAAAGGGCTGGTAAGCCTGAGATTGGCCGGCGAGTTCGATGCGAACACCCTTTACCTCGCCCTGCAAAACGTGCTGGAGTTTAACGGGTTTACCATGTACAGGGAAGGGGGCACCTACAAGGTTGTGCCCTCAAAGACGGCCCTTGCCCTTGTGACCCCCGCGGAGAGGGGGCTGGTCTTCCAGGTGTATACCCCCGGGTTCCTGAAGCCTTCAAAGCTCGCCCCCGTTCTGACCCCCGTCATGTCCAGCTCCGGCAAGCTGGTGCCCCTGGACGGCCCGGGGTTGCTCCTTATAGTGGACAAGGCGTCCTGGGTGGACAAGGCCATGGGGCTCTTGAGGATAGTGGATGTGGACCTTCTGGCCCGGTTCAACCTGCGCATTGTCCGGCTTCTCTACTCAGACGCCTCTGATACAGCCAGGGAGCTGAAGGATATTTTGGCCGGCATGGGTATGGAGGAGAAAGGGGGGAGCTTTTTTATTCTTCCTGTAGAGAGGTTGAATTACCTGATCTTAGGCACTCCCTCCCAGGGCTTTATGAACGAGATGTTGGAGATGATCAAGGTGTTGGATGCCCCTCCCGAAGAACAACGCAGAAAGGTTTACGTATACAAGGTCCAGCATGTCAAGGCCAAGGACCTGGCGGAGGTGGTTAAGGCCTTCTTCACGGGAAAGACCCTTGAACCCGAAGAGGAGAAGGGGAAGAAGACCAGGGCCCCCCCGCCAAAGGCAGGCATCCTGGCCGGCGGCGTGAAGATTGTGCCGGACGAGACCACCAACACCCTCCTTATCGAGGCCTCGGCGGACGACTACATAAAGGTGAAGCAGATCCTCACCGCCTTAGACGCCATGCCTCGCCAGGTCCTTATAGAGGTGCTCATAGCGGAGGTCACCCTGGACAAGGGCCTGGAGCATGGGGTGGAGTGGTGGCTTAAGTCCGGGGGAGGAAACTACAAAAGCACCACGGCCGTTCAGTATGGCCTGGCAGGGGCGCAAAGCACCCTTTTCGGCTTCACCTACTATGGCATTAACCCCGACAGGTTCTGGAACTTCGTCTATTTTCTCACCACCCAAACCAGGATGGAGATCCTCTCCTCCCCCCACATCATGGTGAGGGACAACGAAGAGGCCAGGATTGACGTGGGCAAAGAGGTGCCCATTATGACCACGGAGACGGTGGGGGCCATAGAGATTCAGGGCACGGCGGCCATTGACAGAAGAATAGAGTATAAGGACGTGGGCGTCATCCTCACCGTGACCCCCCATATCAGCGAAAGCGGGTTTGTCTCCATGGACGTGGTCCAGGAGGTGAGCGACGCCGAGGAGAACACGGTGTCGGGCATAGATTCCCCCGTCATCCTGAAGAGGAAGGCCAAGTCCACCCTCATGGTCCAGAACGGCCACGCCATAGTCATGGGGGGCATCATTCAGGACAACAGGAACATAGTGAAAAAAAGCGTGCCCCTCTTGGGGGACATTCCCCTTCTGGGGAAGCTCTTTTCCTATGAGAAGCACACATCCACCAAGACGGAGCTTATAGTGATGATCACCCCCTACGTGCTCAAGAGCGTGGAAGATACCGATCTTATCACCAGGGCCTTCCGGGAGAAGCTGAAAGGCCTGAAAGGGAGAATGGGGGTGGTGCCTTCGAAGAACCGTCCTTCAGGGGAATAGCTTGAAATCTAAAAAAAATCCTTATATATACCTTGACAAGAAAATGCTATTTGTCTTAAATGGGTGGAAAGCGCAAAATGAGGAGGTGTGTTTTTTGGTTTGGGTAGTAAAGAGAAAATCTATCGGGAAGGGAGGTGATTGATCAAGGGAGAGTGGGAGGAGCGTTTCAGGGGTGGTTTGGGTTTTTTGTTCTT
>CAZBOO010000090.1:0-5808 GCA_964493535.1 uncultured Aquificales bacterium
CAGCATCCAGGCCCCGCCTCCGTATCTCTTCGATGAAGACATCCATCACCTTGTAAGCCCCGCTGGCCACGCAAGCCGTACCCGCACAAATTAAGACATGAGTTCTATAAATCATCGCATCCCCCCTTAGTAATCATGGCTTTACTCTAAAGGCATAGAGACCACATATTCCTTCACCGTCTCTCCCTTTATGATATGACTCTCTATGATCTCTTTGGCCTTTTCTGCAGTGAGATTGCAGTACATCACCTTATTGCCTTTCTTATCCTCCACCAAAGCCACGGGCTGAATAGGATCGCTCCCCATGAAACCCGTCTGGGTCACTACTACGTTGTGGAGATCATGCTCTTCTATTGCACCCAAAAACCCCTTCAACACCTCTCTGGCACCAGCGGCTATCCCTGAAGTCCCCATGGGAACGATTATTCTATACTCATACTCCCCCTCCCTTATGTCCATCTTCTTTCTCGCCTGCTCTCTTATTTTCCTCAATTGATCCAGGGTTCTCACCTTCTCCGCCATAACTCACCTCCTATGCTACATCCATCGCATCCTTAAGATTTTCGCTTATATACTCCCTCAAAAACTCAAGCACACCGGCGTCGGACATGGGCACATCACCCAGCAAATCCTTCACCGCTTTGCTATCAAAAAGAAACTCGGCTCTCCCCTCATACCTTACTATAAACCTGACCTCAGGGTTAGAGACAATAAGGGCAAAGAGGGTGCCGGCCAAATCCCCCATGGGAGGACGATCTATGTGGCTCAATCCAAATGTCGCCTCCAGCACTGTACCCACACCCGGTGTACTCTCCATGCTAAAACTGCCATCACAATGCTCGGCTGCCCATTTAAACATGGGTATCCCCAAGCCCACCTTTCCACCTCGCTTGGTGGTATAAAAGGGATCCTGAACCCACTTCAACTCTTTGGCAGTCATACCCCTACCATCGTCCTTAACCCACACCTTGAGAATACCCCCGCTCATACATTCATCTATGATGAGTTCTATATTCCGGGCACCGGCGGCCAAGGAATTCTGGAGTATATCCATTATGTGCAAAGCCAGTTCCTCCATCATGGGACATCTTGCCTCGATCCGAAAGCATTTGAAGAACGGTGAAACACTTGAACCGCCTCCTTACCCCTTTTCAATGCCTGCCTAAAACCCTCCCACGAAGGCTCCTCCATAAGGAAAAAAGTAACAACAGCCCCTATATCTTCAGGGTAATGGGCATCTGAAGCGCTCACGATGGTATACTTCCCCAACTCAGGCCAGTGAGCTACAGCCCGCTCCGGTGTTAGCGCCCGGGAAACCTCTACCACTTCAAGGCCCAAATAATCAGGAACAAACCCCAACTGGTTGATCACACCGTAAGAGGCCCTGTCCACATGGGCAGGAATGGGAAAACCCTGATAGTCCTTCACCATTCTGACGCATTCGTCAAAAGAGAGAGACAAGGAGTTAAGGAGGAGTCTCTCCTCAAATCCCACCACGTTCTCATTCTCATCCACTATCACCTGATCCCCAAAATAGTCGGGATCATTTTTCACATCAGGAAGATAAGAATAAACCTTGTCCTTGAAAGAGAGGGCCGCATCCAGACTCCCAAAATAGGCCAGAAGATGAACCTCTTCTTCCGTCTGGAGTTCCATGCCCGGTATAACCTGCACCCCCATCTTATCCCCAATCCTCTTGGCATACACCACATTGTCACAGGCATTATGATCAGTAACAGCAATCACCTGGATGCCCTTCTCCTTGGCCTCCTTCACAATGCGCCCCGGAGACATCTCCAGACCTCCGCAGGGAGATAAAGTAGAGTGTATGTGGAGGTCTGCCATATACCACCTCAAGGACCATCCTCCCCCCCTAAAAGTTCATACAACTTGCCAGATAATTCAAAGAGGGGAAATTGGGAAATGAATAGAGGTATGCCCTCCTCCTCCGCCTTAGACGCCACCTCAGGAGAAGGGGAAATACCCTTGGCCAACACTACACCTGCCAGGTCCTTCAGTTTTGCCACAGCCACTATATTCAGGTGCCTTTGGATGGTAAGCCACAGATCACCTTCCCTGGCACTGGCCATCACATCAGACAAAAGGTCCGACGTATAGGCCCACTTCACTTCCATACCTTGGATATCCACCCCCGTAGTCACCAGCTCCAACCCCACTCTATCCATAAGCTCTTTAAGCAGCATCTCTCCTCCTGAATACCACCGCATGAATAAAAGTTCCTTTCCCTAACTCGGACTTTATCTCAAACACATCGGAGTTCCTCTTTATATTGGGCAACCCCATGCCTGCCCCAAACCCCAACTCATGAATCCACATGGGCGCTGTAGAATAACCCGGCTGCAAGGCCTTCTCTACATTCTCCATACCTGGACCATCGTCCTGTACAAACACATCTATCCTCTCAGGATCAACCACTACCCTTATGTTTCCCCCCCTGGTCGTGTACAAAACCAGATTCATCTCAGCCTCAAAACAGATAACAGCCACTCTCCTCACCAAGCTTCCCTCCACCCCCATCTTTTCCAATCCGGCTTTCATCCCGGTTGAGACAATTCCCACTTCCTCGAAACTCCCGGGCTTCGAGACCACATAATAAAGCTCTCTCCTCTCCATGTAGGCCTATCTAACTCTTTCCTCCTCTGAACACCTCATGCCTGCCACATAGAGCCTGCCGCACGCCTCAAAGGTGGACAGGGAAGTCACGAGGAGAACAATCCCCCGCTTGGTAGCCCAGTCAATCGCATCTTCCCTCACCGGCCTCTTCCCCCTCACATACAGGATGGCTTTCATACCCATCACATCAGCCACCTTCACGACCTGAGAGGTGGTCTCTCCAGTGATAAGAATGGCAGCCTCTCCCTCAATGGCCAACACATCAGACAGCATATCAGCGGCACAGGCAGTGGCCACCTCTTCATCTTCTTTCTCAGGCAAGTTGAGAAACCGTGCCTCCACTAAATCGAGTATCCCCCTAAGCCTCATCCAGCCTCCTTTTGGGCCTCCCTCTCATAGTATCCCTTCACTATATTCCAAGCCCGCTGGGGACTGAGCCTCCCGTAAACATCTTCACCAATCATAATGACCGGAGCAAGGCCACAAGCCCCAACGCACCTAACGGTGTTCACGGTAAACTTCTGATCCTTGGTGGTGCCCCCCACCTTAACCCTCAACCTGTGACAGAGGGTTTCCAGCACATCCTTCCCCCCCTTCACGTGGCAGGCAGTTCCCAAACAGACACGGATCTCATATTCCCCTATGGGCTCTGTCCTGAAGAAGTTGTAAAAGGTGACCACGCCATAAACATGGCTGGGCGGAACCCCCAGTTCCTGGGCAACATACCCGATAATCTCCGGCGGAAGATAGCCAAAGACCCCTTGAGAGAAGTGAAGCACTTTAATAAGGGATCCAGGATCCCCCCTAAAATTCGCCACGAAGTCCTTAACCTTATTGTGCTCCGGTGTGTCCGGCAGTTTCACCATCGCTCCCCTCCTTTAACGAGCACCAAATTCAAACCAGCGATAAACATCCTTCATAAGCTGTTCATAGCTACCCTTCACACTCTCATAGAGTCGGGCATTTTCTATAGCAATAGCAGCCTGCTCGGCCAAAGCCTGAACAAACTCTACCTCATCTGCACCAAAAGCCCGGGGCTTAGAAGTATAAAGTCTCAGAACACCAATCACTTTGCCCCTCAACACCAAGGGAACGCTAAGCATAGAAGCTACATCCTCTTTTACAGCCGCCTCTTTATACTGGACCCTAACATCATGAGCTACATCATAAACAGCTACAGGTATGCCCTCCATGGCATCGGCGACGCTTTTGTCAGCCTCAACGGGACCCTTCTTTAA
Source organism: uncultured Aquificales bacterium (assembly GCA_964493535.1). Classification (GTDB taxonomy): domain Bacteria; phylum Thermosulfidibacterota; class Thermosulfidibacteria; order Thermosulfidibacterales; family B14-G1; genus WFSI01. The sequence continues at coordinate 3,873 of CAZBOO010000090.1, forward strand.
ATACTCCTCAGAGATGCCATAAGAAGCCGCCAACTCCAATCGCTTAGACTTCTCATCCAAAAGCCGCAGAGTAGCACCCTTGACCCCCATCACTTCCGAAACCTTCTTCACCGCCCGATTAAAGACTTCCTTGAGGCTCAGAGTAGAGTTGATCAACCTGCTCACTTCTTTGAAAGTCTCAAAGTAGTTCTTATACCTTTCCTCCTCTGCCACAAAAGCACCTCCCTCTCCAAAGTACTGAGTCTACAAAAGATTACTCCCCCGGTAAAATCATTGTCAATAGAGAAAATGATTTTCTTCACAAAAGGGGCTCAGGAACCTTCTTACCTCTTCCTAATCCACTATCTTCAAGAGCTTCTATGGCGAAGCCATCCCCTTTTAAGACCCTCCGTTTCAATAAGTCTTTACTGATTCTTGTCCTTTATGCTAAAGGGTGGCCGCTTGAAGGAGAATTTCATGTTTAAAAGGCTGGGCGAGAATAAACTGAGCAAGAAGGCCTGGATTATTATCTTAGGCACACCATTGGTCCTTATACTACTGCTGCTTCTCCTCTCTTTGGTCATAAGGCTAGGAAAATGAAAAGCAAAGAATGGAGCATCTTTCTCTCCCTGGCACCCGGAGTGGGGGCCAAAACTTACAGCAGACTCATTACAGCCTTGGGTTCCGCCAAAGCCGTTTTTGAGGCCTCAAAGAAAGAATTAGAGGCCATACCGGGGATCAGGCCCTCTGTCATAGAAACCCTCCTCTCCCCAGGAACCTTATTAGAAAAAGGCGAAAAAGTCTTACGAGATTTACAAGAACAGAAAATAGGTTACATTACCTTAGGACAAGAAGGGTATCCTCTTTCCCTCAAAACCATCCCTTATCCTCCTCCAGTCCTTTACTGCAAGGGAGACCCATCCATACTGAAGGAGCCCTGCTTCACCGTAGTGGGTACCCGAGGGGCATCCCCCTACGGCTTAGATATGGCCTTCAATTTATCCAAGGGGTTAGCCCATGCCGGATTGGTGATCATTAGTGGCTTAGCCCGGGGCATAGATACTGCGGCTCACAGAGGAGCCCTCAGTACAGGGACGACAGCAGCCTTTTTGGGCTCTGGACTGGATAGCCTTTATCCCCCCGAAAACAGGAGGTTGGCTCAAAGCATTGTTGAGAAGGGAGGGGCAATATTCAGCCCATATCCCCTTGAAACCCCACCGGAACGGGGGCACTTCCCCAGGCGCAACCTCCTCATGGCAGCCTTAGGAACAGGGGTCTTGGTGGTGGAGGCCGGGGAAAAGAGCGGCGCCCTCATGACAGCTCATTATGCCAGGAATATGGGTAAGGAGATCTTCGCTCTACCCGGTCCCGTGGGACCATCTCGAACCAAAGGAGTTCACATACTAATAAAAGAAGGGGCCCACCTAATAGAGGACACCCAGGACATCCTGAATATTCTCCATATAAAAGGCAAAAAAGCACCGGAAAAACCCCCTATGAGTGAAACAGAAAAAAGGGTATGGGAAACCCTGGAGGAAGGGGCCTTACCCATTGAGGTACTCATGGAGAAATGCGATCTCACCCTCCAGGAGGCTTACTCACTCCTCCTCCAGATGGAGCTGAAGGGACTGGTAGCCAGCGGGGGAGGAAATATCTTTATGAGAAGGGCATTATGAAGAAAAGATTGGTTATCGTAGAATCACCAGCTAAGGCCAGAACCCTCAACAAATACCTGGGCAAAGGGTACCAGGTGAAAGCCAGCATGGGTCATGTGAGGGACCTGCCCAAGAGCAAGCTGGGTGTAGATGTAGAAAACAACTTTAAACCCACCTATGTCACCATCAAAGGGAAAGAAAAGGTCTTAAGGGAACTGAAAAAGGATGCAAAAGATACCCAAGAGATCTTCCTGGCCTCAGACCCAGATCGGGAGGGAGAAGCGATAGCCTGGCACGTTGCC
>CAZBOO010000091.1:0-5783 GCA_964493535.1 uncultured Aquificales bacterium
TGAGCATCAAGGAACTGGTGCAGCGCAACACCGCTAAAGACGTGGTAAAGGTGGGACCGGACACCTGGATGATCCTTAGTAAAAAAGGGTGGCACCTCTGGGATAAAGGCAACACACTAAAGAAAGTCCCAATCTCAAGAAACGTGGAAATACCTGTCTTGAAGCTCATCTACTTACTGTCCCCCACACTAATGGGCATTAAACCGGCAACAACCGTCACCATCATAGCTTGGAAGGAAAAGAGAAGCCTAAACCTTAACATGTGGAGGAAACACAAAAGAGAAATAATAAACCAGCTCTATCCCATAAAAGAACTGGCGCTCATCAAAAAGGAAAACAGTGAACTTGTCCTCTTCTACAACCCGTCATCTCTGGAAAGACTTCTGGCAGAAAGGGACATCTCCACTTTCTATCAGCACCTAAGGTACCCCTTAGATTCCCAGGAAGCATTCTTAGAATGCCTCAAAGAAAAATGTGAAATAAGCGGCACCCTTCCCCATGAAATCGGTGCTATCCTCGGTATTCCACTCAGGGATGTCAAAGGCTACATGGGCCTCATCAAAGACAGTGTTGGCACTATCAAAAGTTGGAAGATGTACGGAAACCCTAACAAATCATTAGAAATGTACAGACTATACAAAAAAGCACAACAAAGGGCTGCTGAACTTATAAAGAAGATGCCTATAACCCAGGTGATAAACAAACTAAAAACAGAAAGCATGGGAGGTGTAGCATGAGTGTACTTATCATAGGCGGGGATTACATAGAGAGCATAAAGAAAGAGCTTCGAAGAAGAGGCGTCAAGGAGATTCATCACGTGTCAGGAAGGAACGCATCTGAAGAAAGGAAAAAGAAGATACCCAATAAGGTAGGTCTCATTCTGGTTCTGGGTGACTACCTGAATCACAACACCCTCAAGGGGTTGAAAGAGCAGGCAAAGAAAGATGAAACCCCCGTGATCTTCTCAAGAAGGAGCCTGGGGCATGTGATAACAGCTTTTGAGCAGTGGAAGGCCAGAAATCGTCACTGTGAGTGTCCTGCATAATGCCTAGAAGCGCTACAGTGAAAAGGTTTAGGAGGGGGAAAGATGCCAGAAGGACCGGAGATCCCCCCCTGCGATGGCTGTATTTGTCGCTTCTGTTTACAATCCATTCCTCCATCCCGACCTGGTACCCGGCGACCAGTATGTCCTGGTGGAGGGGGTAAGAAAGGTAGGACTCCCAGCCGTGGCGTATGTGCTGGTGGGAACCGATGAGCTGGATTAAGAAAGGCTCCCACGTCAGGGTGCTCTATAGAGAAGAGCCTCGGCATATCCCCCTCATGGTTTCCGTTAAAGGGGAAAAGCATATTGTAGGATCTGGACTAGCGGACAAGGTTTTTGTGGAGTATTTGGAGTAACTACCAACGGGGGGATGGTACCATCCCCCCGTTCTCCCCTAAAAACTGGGGCTTAGCCCCGACCTCCAGGTGGTGTGGAACCCCAACGGCAACAATGAGGCAGACAGGTGTAGGCGCTTGGCACCAGGATCCAGGTGAACATCACAAAACACAGCCTACACCAGCCCAGATAGTACAAAAACCAAGCCTCAAGGGAGAGGGCCATCAGGCTTCCATCCCAAGCCCTTCAGTACTTCACAATGACAACATCCACCTGGGACTTTCTGGCTACCTTTTCCGAGACAGACCCCAAAAGGATCCTCTTCACCCCCTTTTTACCATGGGCACCCACCACCACCAGATCAGGCCCGGTAGCTTCCACATGGTCCAAAATGGCATCAAAGGGCTCCCCGTTGAGAATCCTGGTGCTCACCTCCACGGCAAAGGTATTTTCCATCTCTGAGGCCAAATCCCCTAACCTCTTTTGGGTGACCTCCCTCAGACTGTCGTAAAGGGTATGTAAATCCAGCAACTCCTGGGCCAGACGAGGCATGGACTCTTCCACCACATGAACAAGCTCTACCCGAGCCCCAAACCTCTTAGCCTCCTCCCCTGCCCATTCCAACACCTTGGAAGTTATAGCAGAGAAGTCCACACAAGCCACGATCAGCTTTAGCTCCATAACCACCTCCTTATTTGTCAAACCCCAAGCACCGGGAGAAGGTTATCCCCCTTCTGTGACATCTTTCACGCATTCATACATGACTCTCATAAGCCTGTCCAGCTCCCCTAAAGAAATGGTCAAAGGGGGCATAACCACCATCACATCTCCCAAAGGTCTGATGACCACCCCCCTCTCTCGGGCCTTATAAATCACCTGAAATCCCACAGCCTCATCCCTAAGAAAGGGTTCCCTGGTTTCCCTGTCCTTCACCAGTTCGATACCCGCCACCAAGCCCTTTTGCCTCACATCCCCCACATGCCTCAATCCCTTAAACCCTTCCAGCCACCGGGCAAGAAGCTGAATCTTGGGAGGCTCCTTCTCCAAGGTCTTATCCTTATCAAAGATCCCCAAATTGGCCAGGGCCGCAGCGCACGCCAGAGGATTACCTGTATAGGAATGACCATGGTAAAAGGTCTTGGTATAATCCCCCAGAAAAGCTGAATAAACCTCCCCAGTTGTCAAGGTAGCCGCAAGGGGCAAATAGCCATTGGTGATTCCCTTGGAAAGGACCATAATATCAGGCCAGACCTCCTCATGCTCACAGGCCCACATCTTACCCGTCCTCCCAAAGCCCATAGCCACCTCGTCCAGGATAAGCAGAATGCCGTATTTATCAGCTATCTCCCTCAATCCCTTCATATAACCCGCAGGCATAACAATCATCCCCGCCGCTCCCTGAACAGCGGATTCAGAGACGATGGCGATCACCTCATCCCGATGTTCATCCACCACACTCTCCAATTCTTCCAAACAGGCCAAGGCACAGGAGGGATAGGTCTTCTCCAAAGAACAACGGTAACAGTAAGGAGAGGGGGCATGGTAAGCAGGGAACAAAAGGGGACGGTAAACGGCGTGAAAAAGGTCAATACCCCCCACACTCACCGCCCCTAAAGTGTCCCCATGATAGGCATTTTTCAAAGAGACAAAGCGAGTCTTCCCACTTACTCCCCTGTTAGTCCAATATTGATAAGCCATCTTCAGGGCAATTTCCATGGCAGTGGAACCGTTATCGGAGAAGAAAACCCGGGTGAGACCGGCAGGGGTCTTCTCCACCAACTCCTCCGCCAAAAGAATGGCAGGCACATTGGCTATGCCCAGCATAGTAGAGTGGGCAATCTTATCCAACTGGGCCTTGACGGCCTCATCGATCTCAGGCCTTCCATGGCCATGGATGTTCACCCACAAAGAAGAAACACCATCAATATAGCGCTTACCTTGGGTGTCAATGAGATAGATGCCCTCTCCCTTTTCGATGATGAGAGGAGAACAGGAGGTATAGTCCGACATCTGAGTAAAAGGATGCCAAAGATACTCGAAGTCCTTCTCTACCAATGTCTGATAGTCCACGATCACCCTCCTGAAGCTGCTCAACCCTTTATAGAAGAGGAAAGACAAGGAGTCAATTCCTTCCAAACACCTTCCAAGGCAGTAAAAGGCTTCTTGTTTTTAAGAAATGTTGCAAGAAAAATGAACAACCCTGCGGCAAGCTGCAGGGTGTCAATCGAACAATTTCAGTTGCCTTAACTCCTCTATAGGCTTACCTTGTCTCTCTATGTACTTCTCCACCGTTTCCCAGTTAGCACTCTCCCCCACCGTCGCTACATAATATCCATCCGTCCAAAACTCTCCACCCCATAATTCCCTCTTTATCTCCGGCTTCCTCCTGAATACCTCCCTCGCTGTTATACTCTTGAATATCCTTACTATCTCACCAGGTGCTACCTTCGGATGCGCACTGCAAAGTATGTGAATATGATCCTTATCCATCCCCAATGCCTCAAACTCTATCGCATACTCTCCTGTATCCCACATGCCGTCTCTTTTGTTATTTCCACTACATCCACACAGCCGCCCAGATAAAAGCCCTCCTGAAGAAGATGGAGGGCAGCAACTATCTCAAGGACAGGAGGAAGACCTTCTCGGTCTTTTAATAGACCTTGCTTGCCAGGAAATCACGCCCTTTTAGACCAAGTGGCAAGCAACCTGGCAGCCCCCCACATCCCTCAAGGGAGGCTCCTCCTTTCCACAGATTTCCCGGGCTTGGAGGCAACGGGGATGGAAAGGACATCCAGGAGGTGGGTTCAAGGGACTGGGTACGTCCCCCAAAGGAGGGAGGTTGTCCAAATGGGCCTTAGTAGGATCGGGCACGGGGACAGAGTCCAACAGAAGACGTGTATAGGGATGAATGGGATCCTCCACCAGTTGCCGGGCCGGACCTGTCTCCATAACCTGACCCAGATAAAGCACCATAATCCTATGGGCTATCTGACCCACTAAACTGAGATTGTGGGAAATGAAAATGTAAGAGAGACCCCTTTCCTCCATGAGATCCAGCATGAGATTCACCACCTGGGCCTGGACAAAAACATCCAGACTGGAGGTGGGCTCATCGGCCACTACCACCCTGGGATCCAGGACCAGGGCTCTGGCAATTCCAATCCGCTGACGCTGTCCCCCGCTGAACTGATGGGGGTACCTTTCCATATCCTGGGGAGAAAGCCCCACCCTCTCTAAAAGGCCCGCCACTTCCTTTCGAGCCTGGACCTTGGAAGAAAGGATCCTATGGGCCAAAAGGGGCTCCATAAGCATAGTCCCCACCTTCATCCTGGGATTGAGGGAGGAAAAGGGATCCTGAAAAACTATCTGGGTCATCCTTCTGAAGTCAGCCATCTCCCTGTCCACCTGGGTTGTAACCTCCCTCCCCGTAAAGAAAAGCTGTCCCCCATCGAGGGGCTCAAGACAAAGGATGAGGCGGGCCAGGGTAGACTTCCCACACCCCGACTCCCCCACCACCCCCAAGATCTCGGAGGGCATAAGGGTAAAGCTCACCCTATCCACGGCCCGCACCACACCCCTCACCCTGCCCAAGGGGGTTTTGACAGGGTAGCTCTTCTTCAGTCCCCTGCCTTCCAAAACGGGGATACTCATTCCCTCACCACCACAGCAGGGTAACCCCGCTTTCTAAGCCACTTCCTTCTCCATTCAGCGGAGGAGAGGGAGAGGTATGGACCCACCCTCACCCGGTAATAGACGATCCCCCTCACTACTACCCTCAGAACCGTCACCGAATCCAATCGAGCCAGAAGGGTTCTCTGGAGTTGATAAGCCCGCTGGGGCTCCACAAAAGACCCCACTTGAACATAGTAGAAACCCACATGGGTCAATGGACGGGGACGGGCAGGAAGGACCGTGAGCCTCACCCTGGCCGTTCCGGGACCAATCATACCTATGACCCGGGCAGCGGCATAGGACAGGTCAATGATCCTACCCCGAACGAAAGGGCCCCTATCATTTATGCGCACCACCACAGACCTTCTACTGTCCAGGTTCAAGACCCTAACGTAGGTACCAAAGGGAAGAATCTTATGGGCAGCGGTGTAACCGTACATGTTATAAACCTCTCCATTGGCCGTCCTTTTCCCGTGAAAGTCGTAACCGTACCATGAGGCCATTCCCACTTGGCTCCAACCAGCCTTAGGAGGGGGATAGATAGTTTGAGGAATCCGATAGTGCCTCCCCCCCCCACAGCCCGCCAGAAAGAAGAGCCCTGCCAAGGCCACCTTTACTCGGAGACCACCCAACTTTCCCCCCTCCTCTCCCTCACTACTGAAGCATAGGCATTGTGCTGGTGGATGGACTCCTGGTTTTCCACCTCAACGGAGAACCAGGTGATCCTTTCATC
>CAZBOO010000092.1:0-5770 GCA_964493535.1 uncultured Aquificales bacterium
GAATATATAGTGGGCTTAGAGGAGCGCCATCTTACTGAGCCGGGGAGTGGGAAGGTTAACTGGAACTTTGCCGATGCCGGTTTTTTATGGGTAAAAGACGTGAGTCTCAGCGCCATTGTGCAGCAATGTGAGATCTACGAGGGGGATCTGATTTCGGCCCTTCGCCAGGCATTGGACCTGGCCAAGCAAATAAAAAGGGTTTATGTGGAAGTGCCAGGTTTCAGGGAACAAGAGGGATTCCAAGTGATTGGAGAGACAATTGACAGATTAGAAAGACCTGTTTTAAGGGAATTTTCCCTTTGAAATATTTGTTAAGTAGCTTATATTTCATATAGGATAGTTGAGGAGGTGATATGGATGTTGAGCAGGAAAAAGGCCGGAAGCTCTGCCACGAGAAGGGGGAGAAGGCCGAGGATAAACTCCGCTTTTAAGGTGCGGGTCTTCAGCAGCGATGGGGATTATTGGGTAGAGGAGCGGTGTTGGCGTTGTGGCAGGGTTCTCAATCGCCATAGGATGTTTCTCTCTACCCCTGCCAAAGAGGAGATAAACTGCCCCAGTTGTAAGGCCATCAACAGGGTGGAGAGAGAAGAGGTTTAGACAGGTTCCTCTTTGTGAGGGAGAGATAAGGGGATGGGTGAAACCAAACCCATTCCCTTATCTTTTTATCGGGGGAGATGGGATCTGAGGTTTAAAAGAAAGGTTTTCCTGTTTTCGAAGTCCCTTTCAGGGATCTTTCTGATGTAGAGCTTTCCTGTCTGATTGTCCATGATCACCAAGGTGATGTAGGAGGTGATTCCCTTATTCAGGTTTCCCAAGGGATTGATGTAATAGGTGATGACGGTGTATCTGTCCCCCGGAGAAATACAGGCGGCCACGTTGTCGCTGGCACTGCAGGAAGGGGTTACCACAGTGGTCACCTCCCGGGCATTTGAGAGAGAGGGGACCATGGGGACCATAAAGATAGCGAATATCAGGGCTGCCATCAGGACTTTTAATTCTTTCATTCTTTTCCTCCTTATTCGTAGAGTTGTCTTTAAGGTAAAGCCGGAGACAGGAGAGGTCAACATTGTTGAGTCCGGGGTTATCCCCCTCTCGGGATTGGGGCAGAGGCCCCGGACATGAAATCACCCTATTTTCATATTGATGTCTATCCAGACGGCATGATGTACCATGGCCCCTGAGGAGATGTAATCTACCCCTGTCTGGGCCACCTGCAGGATATTCTGGGGGGTGATGCCTCCCGAAGCCTCTGTAATAACCCTGCCCCGGGCCAAGGCTACAGCCTCTTTCAAAAGGGCAATATCCATGTTGTCCAGTAGCACTATGTCTGCTCCCGCTTGTATGGCTTCCCGGAGTTCGGTCAGGTTTTTCACTTCTACCTCTATGGGGCAGGTGAAGGGAATAGCCTGGCGTATGGCTTCCACTGCCTCCTTTATGGAACCCGCCACCTTGATATGGTTGTCCTTTATCATGGCGGCATCGTAGAGCCCCATCCGGTGATTGAGGGCACCTGCCACTGTGACGGCATATTTTTCCAGGAGACGAAGGCCCGGTGTGGTTTTTCGGGTGTCCACCAGTTTGGCCTTGGTGGAGGAGATGAGATCCACCATCTCCCGGGTAATGGTGGCAATGCCCGATAGCCTTTGAAGGAGGTTCAGAGCGGTTCTTTCCCCTCTGAGGAGGGCCAAGGCCGGCCCTTTCACATGGGCTAAGGGGGTACCCTCTTTGACCATTTCCCCTTCTTTTATCAGCAGTTCCACTTGGACCGTGGGGTCCAGAATATGGAAAAGGGAGGCCAAGAGGATGAGCCCTGCCACTGCCCCCGGTGCCTTGGTTTTTACCACGGCAGAGACCCACTTATCCCTCTTGGGGAGGTGGCAGGTGGTGATATCCCCATGTCCCAAATCCTCCAGGAGATAGCCTTTTAAAACCTCTTGGAGTACAAGGGGGTCCAAACCCTTCACAGCTCGAGCATCCTCGTTATAGCTTTTTCGGCCTTTCTGGCTGTTTCTTCCTCTACCTCCACAGGGTAGATCCCTTCTTTTAAAGATTTATAGACCCGGTCTAAGGTGATCATCTTCATCTGATCACATAGGGGTATGGGGGATGGGAGGAGGAATGTTTTTTCTGGGGCATTTTTCTTCATCTGATGGAGGGTTCCCTCCTCCGTGCCTACAATAAAGCTTTGGGTATGGGAGTCTTGGGCAAAGCGGACTAATTGGGAAGTGGAGCCCACGAAGTCCGCCCTCTCTGTCACCTCTGGGGGGCATTCAGGATGGACGATGACCAGGGCCTGGGGATGTTCACTTTTCACCCTTTCTATGGACTCCCAGGTAATCCTTTGATGAACAGGGCAATAGCCGTCCCAAAGGACAACCTTCTTGTTCAAGGTTTTGGCGTGATAGGTCCCCAGGTTTTTATCAGGGAGGAAGAGGATTTCCTCCCCCTCCATCTTTTCCATCACTTTACGAGCATTGGCCGAGGTGCAGATGATGTCTGACAAGGCTTTCACCTGGGCATAGGTATTTACGTAGGCCACCACTTTGGCGGAGGAGTGGGCCCTTTTGGTTTCCGCAACCTCCTGGGGTTCTGCCATGTCTGCCAGCAAGCACCCTGCCAAGGGATAGGGGGTAAGCACCCTTTTTTGGGGTGAAAGGATCTTGGCTATCTCTGCCATAAAGGTGACTCCGCAGAAGAGAATGGACTCCTCTTTTGCTTGGGCGGCCTTGCGGCTCAGCTCTAAGGAGTCTCCCACAAAGTCGGCTGTGTCCTGGACCTCTGGTCTTTGATAGTAGTGGGACAGGATAAGGACCCCCTGGTCCCTCTTCAACCTAATGATCTTTTTATGGAGTTCTGTTCTTTCCATGGTGTTAGTCCTTTCTGAAGTGACAGCCCCTGCTGGTATAGTTCCTCTGGGCTGCCCGAGCGATGACCAGTCCTGTCTGGATCCCGTTCCTCAACTCCAGGAGTTTCTGATGGAGTTTGGCGTATTTATAGAAGTCTTCCACCTCCCTCCATAGGTGGCGAAGGTCGGTAATAGCCCGTTTCAGTCTTCTTTTGGTGCGGACCAGCCCTACGTAGTTCCACATGATGTGCCGAAGGTTGATCCAGTCTTGCTTTATGAGAGCGGGGTCGGGTTCTTCCACCCCCGTATCTATCCAGTCGGGGATAGGTTGAGTGGGGGCCTCTTTGGTGTACTCCTCCCAGTTCTGGTGGACCCACCGGGCAGTCCTGTTTCCCCAGACCAGCCCTTCCAAAAGGGATGTGCTGGCCAGACGGTTGGCGCCGTGGAGACCTGTACAGGACACCTCTCCTACGGCGAAGAGGCGATTTATAGAGGTTTTGCCCCATAGGTCTACCTTTACACCTCCACAGGAGAAGTGGACGGCGGGTACCACGGGGATAGGTTCCTTGGTCATGTCAATCCCGAACTGAAGGCAGGTTTCATAGATCATGGGAAACCTCTGTTTTATGGCTTCCGACTCCATGTAGGATGCCAGATCCAAAAGGACGTATTTGTAGCCGTGTTCTACCATTTCTTCGTGGATGGCCCTGGCTACTACATCCCTGGGAGCTAAGGAACCCAAGGGGTGGTACTTTTCCATGAAGGTTTTCCCCTCGGGGGTCTTTAGAATGGCCCCTTCACCCCTTACCGATTCCGAGATGAGGAACCTCTTTGCGTCTTTGTGAAAGAGGGTGGTGGGGTGGAACTGAACGTATTCCATGTTGATAAGCTTGGCTCCTGCCCGATAGGCCATGGCGAAGCCATCTCCTGTGGCCCCATCGGGATTGGTGGCGTGAAGGAAAGCCTGTCCCAGCCCCCCTGTGGCCAGGATAGTGACGGCTGCTGTGAGTTTGACAGTTTTTTTCTCCTTTGTGTTAAATACATAAGCCCCCAAACAGGATGTGGGAGGGTAGATGGCTAAGGGATCGGGCGAGTGGTGTTCCGGGGTGATGAGGTCTATGGCCATACAGTTGGTGAAGATGGTGATCTGGGGAATTTGGGAGATGTGTTGTATAAGGGAGGTTTCTATGGCTTTCCCTGTAAAATCGTCAGAGTGGATGATGCGCCTCATGGAGTGGGCAGCTTCTTCTGTCAGGTCTAATTTGCCTTCTTCATCGGTATTGAAGGGCACCTGGGCCTTCTTGATGAGGATGTCTTCCACCAGCCGGGGTCCTTCCTGGGCCAAAATCTGGGCCGCTGGGGGCCAGGTGGCACCGGCACCGGCTTCTTGGATATCTTTTACCAGAAGCTCGGGCCGGTCTTTTTCTCCCTTATAGATGATGCCTCCCTGGGCATAGTAGGTGTTGGATTCCTCGGGCCTATCTCCCTTGGTTACCATGGTGACTTGGTGGCCCTTCTTGGCCAGCTCCAAGGCAGCCGAACAAGCGGCTACACCAGTTCCAATGATGAGAACATCTGTATCCATGGCTCCTCCTTGGAAGTTGTTGACCTCTATTATCACAAGTAAAATCATGTGAACAGGGGGCATCTTTCTGCTGTTGAGGGAGGCTTCTCTAATTGGTAGATGGATTGAATAGAGGGATATTGAGAATTAAGGAAGCTTGCAGGAGGGACTTTATGGTAAAGACCTTAAGGGTGAAAACCGGTAAAAGGGAGGAGATGGTGGACATTACCTCTCAGGTGGCACATGTGGTGAGTGACTCTGGTGTAAAGGAGGGTGCGTGCTACATCTATGTTCCCCATACTACGGCGGGGGTTTTCATAAATGAGCATGCTGATCCCTCTGTGGCCCAAGACATTCGGGAGACCTTGGCCCGATTGGTGCCTTACGGAAAAGGATACAAACATTTGGAGGGAAATGCCGATGCTCATATTAAGGCCACTTTGGTAGGGACATCCCAGATGGTGTTCATCAGTGGGGGAAGATTCCAACTGGGCACGTGGCAGGGCATATTTTTTGCCGAGTTTGACGGTCCCAGGACCAGGCAGGTCTTTGTCAAGGTCTTGGAGGGGTGAGGGGGATGGAGGAGAGGGACTCTTTTTGGAGAGTGGTAAAGATAATGGAGATCCTCAGGGGTGAGGGAGGCTGTCCCTGGGACAGGGAGCAAACCAGGGAATCCCTGAAGCCTTATCTCATAGAGGAGGCCTATGAAGTTTTAGAGGCAATCGATGAGAAGGACCCGGAAAAATTGAAGGAGGAGCTGGGGGATCTTCTCTTACAGATCATCTTTCACGCCCAGATGGCCAAAGAGAAGGGGGAGTTTGATGTATCTCAGGTCCTGCAGACTCTTGCAGAGAAGCTCATCCGTCGTCATCCCCATGTCTTTGGTGAGGCTATGGTGAAGAATGCCCAGGAGGTTCTGGAGAATTGGGAGGTTATAAAGGAACATGAAGAAGGCCACTCTTCTGCCCTTGGAGGTGTGCCCTCTTCCCTTCCTGCCCTCCTCCAGGCCAGAAGGATCCAGGATAAGGCCTCCAGGGTGGGCTTTGACTGGTCCCAGGTGGAGCCTGTGTGGGATAAGGTGGCCGAGGAGTGGGGGGAGTTTAAGGATGCCTGTGCCCAGGGGGACAGAGATGCCATGTTTAGGGAGCTGGGGGATCTTCTTTTCGCTATAGTCAATTTATCCCGCTTCTTGGGAATGGATGCTGAAGATGCTTTGAAGCAGTGCAATAAGCGCTTTATTAATCGTTTTTCCTATGTGGAAAAGCGCCTTAGGGAACAAGGACAAACCCCTAAAGAAACGGGCTTGGAGACCATGGATCGGTACTGGGAGGAGGCGAAACGTCTGGAATAAAGGGTTTTTT
>CAZBOO010000093.1:0-5765 GCA_964493535.1 uncultured Aquificales bacterium
AGCCGCCCGTCTCACCATCTCCCCCCGACCCAAATCTCCCCCCTCCAGCATAGACCCGATGAAGGCGCCCACATCCCCTTGAAACCATTGGGGCACCCCTTTTATTTCACACACCCCATCACCTTTCAATCGGAGGCGAAAACCCATCTCCTCTAAGGCATCCAAGATATGGGAAGGAGGCTCAGATTCCATGGGCACCTCTAAGGGCACTAAAAGGAGGCGCACCCCTTTCTCTACATCCCACTCCTTCCTGATAGCATCATAAAGCATCCTTTCATGGAGGGCATGTTTGTCCACCATAATCAGATCCCCCTCCATCTCCAAAAGGAGAAAGACACCACTATACTCCCCCAAAAATCGCCAGGGCAAAGGGGCCAGCCCCAGAGAAGCCTCCCTAACGCCTCCCTCCCTTGGAAGGGAGCCTTCAGGGTAAAAAACGGGTGGGGATGGAGGAGGGAAAGGAGAATAAGGGGGATGATCGCCTCCCAAAAGGGAAGCCCCCCAATCCCTGATCAGGGTCAGAACATCCCGCAAAGGACGAAACTTCACCTCCCTTTTAGCAGGGTGGACGTTCACATCCACCTCCTTAGGGGAAAGGGTAAGGAAGAGGAGGGCCATGGGATACTCCCCCTTCACCAACCGGCCCCGGAGGGTCTCCATGAGGGCCATAACAAGTAGGCGGTCCTTCACAGGACGTCCATTTGCAAAAAAGAATAGGTGCTTGGCATCCCTCCGGGCGAGAGCAGGACGGGTCATGAGGCCCTCCAATGCCATAGGTCCCCTCTCCAACTGTCCATGGAGAAGATCCTGGAGTTTTACTCCCCACAGGGCAGCCGCCCGCTCCTCCAAAGAAGCAGAGGAAACATCTAATATCACCCTATCCCCCTCCCTCAAGGTGAAATGAACCCCGGGATAGGCCAACCCATACTCTCGCATAGTTCTGAGGACATGAGCCATCTCTGTAGAAGGGGATCTCATGAATCTCCTTCTGGCCCTGAGATTGAAGAAGAGATCCCTCACTTCCACAGTGGTACCCCGCCTCCGAGGCCTTTTCGAAACCCCCTTCAGGATTCCACCTTCCACCCTCACCACAGTGGCTAAGTCCTTAGTGCTGGTGACAAGGGTAAAACGGGAGACGGAGGAGATGGCATGAAGGGCCTCCCCCCGAAAGCCCAATGTCTGGATGGAAGAGAGATCATTCAGAGAGGAGATTTTACTGGTGGCGTACTCTTCTAAGGCCAAGAGGGCATCTTCCTCATCCATACCTTCCCCGTCATCCACCACCCTTACTAAGGCCAACCCTCCCCTCTCCACCTCAACATCCACCCGGGTAGCTACTGCATCCAAGCTATTCTCCACAAGCTCCTTCACCACGGAAGCGGGGCGTTCCACCACCTCACCAGCGGCAATCTTGCTCACCAAGGCAGGAGACAAGGGTTTCACCTTGGCCATTGGTCCACCTCCACCGCCACAGGACACCCCTCGCACCGGGGATCTCTGGTTTTGCAGTAGCCCTTTCCCAGCGCCACCAGCAGGGCGTGATACTCCCTAAAAAGCTCCACATCACCGGGGAGGGCATCCATAAATAACCTCTGGACCTCTCCATAGGACTCCAACCCCCCAATGAGACCACACCTTTTAAGGATCCTCTTAGTATAAGCATCCACCACGAAAAAGGGCTTCCCTAAAGCATAGAGGAGGATAGAATCAGCCGTCTCCTCCCCCACTCCATGAAGGGTAAGGAGATCCCCTCTCAGCTCCCAACCAGGTCTCAGACCCATGGCTTCCACGTCTCCCTGGAACTCTTCCATAATATGCCACACCAAGGCCTTGAGGCGAGCGGCCTTCACCCGAAAAAAACCGGAAGGCCTTACGAGTTTCTCCAACTGGAAAACATCCAAAGAAAATATAACCTTGGGATCCAATGCCCCTGCCTCCTCCAGATGCCTTATGGCCCTCTCCACATTGCTCCAAGCGGTATTCTGGGTGAGAATGGCCCCCACCATAACCTCAAAAGGTGTTTTGGCAGGCCACCAGTGCTGGGGCCCAAAGTGGTTCAGGAGTCGGTAGAAAAGGTAGAGCAAGCCAGGGCCTCCTCCACCAGGGGTACCACCCGTTCCACAGCCTCCATAGTGGAGCAAGGGAGATCGCAACCCGCAGCGGCTTTATGGCCCCCTCCTCCCAAAGAAGAGGCTACAACAGCCACATCCACCCTCCCCTTGGAGCGGAAACTCACCTTCACCCCCGACTCCGTCTCCCTGAAGAGAAGAGCCACATCCACCCCCTTAATAGATTTGGGGAAGTTTACAAACTCCTCCGTGTCTTCCGGGCCCGTACCCGTCTCTCCCATCATAGCCCGGGTAACCACCACCCAAGCCAACCTCCCTTCACAAACCAGAGTAAGGGTGTTAAGGGCAAGGCCCAAGAGGCGCATTCTACCCGGGGAGTAGCTCTCATACACATGGGTGGCCACGTGGTAGGGAGAAACCCCCATTTCTACCAAACAGTTCCCGTAAAGGAGACTCAAAGCCGTTGTATTGGCAAACCTATACCCCCCTGTATCGGTAAAAATGGCAGTATAGAGGCAGGTAGCCATATCAAGGGTGATGGGGACCTCCCACCTTTCCAGGAGACGAAAAATGATCTCCCCTGTGGCAGAGGCCTGGGGTTCCACCAGATTCAGATCCCCCCATCGGGCATTGGTGGGGTGATGATCTATATTGATCACCAACCCGGGGGGCCTCTCCCAAAGGAAAGGAAGACGATCCAAATCACTGGCATCTATGCCCACTGAAACGGGGTAAAAAGAGACATCACCCTGCCTCCTCACCTTGGTTATCCGTTCCCACCGGGGAAGAAAACGATAAAAATAGGGCACCTCATCCCAGCAGTATATGAGGGTATCTTTAGCCTGGGATTCCAAAGCCATGGACAGGGCCAAAGCTGAGCCCAAAGCATCACCATCGGGGCTTTTGTGAATGAAAAGGGTGACACCTGGAGCCTTCTCCAGCTCATGGATGATGGCGTCGTATAGATCCAAGGTCAGTCCCCTTTCCGTATCTTCTCTAAGAGTTCCCCAATCCTCAGGCTGTGCTCCAGATTCTTGTCCACCTTAAAACGCAAACGGGGAATCTTCCTGATCCTAAGCCCCTTACCCAACTGGCCCTGGATGTAGCCCGAAGCATGTTCCAAAGCCTGTAATGTTTCCTCCTTCTCCTCCTCGGAACCCATCACGGAAAAGTAGACTGTGGCAAAACTGAGATCCCGGGTCACATCCACCTTGGTGATGGTTACAAAACCCACCCGAGGGTCCTTGATACGACCCTCCACCAGCATCCGGGAGATCTCCTCCCGAAAAAGCTCTTGCAGCCTTTCTATTCTATGAGGTCCCTTCATCACAGTATCTCCATAACATAATCCACCAAATAGGCCCTCCCTTCAGATTCCACAAAGCTGATCACCTGATCCATCACCTGATTGGCATGCCTCTTAGTGTTGGTAACATAAGCCACCCCCAACACAGCCCTCCGGTGGTTATCCATCTCTTCCACCTCGGCCACTGAAACCTGAAACCTGTTCCTCAAGCGGTCCTTCAAACTCTTGACCACCATCCTTTTGCCCTTCAAGCTACTATTACCAGGAATCTCTAATACCAGCCTGCAGCTCCCGATAAACATGGCACCACCCAAATAAGGAAAAAGGGCCGTTAAAGAGAAAACCAGACTACTGGAGCTTTCTGGCTATCTCCTCCAACTCGTAGGCCTCGATAACATCCCCTTCCTTTATATCATTGAAGTCCTGAAGACCCATTCCACACTCATACTCAGCAGCCACTTCCTTCACGTCCTCTTTGAAGCGTTTGAGGGAGGCCAAGCCGCCCTCGTAAACCACCACCCCATCCCTGATTAGGCGTACCTTAGCGCTTCGGGTGATCTTTCCATCCTGAACATAGCAGCCCGCCACCTTACCCACCTTAGGCACCTGGAACACCTGCCGTACCTCTGCCCTGCCCAAAACCACCTCCTGATACTCGGGCTCCAGCATGCCTTCCATGACTTTCCCCACATCCTCCAAAAGGGCATAGATTACCCTGTAAAGGCGGATCTCGACTCTTTCCTTCTCTGCAGCCTTCCTGGCCTGGGCATCAGGCCTCACATTGAAACCAACGATTACCGCCTTAGAAGCCGAAGCCAGCATCACATCTGACTCGTTGACGCCCCCCACCCCGGCATGGACCACATAAACCTTCACCTCATCGGTGGAGAGCTTTTTCAGAGAGTCTTTCAGTGCCTCCAAGGAACCTTGAACATCGGCCTTGAGAAGGATGCGAAACTCCTTGGCCTCCCCCTCTGCCAGCTGACGCATAAGTTCCTCCAAAGAGACCCGGGGTTTACCCATCTGAATCTCCCGGGCCTTCTCCTGGCGTTCTGCACTAATGGCCCTGGCCCTGCGTTCACTTTCCACCACCATAAAAGGTTCGCCCGCCAAGGGAACCCCTGTAAGACCCAAGACCTCTACAGGTACAGAGGGGCCCGCTTCCTTCACGGGTTTCCTCTGAAAGTCCAGCATGGCCCGGACCTTTCCCCAATGGAGTCCCACTACCAAGGCATCACCCTGGTGCAGGAACCCTTCCCTCACCAGGAATGTGGCCACAGGTCCCCTTTTAGGATCCAGCTTCGCCTCCAACGCCGTCCCCCTGGCAGGCTTATGGGAAACGGCCTTCAACTCCAGCATCTCCGCCTGGAGAAGAACCATCTCTAAGAGCTCCTTCACGTTGGTCCCCTGCTTGGCCGAAATCTCCACGAAGATGGTCTCTCCCCCCCATTCTTCGGAAATGAGACCATGCTGAGCCAGGTCCTGTTTCACCCTCTCAGGGTTGGAATTGGGTTTGTCGATCTTGTTTATGGCCACGATGATGGGCACTCCAGCCGCCTTGGCATGGTTGATAGCCTCCACGGTCTGAGGCATCACCCCGTCATCAGCCGCCACCACCAGAATCACTAAATCTGTGACCTGGGCCCCTCGGGCCCTCATAGTAGTGAAAGCGTGGTGCCCCGGGGTATCTATGAAAGTGATCTCCCCTTCGGGAAGGATCACCCGATAAGCCCCTATATGCTGGGTGATACCCCCAGCTTCCCTTCCTGCAACATCGGCATTCCGGATATAGTCCAAAAGGGTGGTCTTTCCATGGTCTACATGGCCCATCACCGTGACCACCGGTGCCCTGGGCTCCAACCCCTCCTCTTCCTCCACCTCTTCCCCCGGCTCTCCTCCCTCTTTCAACACTTCAAAGCCAAACTTCTGGGCCACAGCGGAGGCCAGATCAAAGGGGACCACTGTACTCTCCTCGGCAGCCATCCCTTTCTTCCAAAGAACCTCTATCACCTGGTCTACATCCTCCTGGAGGATAGCAGCCAGCTCCCCCACAGGAAGGGCCTCGGGAAGGTAAGCTATCCCTGCTTCCATATCCACCTTCCCGGGAAGTATCTCCTGCTCCTCCATGTACTCCTCCTCCCTTCTCCTCTTCTTTTTCCTCTTTGGCCTGGCCCTGGGTCTATAAATAAAGGGAGAACTCACATCCTTGGAAGGAGCAGCCTTTTTCCCAGGATGGGCCTTTTTTGCTGCCTCCTTCTTCTCTTTGGGTTTAGCCTTTTGGGGTTTTTTCTCTATCCCTATCACCTTAGAGGGCTCTACTCTCTTTTCAGCCCCCACCGGTTCCTCTTTCTCTTCCGGAATCTTCTTCTTATCCTCAACCTTCTTGGGCA
>CAZBOO010000094.1:0-5728 GCA_964493535.1 uncultured Aquificales bacterium
TTCCAGTCCTAATCCCCATACCCTTACTGTATCCCCTACCTGGACTTCTCCTCTTTCCTCTGTGGTTTCTAAGATAGCCATTTCCCCTTCCAGTTCTTTAAGGCGGTTTTGTACCTCCTGGATGTTTCCCTTCTTCAATTCCTTGGAGAGCCTTTTTACTTCCTTGTGGAGGAAGGCGAGGAGCCGCTTTCCCTGGGCCAGACGTTCTTCCTGTTCTCTTAGAAGGGTTTCCTTGGCTTCCTTGAAACATTTTACCTCCTCAGCTTGTTCCTTCCTTTCCTGTTCCAAGGATTCCCGGGCCCTTTGGACCTTCTGGGTTTCCTCTTCTAACTGGGCTATGACCCTTTCGATTTCCCATCGCTCCTTTTCCTGGAAACTTTGGGCCCTTTGAATGAGGCTTGGGGGAATGCCCAGCTTTTCAGCAACTACTAAGGCGTTGCTCCTTCCCGGGGCCCCTACCAGGAGTCTGTAGGTGGGGGATAGGGAATTGGGATCAAACTCCACGGAGGCGTTTCTCATTCCAGGGATGGCATGGGCAAAGAGTTTCAACTCATTGTGATGGGTGGAGACTAAGCACCAGGCCCCCTGCTGGTGGAGTTCTTCCAAAATGGCCATGGCTAAGGGGGTACCTTCCCAGGGATCCGTTCCTGCGCCCAACTCGTCCAGGAGTACCAAAGAGCGGCTGTCGGCATTGTCCAGTATCTCTTTGATATTTTTCATGTGGGCGGAGAAGGTGGAGAGGTTCTGCTGGATGCTCTGCTCGTCTCCAATGTCTGCCAGGATCTTGCTGAAGATGGGGAAACAGGAGTCGGGATGGGCGGTGGGGGGTATGCCGCTTTGTACCATGAGGGCCAATAGGCCCATGGTTTTTAAGGCTACGGTTTTGCCTCCTGTGTTGGGCCCCGTGATCACTAAGGAGTGGGTGGCGGATCCATCTTTATCTGGTCCGTGGCTTTTGCCGAGGCCCACCTCTAAGGGAACCGTATTCTTTATTCCCTTATCTTTAATAAGGAGTGGGTGGCGGGCTTCAATCAGGCGCCAGGGGGTATCCACCACCAGCCGGGGAATACTTCCCTGGTACTTCCGGGCAAAGCGGGCCCTGGCCCCTAATGAATCCAGATAGGCTAAAGTGTATTGATTCCCCTTCAACCCTCCCCTGTGCCCCTGCACCTGGGCTGCGGAGACCCTCAGGATACGCTCTACCTCTTTCTCTTCTTCCTTATACAGCCGGATTAGGCGATTATTGATTTCTACTATGGAGAAGGGTTCTATGTAGAGGGTAGACCCGCTTCCCGATTGGTCTTGGACCAGCCCCTTCACCCTACCGGAGAACTGGGCCTTTACGGGGAGGACGAACCTTCCGTTTTTTATGGTGGCGGTCTTCTCCTGAAAGGTCTTGGAAAGGGCGGGGTTGAACAAAAGGGCCTGGAGTTTATCCCTGATGGTGGCCTTCACTCCCTCTCCCTGTCTCCGTATCTGGGTCAAGGGGACGCTGGCCGTGTCCAGAATTTCTCCGAAGGGGCCCAGAACCTCCTCTAACCTTTTCCTTAGCTCCTTCAGAGGATGGAGTTTCGAGGCCTTGGCCGTCAGGAGGGGACTTTTTTCTCTGGCTGAAAGTTGTTCTTTTATCCTGTCGGCCAGAGCCAGTTGCCCTCTGATGGCAAGAAGTTCGTGGGGAGCGAGCACAGCCCCCTGGGGTCTGCTCTTCTCCAGGATGGGTTCTATGTCCTTCAGATCCCCCAAATTGGGGAAGGCCCCTTCCCCCTCTAAAATTAAAGCCTCCCCTACCTCTGTCATTATCTTTTGTGCCGTGGATGGATCTCCCCAGGGCCTCAGACCCAACACCTCCCTCCGGCCGGGCTCTGAGGCAGCCTCCCGGGCTACTGCCTCTAAGAGGGGGAAGAAGTCTAAGACCTTCAGGGTGTGCTGGGGAAACATGGGTGGTTTATGCCTTTCCAGTCAATCTTTTTCTCACCAGTTCATTCACCTCCTTGCCATCGGCCCTTCCCCTCACCTTGGGCATCACCTCCTTCATCACCTTTCCCATCTCCTTGGGCGAAGAGGCCCCTGTAGCTGATACAGCTTCATCTATGATGGTCAAGAGTTCTTCCTGGGAGAGTTCCTCCGGGAGATAAGCCTTGAGTATTACCATCTCTGCCTTCTCTTTGTCCGCCAGGTCCTGTCTTCCCCCTTTTTCGTATTGATTTATGGAGTCCTGTCTCTGTTTTACCGCCTTCTGTATGAGGGCCAAAACCTCATCGTCTTTAAGCTCATCCTTGGCGTCTATCTCTCTGTTCTTGATCTCCGAAACCAGAAGCCTCAAGGTGGACAGCTTCAGAGAGTCTCTGGCCTTCATAGCTCCTTTCATGTCCTGTAAGATCTTTTCTTTCAGGGACATCTTTGCCTCCTCCCTCTGTAATCTCCGGGAGAAACCACTTATCAAAAAGTGGAGAAGGGGGCAATGTGCTTGACACCTTATTTTCAAGGCCGTAATCTCTGGCCCTATGCAGCAGAAAAGGATGAGGGCGATTTATCAGAAGGGGAGGGGGCTGGCGGTTTCTATAGTGGTGCTCCTTTTTCTCCTTGGTCCCTCAAGGGTCTTGGGAGGCGCCATCTCCTCTCAGAAACCCAAGGGCCCTTACTCTTTTGATATCAAGGCCTCCTCGGAAAGGCTGGTGAAGGCCCTTGAGGCTCGATTTCGGGTGCCTCCGGCCAAGGTGGCTTTAGTGAGGAAGGGTGAGGTCCTTCTGGAGTCCTTGGGTGGGATCCCCTTAGGTTTAGAGCTTGTGGTCTACAAGCCCGGTAAATCCATAGTGGACAAGGAGTCAGGAAAGACCTTCCCAGGGTTTGATATACCCATGGCCCTGGTCCAGGCGAAACGGCGGGAGGGAAAGCTCTATCTGGCCCAGGTGATCGAGACCTGGGGTCAGATTAAGAAGGGCTACAAAGTGAAGGGGCCTGAGATGGTATATGTGAATGTGGCTTCTCCCAAGGTGGAAGGAGATGTCCCCGTGGATGCCAAGGATCTGGAGACGGTCTTTAAGTTCTCATTGGGGGAATCCCTCTTTTTCAGGCTCTTGGCTCCCCGGGAGACCTTGCCCGACAAGGCTTACGGGGTTTTGCTCCACCCTGTGGTCACCTCGGGAGGGACCATGCCTGTCTTGGGGTGCTATGTGGATTCCCTGGTCACCCGGCGTTCCCTCTTTGCTTTACAGGAGAACCTCAAACTGGTGAAGAGTTCTTCATATACTGAAATTATGAAGAAGAGGACCCTTATGGAGACGGGGGAATGGGGAGGATATCAGATGGCGGTGGCCTCCCGGGTGTTCAAAGAGAAGATGACCTCCGTGGCCGTAGCCGATGTGGACGGGGATGGTAAAGAGGAGATCATCCTTTTGGGTCCCCAGGCCCTCCGGGTTTGCAGGCTGAAGAAGAAGGAGTTCCAGAAGGTATATCAGTATAAACTCTCTACCAGAGGGGCCTATGCCCGGAAGTACATGAGGGTGGATGTGGGTGACATAAACGGCAACGGCAGGCCGGAGGTCTTTATCACCTGTGTGGTAGAGGACCTTATGTCCGGTTATATCAGGCCCCACTTAGCCTCTATGGTTTTAGAGCTTCATGGCAAGAAGTTCAAGGTGTTGGAAAAAAATGCGCCCTACTATTTTATGGTGGTGCACCCCAGGGCAAACGAGAAGGGCAGGCCCGTCCTTCTGGCCCAGAAGATGGGGGAATACCAGCTTTTTGAGGGCCCCGTGGTTCAGTTGGTCTGGAATGGGAAAAAATATGTGCGTGCCAAAAAGCCTGACTATCCCTTTATCCCCAAGTTTGGTCATCTCTATGGGTTGACGTGGGACGACTTCAAGCTGGACGGCAAGCTGGAAGTGGCCGTGGTGGATAATGACAACTATCTCGGCGTGTATGATGTCAAAGGCCGGCCCCTCTGGGAGAGCCCCGAAAGCCTTGGGGTAGTAAAGTATGACTACTTTAACCAGACCCCCCGTTTCCCCCGGATCCCTGCTATGAAGGACTTCAATCCTGAGGATGTGGCGGTGAAGCGGTATATGCCCAGAAGGCTGGTCTCTGCCTTCATGGAGGGGGAAGGCAGGATGGCCCTCTTCACCGTGGTGAACGATGTTCCCTCCTTTGTCTTGGCGGGGGTGAAACTTGAGGCCCCCTGGCAGGGGATAAACGGCAGGGTGGTGAAACTGGCCTTTGTTGGATCGGGCAAGGCCTATGGGGCCTACTTTGATATCCTTTGGGAGGGTCCTAAGTTTAAGGACCTGTATGCCCAGGATCTGGCCTTGGGGGATGTTGACCAAGACGGCGTTTTGGATGTGGTTTTTCTTTCTTACCACAAGAAAATCGGGAAAGTGAGAGTTGACATTTACCCCCTTTCGGGCTTATGAAAAAGTTTGATGGGACCATTGACAGGGCAACAGTTGTTTATTATGCTATGGGTGAGTATGGTGTTGAGGACAAAAAACCGGGGAAGGGAGGTGGTAAAGAGAGGGGGGAGGTGAGAAAGGAAGCGGAGGGGTTAGGGTTTGTGATTTTGTAGGTTAGAAAATCACGGAAAAAGGAGGTAGGAAGGTATGAGAAAAGGGTGGTCTATACTCATTGCTTTGGCGTTTCTCTTCGGCCTCGCATGGTCCGCGTCGGCAGGGGTGCTTTCTGTGAGGGTGCCCACCAAGAGCGGCATTGAGGCCAGATTTGGGATGGTGGAGTTGTTCACCGTCAACTGGGCCAAGAACTACGACTTCTACGATGACGCCTCGGATCCCGCCTGGTTTGGTGATCCTGAAGGGTATGTCAGGGACAACTACATGTCCCACATGGTCTACTTTCCCGTGGACTTTGTGAAGAAGGACCAGTGGCGCGCCCATTTGCTCTTCTCCTACAAGATGTCCGACTTCGATCAGGGTAAAGACTATAATCGCGGTAATCCGAGCCTCTATGGATATGGAGTTGAAGGTGGTGACTCTGACCGCTGGCGTGTGGAGCGGGCCTATTTCGAGTTCAAGCTCAACTTCTTGGGTGACGTGAATGGCTGGATAGGCGTGGGTCATGAGTTCGTTGCCTTAGACGGGGAGACGGGTGCCCTGGTCTACTACGATGATGATCCGGGCATAGTCTTTTACGGCAACTACAAGAAGTTCTCCTGGAACCTCCAGTTCCTCAGAAAGGCGGAGCAGACGGACTCCCAGGTATTTGAAACCGATTCCAACAGGGATATCTACTGGCTGAAGCTGAAGTATGACTTTGGTCCCTATGCCAAGCCCTTCATCTTTGGCGCTTATGACCACAACGGCGCCATGTACTTAGCGAATGATGTGGTGGATGACGAGGATGATCCTGCCAGTGTGATTACCAGGAACATAGATGATGGCTACAACAAAGGCGACTGGAGCATCTACTATGCGGGCCTCGGCATGACCGGTAAGATTGGACCCCTCATGTACCAGATGGAGGGCGTCTACCAGGGCGGCGACTCGGATCTCCGTGGTGACGGCATGCTGATGCCTGATGGGGACTACGAAGACGAGTTCGATTACGACGCCTGGGCCGGCTTGGTCAACCTCCAGGTGGATCTGGCCCAGTGGATCCCCGCCCTGAACAAGTTCGTGGTCGGCTTGGGCGGTGTCTACTTCTCCGGTGACGATGACGCCGACGACGACGATCTGGAGGGCTTCACTGGTATCACCAACAGCACCCGGTTCTTCAAGCC
>CAZBOO010000095.1:0-5726 GCA_964493535.1 uncultured Aquificales bacterium
TGGCGCATCCCTTTGGAGAGGTTTGCTTCGGGTGTCTCAATAACCAAGTGATAATGGTTGTCCATCAGACAATAGGCATGGCAAAGCCGCCAGTACCTCTCCACCACGTCGGCGAGAGTGTCGAGAAAGTCGCTTCTGTCCTTGTCGTTTAAGAAAACGGGCTGACTGGCATTACCCCTTAAAGTGACGTGGTAGAAGGCTCCTTCGAATTCTATTCTCAGCAGCCTAGCCATGCCTTGTGGCTATCATAAAGAATTACCAGATTCATACCTTACCCCCTGGATTTATGATTGTCACTCCCATAAAATTCAATGGTAGACCCCCTTTGTGCTCTGCTGGCGGCTTCTTCTTTGTCCAGAGGCCAGGCGGTTGAACAGATGAATCCGTCTGGCCTTAGAGGAGGGATTGACACTGCAACCAGATGAAAAATAGGGGAAGAGCGTATCTTGACACTCCACCTTCTTAGGAGTATCAACCTTAATGCTCCCCCAGCAAGGGCGGTTAGCTCAGGTGGGAGAGCGCTACCTTCGCACGGTAGAGGTCGCCGGTTCAAGTCCGGCACCGTCCACCAGGTGGGCGATTAGCTCAGGGGGAGAGCGCTCCCCTCACACGGGAGAGGTCGCAGGTTCAAATCCTGCATCGCCCACCATTTTTATTGCCCATAATGGATAATGGTAAAGCCCCTCAGAATAGTTCCCTTAGGCGGACTGGGAGAAGTTGGGAAAAACTGCTTGGTGCTGGAGTACGACCAGCACCTCTTGGTGATAGACACGGGTATCCTCTTTCCTGAAGAAAGTGTATATGGTGTAGACTTAGCCGCCCCAGATTTCTCCTACGTCCTGGACAGAAGAGACAGGGTGAGAGGCATTGTGCTTACCCATGGAGCCGGGGGATATTCTTCACACAGGACCTTTTTCTCTCCGATTCATCCACGTATGCCACTCCATACCTGATGGAGTGGGACTGGCCATAGAAACCCCCTTGGGAACCGTAGTCCACACGGGAGACTTCAAGATAGACCACACCCCTGTGGACGCCTTTCCCACCCAGTTGGATCTCTTCGCTCTCCACGGCCAGAACGCCCTCCTTCTCCTCTCAGACTCCACCAACGTGGACAAAGAAGGATACTCCCTTTCGGAGAAGGATGTGGGTGAGAAGCTGGAAGGCATATTCTTCACAGCCCCGGAGCGTATTTTTGTAGCCACCTTTGCCTCCCATATCCACAGGGTTCAACAGATCCTCCTCCTCTCCCAACGATTCAACAGAAAGGTGGTTCTGGCAGGCAAACGCTTGGAGGAAAACACCCGAATAGCCCGGGGGTTAGGGTATCTCCACATCCCCCAGGACCTTGTCATCTCCATATCCCGCATGGGTGATTATCCAGACTCCCAACTCACCATCATCACCACAGGGAGCCAGGGAGAACCCATGTCCGTACTTTACAGAATGGCCATGGGAGAGCACAAACAACTCAGGGTAAAAGAAGGCGACACAGTGATCATCTCCAGCCGTCCCATCCCAGGAAATGAAAGGGCCATAGCCAAGATACTTAACCAGCTCTTCATGGCGGGGGCCACAGTGCTTTATCAGGAGATCACCCCAGTCCATACATCGGGTCATGCCCACAGGGAAGAGCTGAAACTTATGATAAACTTAGTGAAACCCTGCTTCTTCATGCCCCTCCACGGCGAATTCCTCCACCTCATATTCCACTCCCAGCTGGCCCAGAGCTTAGGCATCCCCCGGGGAAGGATCATCTTGGCCCAAGACGGAGACATTATAGAACTCACCCCTTTAGGTTTCTCCCTTGTGGATCATCTGGAAACAGAAGACCTCATGATTTCCGGTAAAGGGATAGGGGATATAGGTCCCCAGATCCTAAAGGAGAGGATGCGCATGTCCCGTTTCGGCACCGTGGTGGTCCTTTTGGTTATAGACCCAGAAGGCACTCGCCTCATGGAAAGGCCCAGAGTCATTGCCCGGGGCCTCTCAGAAGAAGGTGAAGCCCTGGAGGAGGAACTCACTAATCTAGTAAAAGAGGCCCTCTCTCAAGAGCCCCACCTTTTAAGAGAGGATGAGGAGCTCAAGGAGGCTATTCACAGGGTAGTCAAGCACCACTTAGGAAAGAGCTTGGAAAGAAGGCCCCTCATCCTCCCGGTGATAGTCAGATTCCCCTCTTCATAAATATCCCTTATCTGTGAAATACCCCTCCATCCTGTCAAAGGCCTTGTTGATATCCTCTGCATTGGTGCAGAAGGACATCCTTATGTGGCCCTCTCCCGTTGGCCCAAAGGCTACCCCTGGAACTACGGATACCTTGATCTTAAACAACAAATCTTTACACAGAGAGAGAGAGTCCTTTCCCTCTTCCACAAGGATCTTGGGAAACATATTATAAGAACCCTTTGGTCTCTGATATGAGAATACAGAGTCCAACTCATCCAACCTTTGGCACATCAAGTTCCTCAAACGCAGATATTTTTCTCTAAATTCAGTCACACAATCCTGAGGGCCTTTTAAGGCGGCAAGGGCTGCATACTGAGATACCACGGGAGTGCAGATTGTCATAGGAATATGGGCCTTTCTCATGTGATTGATCATTTCTTCTGTTGCCACTGCATAACCCACCCTCCATCCCGTCATCACATATGTCTTGGTAAATGTGAAACAGCTTATGGTCCTTTTCTTTAACTCCGGAATAGATGCAAGGCTGAAGTGTTCTTCCCCCTCAAAGGTGAAATACTCATAGGCTTCATCCGTAATGATCGCTAGGTTGTGCTCTTCAGCTATCTCTGCTAAACCTAATAATTCCTCCTTGGTGAATACTGCCCCAGTGGGATTACATGGAGAACAAAAGAGTATAGCCCTCGTCTTATCAGTAATTGCCCTTCTGAATGCATCCAGGTCCAACCTGAACCCCTCCTCCTCTATAGTAGGCACAAAGACAGGAACCCCCGAGGCTATTTTGACCTGAATGGTATGGGTTGAGTAGTTGGGAGAAGGTAGCAATATCTCATCGCCTGGGTCCACTACTGCCATCACAGCAGCGGTGAGACCCTCAATAGCACCATTCGTTACAAGAACTTCTGCAGGTGTTGCATCTATGTTGTTGTCTCTCTTTAGCTTCTCAACTATGGCTTCCCTTAGTTCCAACAAACCAGGCACTGGTGAGTAGGCACTCACCAGATTTTTATCTATGGCCTCGATAGCAGCTTTGTTTATGTATTCAGGTGTGTCCCCCTCAGGCCTGGCCCAGGAAAGAAAGGCCACATCTGTCATCGTTGAGGACAACCTCGTCATCTCATGGATGGCAGAAGCAGGGATAGCGCCCACCCGCCCTGAAATTAAGGTATCTCGCTTGTCCATGACTCTCCCCCTTTTACTCGATTTCACAACCGTTGGATTTCATATTACCTTATCTCACCAAAAGCAAGTGCAGAAGATCACAAAAAAGATGGGGACAGAGCCCCCATCTCAAAAAACTAAAGCACTACAAAGAGATACACCACTCCCTTTTCTCTCAACTCCTGAACCTTTCCTTTCCCCATGCCCAAGAGGGTGTTGAAGGTAAACTCGTTGTCCGCCCCCACAGGCTGGCAGATCCACTTCACCCTCCAAGGAGACCCGGACATCTTCCATGAAAGATTGGCCACTACCAAATCTCCGTCCACAGTGTCCGAGATCTTCTCAAATATGCCCCTCATCCACCGGTTGTAGTTGATCATACGGCCCAAAGCCTCAGCGGGAGAGACGTCTGTCATCTGGCCTTTGCCCGTAATGTGGCGATAGTGGAGGGCCACCGAGATGATGAGATTCAGCTTGATCTTCCTGAGCTGGCGATAACCGATACCCCGCTCGTCCATCTGGCCTGGCCTAACGTATCTCATGGTGTCCCTCACCCCTCAGACAAAGCTAAACCGGCATCAAGGGTGTTAACAACCATGCATCACCCAAGAAGGGAAAAGCCCCTTTTCACTCCCCCAAAAAACCCTGGGTCAGCTCCAGGGGATAGACCAGGGGACCCCCCCTCCTCATAATCTTAGAGTCCCTCCTCTCCAACACCCAACCGCTATCCCGCCTCCCGCCAAAGGGGTCCCGGGGATTTAGATAGAGAAACTTGGGGTCCCAATAAACACTCCCATAGAAGCGCTCCAGGGCCTTTTTGCTCCCGGTGTACTCCCCAAAGGCATAGGCAATCAAGGGATACATAGTCTTCATAGCCTCCCTCAAGATAACCGAGGGCGAGGTTTCAGCCTTGATAGCAAGGAAGGGGCCAGAGACCTCTATATCAGGTATATAGCGGGTCAGCACCACTGTGGGGAAAAGCCACTCATCCTCGGGAGGTCCTCCCCGCAGGAGGGAGCCTTTCACCGCCTCCAACCCTCTTTGAAAGAGCACCCGGGTCCTCTCGGCCTTGATAGGCCCAAAGTCCACCTGGGGGTCCAAGGGGTCTCCCACCTTCATCCTGTCCACCACAGCCAGCACACTTTCCACAAAGGGTTCAAGGAGATCTTTATACACCAGAGCCCTCTTAATGGTGGTACAGTACTGGCCCCCATTGAGGAAGGCCCTTCTGGCAGCAAAGGTAGCCGCCTGTCGCACATCAGCCCCCGGGAAAACCAAGACCGGCGGCATTCCCCCAGGCCCCGCATAGATAATCTTGTCAAAAAAATCTATGGCCCTGACATACCCCCTCCCCACAATGCCAGATCCAGAGACAAAAAAGACCCTTACCTGGGGATCATCTATGCACTCCTGACCGAAGACTCGGTTGTCTTTACCCAGCACCACCTCAATCAAATCCTGCCAAGGAGCGCATACCTCACTTATAAGCTCAGTCACCCTGGGAGTAAGAGAGGAAAAACTTACCCGAATCCTGTTTCCACCCAGAAGGGCTGCCCCTACCCAGCGAGCAAACATGACCGTGGGACCATCGTAAGGAAATATAGCTCCCATAAGACCGTAGGGCTCCCTCCCATCCACCAGGGGGGCATCCTCCTCCATGGTACCAAGGTGCTTCACGCTCAGGCGGATCTCCTCCTTGGTCACCTTTACCGCCTGCCCGATCTCTAAAGCCAGGGCTTCACAAAAAGACCCTTCCCTCTCCCCTATTCCCTTGGCCAAACGCGAAAGCATCTCTGTCCTTTCCTTCAAGTCCATCCTATCCCCCTAACAACAGTCTCTGTGTGATACCTTCACAGGGAACGTGCATCTGCTCAATCTCTTCTTTCCAAAGGGGTATCTCAGTCACCTGCACCACCATGCCCAGGTCCATCGTGACGGGGACGGCCATGACTCCATGAAAACCGTAAAACTCACCCCCCAAAACAATATGCAAGGGACCGTAAAACCTTCCCTCAGTCAATAGACCTTCCAGGATCATCATAGCGGCACCGGCAGGACCAATCACGGTCTGTAATCCCCGCTCAAGAGTCTGGAGCTGACCAAAAGCAGCACCAGACGCTGTCCAATATCACCACTGGCCCCGATTATGGCAATAGTCATCCCTCTTTTCACCTAATCCTTTCCCCAGGAGGGGAGAGACTCTTACAACAGAAGCTCGTTCCCTTGACCAAAGCAATCTTTTTCCCCTCCTGGTTGGTCACTGTTATGATGTAAAAGCCAGTCCTTCTGCCTAAGTACTCCTCCCTCGCCTTTGCCGCTACCCTCTCCCCCAGCCGGGCAACCCTCAAAAAGCTTATACTCACCTCAAGGGCCAAAGCAAG
>CAZBOO010000096.1:0-5599 GCA_964493535.1 uncultured Aquificales bacterium
GGCTAATTCCGTGGACATGCGGCGAATTCATGGACACCTGTCTGCCGTGTCCCCGGCACAGGCAGGATGGAAGAATGCCTGCCTTTCACTTACTTGGTGAGACAACCTTTCTTGTTTGAAAGAGTTGGATGTAGATGGCACCGATTTTTGGGGGATGAGACCTGTCTGCGTGCGGACACGCACAGGCAGGCATGGTTTGCGCTCAGAATCACCCCCCCTTTTGCATTCAGAAAATCAGAGCCACTGTGAAAACAGCTTATAGGGTAAGCCCTGGGGTTGTGATAGGGCTTGTGCCACCTGGAATCCCCTAATATAAGGGTTAGAACGCATTCCTTAAGGGAAGGGATGAATGGTATCCCTGTTGAGGGAAAGGAGATGGGAAAATGAAGAGGGTCTTTGTACTCATGCTTTTTGTATCCCTTTTGGGATGGAATAAAGGAGCGTGGGCAGACCCCCTGGCTTCAAAGGCCCAGGCTTACAGCGCCGTGGTAGAAGCTCAGCTTTTGCGTATGGAAAGGGCTGATCCTTCCAAAATTCTTCTCCTTTACCAAAGGATCCTGGAGGCCCTTCCCGTGCCCCAGGCCTACGTGGACACGGCCCATATTTTCCTTGAGAAGGGGGATCTGAACTCTGCCGTAGAGGTCTTAGAAAAGGGAGCAAACCGGTTCCCACACAGCTTCACCCTCCACTTCCTTTTAGGAGAGCTTTATGGGAGCATGGGAAAGAGGAATCTGGCCCTTCTCCATCTCAACAGGGCCCTGGAATTGAGTCCCAAGGATGAGCAGGTTTATCAAAGGCTCATAGGTTTTTATATAGAGAAAAGCAACTACGATGCTGCCAATGCCCTTTTAGAGAAGTGGCAGAAGGTCGCTCCCCACTCTTGTTCCCTCTACCTCACCTGGGCAAAGGTTTATATGGCCATGGGTCTTTATTCCCAGGCCTTGGAAAAACTCCAGCGGGCCCAAGGGGAGAATCCTCAAAATCCAGAGGTCCTGGAATATATGGGTCAGCTTTACCAACTTAAAGGGGAACCAGAAAAAGCCATAGATGCCTATAAAAGACTCCTCCGTATCTCCCCCGGTTCCATAAAGGTCTTGGACCGGTTGGGGAGGCTCTATATTAAGGAAAAGAGGTATCCCTTGGCCTTGAAGCTCTATGGTTCTTTATTGCAGCAGCGCCCGGGGCATCCCCAACTGGTGGCCAAGGTGGTTTCTATTTTAATGGCCATGGGTAACAAGGAAAAGGCCCTAAGAACATTGGACGATGCCCTGAAAATCAACAAGAATGAACACCTCTTCTTTATGAAAGGGATCCTCCTGGAGGACATGGATAGGAAGGAGGAGGCCCTAAAGGTATTCCAAGGGGTGATCGGGGATGGGAAACCCCATGAACCTTCCTTTTATATCCAGGTTACAGGTATTTGCGCCGAGAAGGGAGAAAAAGAGAAGGCCCTGGAGGTTCTGAGGAAGGGTATAGCCCTCAAACCCGACGCAGCCGAGTTGTACAGGGCTATGGCCACCCTGTACAGTGGCATGGGAAAGAAGGATAAGGCCCTGGTCAATGCCGCCTATGCTGTTGTTCTGAAACCCCAGGATCCTTCTTATCTCTTTTCCTTAGGGGCCCTTTTAGAGAGAGAGAGCAAATGGAAGAAGGGAGAGAAGTTCCTGAAGAGGGCCTTGGAGTTGGATCCCCAGAACCCCGTTATTCTTAACTATATGGGTTACATGTACATAGACCGGGGGGTAAAGCTGGAGGAGGGAATCCAACTGGTGAAGAAGGCCTTGAAGGTGAAACCCGATAGTCCTTACTATTTGGACTCCCTGGCATGGGGGCTCTTCAAGAGGGGGCAGGTGAAGGAGGCCTTGAAGATCCAAAAAAAAGCCCTAAGACTCATCAAAAGGGAAAAGAGAAATAACGCCATCATGCTGGGCCATTTGGGTGCCATGTACATGGCTCTGGGTATGCGAGAGAAGGCCAAGGCTACATACACTAAGGCCCTTAAATATATAAATAATAAGGAGCTGACTTCTTGGGAAAGAGAAGAGATCATCCGTTCGGCCAAGGCCTTGGGGCTCTCTTTGCCCTGATTCTTATTATGGTGGGATGTGCCCCCAAGCAACCTCTAACTACCCTTCCCCCGCCCATGCCTTCCTCTTTTACCGCCCTGGGCTCTTTCGGGTACAAGACCCCTCAGAACAGCCTCCATGGCATGTGGGCGATGAAATATCAGGGAGATGGGGACTACCGGCTCTCTCTTTACAGCAACATAGGCACCTTAGAAGCCTGTTTGTCCTTAGCCCACGGGACCCCTCGCCCTTGTAAAGAGGGCCTGAGAGGGGAGGAAATCCTGGGCACCCTGCCCCCTGAGCTATGGGAGGCCCTGCCATGGATCCTCCTGGGGAGGCTAAAAGGGTCTCAGGTAGAGATAAACTCCAAAGGGAGGGCTAAAGAAGCCATGATCGCCCTGGGAGACGGAGGGCTGTGGCGTGTCTCCTTTCAACACTATTTGGAGGCAGAAGGGGTTCCCTATCCCACCTTGGTAAAAGTGGAAGGGGAGGGGGTGTCCCTGAATATCAGAATAGAGGAGATGGAGCCAAGGTCGTCTCCATAGCGCTGATCAGCTCGTCCAGGGCCTGAAACTTGGTCTTGAGGCCGGCCCTGTTGACCACTAGGCGGGCCGTGATCTCTGCAACAGTCTCCACTTCCTCCAAGCGATTCTCCCTCAGGGTTTTCCCTGTGGAGACCAGATCCACGATTTGATGGGCAAGGCCTGTGAGAGGGGCCAGCTCCACAGAGCCATAGAGCTTGATGATCTCCACCGTCATCCCCTTGGAATGGTAGTGGGAGCCGGCTATCCTGGGGTATTTGGTAGCCACCCTTAATCCTACCCTCTCCTTGGGATCCAACTCCATGCCCACAGGTTGAGCTACCACCATGCGACAGTAGCCGAACCCCAGATCCAGGGGTTCGTAGAGGTCGTAATCCCCTTCCAGAAGCACGTCTTTGCCCACGATGCCCATATCCGCCGCCCCGTATTCCACATATGTGGGCACATCCTGGGCCCTCACTATAAGAAAGACGAGGCCGTTCTGGAGAAAGGGGAAGATGAGGCGCCTGCTTGGTCCCAACATGGTGGAGAGATCGTACCCCATGCGGGAGAAAAGCTCCACACCCTCTTCCATGAGCCTTCCCTTTGGTAAAGCTATCCTCACATCTCTGGACATTTTTCCCCCTCTATGGTCAAGGGCCACCCTTCACCTCTGACCACGGTACCCATTGGATATCCTTTTTCCTGTATTCCATGAGGCTGTGAATCATGTTCTCATTCACTTCCCCAATAAAGCCCTTCCATCTACTCACACGGGCAACAGCCCTTTGCCAGTTTTCCCCACAGGAGAGCCATCGGTCAACATAAAAAAGGAGGGGACCGGGGGAGACATCAGGGGGAGAGTCTTTTTCCCATGACTCAGGATGGGCAAGAGCCCTTGAGGGGAAAAGGAAGGGATACGTCTGGCCAAGGCCCATGGCCTTAGCGGCCTCTCTCCAACAAAGGTACCCATGATAAGCCTCTCCCTCCCAGGT
This sequence comes from uncultured Aquificales bacterium, assembly GCA_964493535.1. Classification (GTDB taxonomy): domain Bacteria; phylum Thermosulfidibacterota; class Thermosulfidibacteria; order Thermosulfidibacterales; family B14-G1; genus WFSI01. The sequence continues at coordinate 3,583 of CAZBOO010000096.1, forward strand.
CTCCACGGTCTCTGTCATCTTCCAGGTAGGCAAGAGTTTCACCAGGAGTTGGGCTTCCATACCCTCTTTTTCCATCTCCTCCATGCGATCTGCCGCATCCTCCAAGGCAGCCTTGAAAGCCAGGAGATTGAGCCTCACCAACCCTTTATTCTCCTCCACAATCTGCCTTTCCATGAGTCCCATAAGGTAGTTCAGGTGATCCAGGTCTTTCTGAAGGGCTTTATCCTCGTCGCCATATGCGGCAATGTAAAGGCTCTCATACCAGGCGCCCACAGCATGCAAGGCGTGTACCGGGAACCGCCCCCGACCTTCTTCTTTCACTTTCTCAATTCTCATGCCCCGGGGTCCCCTCACTTCACAGGACCACAAGAGTCTAAGGGTGACCTCCAAGGTATACTCACCAGGTTCTTGGAGGGAAAGGATATACCTCCCCCCCTGCTTCATTGGTTTAGGATCCCCTTTCCAAAGGATTTCTTTTTTCAACAAAACGCAGCCTCCCCTTCCCCAGTTCCCCTCAAGCATAAAGCCGTCTTTCTGGCAAAAGAGGGCCTTTGTCCCTTTCCCTTGGTAGAAGGAGGGATCCTTTCCCAAGGACAGGCTCCCTCCCCCTGTCTCCACCCCTACTCGGAGGGGTAGCCCTGCCATGACAAGGACCTTTTCTCCCGGTGAGAAGAGTCTCCCTTCTATCTGAAGGGTGGGATACACGGGGGGAGGAGGCCTTTGAATAGGCCACAGGAACAAGGGGAAAAGGAGAAGGGATAGTATCCCCTTACGTCCGGCCATTCCTGTCTATTCCCTTTGGTCTAAAAAGGCTTTTAAGGCGGCTTCCACCACATGGGAGAGACGGGGAAACTCTCTCCTGTGGGTAACCTGGAAGAGGCGTAGTCTGTCTAAAATCTCAGATGAGAGGTAAAAGTGCGCGTGGTTCTTCTCCTGTTTCTCCCCTTCCTTCACAGCGGAGATGATGGACCGGGGTTTACCCCCCTTTTTGAGGCCCTCCTTCAACTCTTCAACAGGGTTTTTAGCCATGGCCTTCTCCTTTTTGGGCCCTCTCCCAGATCTGGGAGGCCAGCCTTCTGAAGCTATCTCCCACAGCCTGCTCGTCCCTTTTGAGTTCCCACACAGGCCTGCCCAGAATGAGGGCCTCCCGTACCCGGGCAGAGGAAGGGATAACATGGGAGAAGAGGATGTCGCCATACTCATCAGCTAACAGTTCCTGGACAGCCTTGGTAGCCCTCTGGCGGGAGGCGAAGGCGAAGGGTGCCACACCCAGGAGCCTGGCTCCTTCGCCGATCTCTTGGAGTTCTTCAAGAGAGCCCAAAAGGTCCCGCAGGGCCCTCACAGAGTAGAGGGAGACATCTACAGGGGCCACCACCCACTGGGCGGCAACCAGGGCGTTTATGGTGAAAAGTCCCAAGGAAGGGGGACAGTCCACCACTACAGCGTCAAAATCCCCTCCCTTGGCATCAAGCCAGGTCTTAAGGCGGAAATAGTTCTTCAAACTAAGATCTTTTTCGTGAACAGAGAGGGATATCTCTGCGGCTACCAAAAAAATTCCAGGGGCCGCCTGAAAGGGTTGGGGCTCCTTGCCATCAAACACCCCCGCAACTAAGGCATCCTGGGGGAGATCATCCCTCCAAAGGGAACTGGTAAGATCCCCCTGGGGATCCATGTCCACCGCCAGAACCTCCCTTCCATCCTCAGCCCAGGCATGGAGGAGATGAAAGGTTAGGGTGGTCTTTCCCACTCCACCCTTCTGATTGGCTACGGCTATCCTCAAGACCAACCTCCTTTTTGATCAATTGGTTAAAAGATAGCAAAAAGAGTCCATACCGCCAAGGCCCCTACGGCTCTATTCAAAGGGAAGTAGGAATTGAAAGGAAACCTCAAACCCAGAACCTCTAACACCCCCTTACGCCTTTCTCCTTCAGTCATTTAGTTCTTTCCTTCACAATATTGTGCATAAAAAGGGGGCCTGGCAGCGTCCTACTCTCCCACCACCTCGCAGTGGCAGTAC
>CAZBOO010000097.1:0-284 GCA_964493535.1 uncultured Aquificales bacterium
ATTTGGCATATTCCTAAAGCAGCGCTTATATCTGACATATTGTACTTAAATCCCTGACATACCGTTTCCCAGTGGTAAAAGGGCACCTCCCCATAACGCTCCCAAGCCTGAGCCGTGATCCCGTGGTTGCTCATAAGCCTTGCCTTTTCGGATAACTTTTTATCTGTTACCACTAGCATTCCCCCTTCTCCCGTGGTGGTAGGCTTGTTGGGATAAAAGGAGAAGCAGGCAATCCAAGGGAGGGAAGAGAGAATGGGTCCATATCCCGATCCTGTTCTGTGACC
>CAZBOO010000097.1:294-573 GCA_964493535.1 uncultured Aquificales bacterium
TCCCCCTGCCATCTCTATGGCGTTCACCGTGGCTGGGAAGGTGATGGGGGATGTGATCACCTTGTCTCCCGGTTTTACTCCCAGCACAATGAGGGATAAATGTAAGGCTGCCGTGCAGGAAGAGAGGGCTACAGCATGAACTCCCAGATACTGGGTAAAGAGATCCTCGAAGGTCTTGACCTTGGGGCCACTGGTGAGCCATCCGGAGCGAAGAACCGAAGTTACAGCTTCTATCTCTTCTTTATCTAAAGAAGGCCGAAAAAAAGGTATATGCCTTTT
>CAZBOO010000097.1:583-822 GCA_964493535.1 uncultured Aquificales bacterium
TGTCGCTTTTGTTGAATATATTACTCCCAACAGAGATTTTGGGGCAAGATTAGTTATGGGTTCTACCATTGGATTCATAGTTGTACAGATTGCTCTGGTATGGGGTAGTGCGGTTTGGGACAGAGCAATATGGTACTACTCGAACCTGAAATGCCGCCCTTTATCCTGAGAATAGAGGAGTGTCCTCAAACAGGTGAAAGGGCGTGGCGTTCCTCTCTTGTCCATGAATTCGTCGCATA
>CAZBOO010000097.1:832-1572 GCA_964493535.1 uncultured Aquificales bacterium
TATCTGGACTGCGACGGCCGAGTCAATCTTTGAAAAACTTGAACGGTTATGTAAAAATTAAAAATATTTATGTTACAGAACAACAGGAAAAGGTTGTCTGGTTCAAGAAAATTAAAGTAAAACCACAGTGTTACTCGGTATTATCCTTTGGCAGTCATGTGGAACATCCGTTTTATCTCATGATCTGCGATTGAAACACCTCGCCCTCTTCTTTCCAGGGAAAATGGGGGAGGTCTTTGATCCTGTGAAGTTGACCTTTTGCCCCTTTTTGTGGTTTACACATCTGGAAAATCTGCTTGGAGGTTAGGGATTTGAAGAGGACATACCAGCCCAGCCGGAGGAAGGCCAAGAGGAGGCATGGATTCAGAGCCAGGATGCGCACCCGTTCGGGACGGACTATTATCAGGAGGCGGAGGGCAAAGGGGAGGAAGAGGCTCGCGGTTTGAAGGATCAGTCTTTCCCCAAGGCATACAGGATACTTAGGCGAGATGACTTTAAAAGGGTGTACGCTCAGGGTAAGAGGGTGATGGGGCGCTACTTTATTCTTCACGCTTTACCTAACTCTTTGGGGCATCCCAGGTTAGGGGTTACGGTAACCAAGAAATCGGGGAAGGCGGTGGTGAGGAACCGATGGAAGAGGCTTGTGAGAGAGGCTTTTCGCAGGAACAAGGCCCTTTTTCCCTCTGCGGATCTGGTGGTCACTGTGAAGAGGGGGGTGGTCATGCCTACCTATGGGGATC
>CAZBOO010000097.1:1582-5449 GCA_964493535.1 uncultured Aquificales bacterium
CTGGAAGAGGATCTGTTGAAGCTGGCTAAGTGGTTATGAGGCGGCTGGTGCTTTTGTTTATAAGGGGGTATCAGGTTTTCCTGTCCCCCGTTTTGCCCAGGAGTTGCAGGTTTTATCCTTCTTGTTCCCAGTATACCTTTGAGGCTGTGGAGCGGTTCGGTGTGGTGAAAGGGCTTTGGTTGGGGGTTAAAAGGGTTCTTAAATGTCATCCTTTTCACCCTGGGGGTTATGATCCTGTGCCAGAGCGCAAAAAATAGATGAAAGGGAGAGTGGGTTAGATGGATACGGAGAAGCGTTTGCTGTTGGTTTTGGCTTTTTCTATTCTTGCGGTAGTGCTTTACCAGAGGTTTATGGTCTCTCCTAAAGAGGGGAAGGCCCCGGTGCAATCCACCAAGGTGGTGAAGAAGCTCCCCGTCGTGAAGAAGGCGACCCAAAAGCCCGTTAATTCCTCCAAGGTTTCAACCCATGAGGCGGACTCTCTACCTCTGAGGGTTCAGCCGGTGAAGGGGAAGAGCAGGGATATCCAGTTCAGTTTTCCCTCTTATCGGGTAGTCCTTAGTTCTAAAGGGGGTGCGGTAAAGAGCTACCTCCTCACCCGCCACACCAATGACAAGGGTCAGCCTGTGGAGTTGGTAGGGGGGCCAGGTTATTTTCGGTACTACATTCCCGGTGAGATTACCCTGACCAAAGTGCTCAACGACTCTGTTTATAAGGTTAAGGTCCAGAAAGGGGAGAGGGAGAAGAGGGTCACTTTTCTTTTGGATCTGGCGAAGGATGGCATCCGGGTGGAGAAGACTTACATCTTTCACCCTGATTACAGGTTTGATGTGGCCTTTAAGGCCCTCCTTCCCGGTCACAGGGAGGCCGAGGGGATGCTTATAGGTCCCAAGATAGCTCCCAAGGACAGGAAGAGCCATTACTCTTTCTCCGGGCCCCTGGTTTTTGAGGGGAAGAAGGCCATAGAGGTGAAGCTGAAAAAGAAGGACAGGGAGACCTATGGGGGCTTTCTATGGACCTCTCTCCAGTCCCTTTACTTTACCGCCACTCTGGTGCCCAAGGTCCCCTGTAAGGTGCTGATCTGGAAGGGCCTTACCAAAGGAGACTACTTTCTTGCCCTTCTGGGCAAGGAAGGGAGGATCTCTTTTTGGAGTTTCATGGGTCCCAAGGAGTATTCCCTTTTAAAGAGTTACGGTGTGAAGCTGGAGGAGAACATCCGGTTCGGGGTCTTCAAGATTATCGCCAAACCAGCCTTAGAGGCCCTCAAGTTTATCAATGGGCCCATCCATAACTATGGATGGGCAATTATCATCATCACCATCCTGATCAAGATCGTTTTTCATCCCTTGACAGTGAAGGGGTATAAATCCATGAACAGGATGCAGGAACTCCAGCCTTACATCAAACAGCTTAAGAAGACTTACAAAGATGATCCCGGCGCTGTAAACCGGGAGATGATGGCCCTTTACAAAAAACACAAAGTGAATCCTATGGGGGGGTGTCTCCCCATGGTTCTCCAGATCCCCGTCTTTTTTGCCCTTTACAAGGTGCTTATGGTGGCCATTGAGCTTCGTCATGCCCCCTTCATATTTTGGATCACGGATCTCTCTGCCAAGGACCCGTATTATATTACCCCTATTCTTATGGGACTCAGCATGCTTGTCCAGCAAAAGATGACCCCCATGGGTGATCCCACCCAGGCCAAGATGATGATGCTTATGCCTATAGTCTTCACTTTTCTGTTCATCAATTTCCCCTCGGGTCTGGTTATCTACTGGCTGGTGAATAACCTGATTACCATTTTCGAGCAGTTTCTCATCAAGAAGGTGTATGCCTGATCCCTTTTTGCATGTGGTTCTAAAGGGGGTATCCTGAGCCGGTGTCTCATGGTAATAGGCCTCGGTTTTTCTGAAGGGCTTTACCTTCGTTCCCTATGGGGGTAGCCTTTTAAGATGGATGGGGAAGTAAGATGCCTGTGAAGTACTCCTTGAAGGATACCATTGTGGCTATAGCTACCCCTCCAGGGGTAGGGGCTTTGGGGATACTGAGGCTTTCAGGGGAGGAGGCCTTTACCGTGGCTTCTGAGGTTTTAAAAAACCCCGGAGGGGGGCCATACAGTGTGGAAGAGTTGCCTTCTCATACTGTCCACTATGGATACCTGATGACCCGGGATGGGGAAAGGATAGATGAGGTCCTCTTTAGCCTTTTCAAGGCCCCAAGAAGCTATACCCGGGAGGATATGGTGGAGATCACCTGTCATGGCGGACCTGTGGCTCTTCGAAGGGGGCTGGGGGCCCTTATTGAAGCTGGAGCCCGGGTGGCCGAGCCTGGGGAGTTTACCCTGAGGGCCTTTATACGCGGTCGCCTGGATTTGGTTCAGGCTGAGGCTGTTCTGGATCTCATTGAGGCCAGGACGGAAGACGGGGCCAAGGCAGCCCTGGATCAACTTGGGGGGGGTCTCTCTTATAGGATAAGGGATATGGTTAGGGCTTTGAGGTCTGTCCTGGTTCAGTTAGAGGCCTCCATAGACTTTTTCGAGGAGACCGGAGGAGGAATGGATGGGGCAGGGGCAGCAGGGGTTGTGGAGGACGTTCTGGATGGTATAGATGCTCTCTTAGCCACTTTTCAAGATGGGAGGATTCAGAGGGAGGGAGTGGCAACGGCCCTGGTGGGTTTGCCCAACGTGGGCAAATCCAGTCTCCTCAATGCCCTTTTGGGGGAGGAGAGGGCCATAGTCACCTCCGTGCCGGGGACTACCCGGGATGTGGTGGAGGACCAGGCCCGTTTTGGGGGAACCTTCTTCAGGTTTATGGATACGGCGGGAATGGGTAAATTAAACAACTTGGTGGACAAGAAGGGCATGGAGAGGACCCAGAGGTGTTTGGAGGATGCTGATCTGGTTTTGGTTGTTTTGGATGTGTCCCGGTCTCTTATGGAGGAGGACTTGAGTCTCATTCAGTCTGCTGGTCCAAAGGGGATTGGAGTCCTCAATAAGATAGATCTCCCCCGGGTATGGTCTTGGGAGGATCTGAGAGGTAGGTTGGGGGAGGTGCCCTTCTTTGAGGTGTCTGCCAAAAGGGGAGATGGTTTAGAGGAATTAAAGAAGGGTATGGCTGAAATAGTGGCCCGGAGGCAAAGGGTTTGGGGGGACAGGCCCCTTCTCACCAATGCCCGACATTTTCAGGCCTTGGTAATGGCTAAGGAGGCCCTGGAAGGGTTCATGAAAGCATGGGAAGAGGGTTTGACTGATGAGTTTCTGGCTGAGGATATCAGGGGGGCACTGAAGGCCTTGGGGGAGATCACGGGGGAGACCACCGCCGAGGATACTCTGGAGGCTATCTTTAGCCGGTTCTGCATCGGGAAGTGAGTATGGATAGGCTCCTCTTGATTCGCACCGATAAGGTGGGGGATCTGGTTCTGGCTACTCCTTGCATCCAGGCTGCTAAGGAGAAGTGGCCCTCCTGGGAAATTCATTTTATGGCCAGTAGATACGCTGCTCCTGTATTGGAGCAGAACCCCCATCTTGAAGGGGTGATCCTTTGTGATGGAGAAGGCCCAGGTGATCTTTCTAAGAGTCTAAAAAAGATGGGGTTCCACGCGGCTGTGGCCCTCTTTCCTACCTTTCCCCTGGCCTGGGCTTTGTCCTTAGCGAAGATCCCCGTAAGGGTAGCCTCGGGATTTCGGTGGTATCAGGGTTTGTTTAACCGTAGGGTCTACCTCCGACGCTCCCGGTGTCTCAAGAAGGAGTGGGAGTACAACCAGGACCTGCTGAAACCCTTGGGATGGGAGGGTCCTTACCGGGAGCCCTGCCTCTATCTCTCTTCCCAAGAGCTGGATTGGGCCCAGGATCTGGCTCGGGGGGAGGGGTGG
>CAZBOO010000098.1:0-2626 GCA_964493535.1 uncultured Aquificales bacterium
TAAAAACCCCTTCCACCACGAAGGAGAGTAAGGGCCAGGCAAGGCTTCCACCCAGGATGGGAGATCCCTTTTGCCCCGGCGGGAGAGCCATTCCAATGCCAATCTCAGCTCTCCCAGCATAAGTTGAAGGGAGGAAAGGGGCACTCCCTCCTCACCCTCCTCTGCCAAATCCTCAGTCACATTATACTGAACTCCCCTGGCCCAACCCTCCCTGTAAAACTCCCAAGAGGGGCCCTCATGCTCCAAAAGATAACTGGCCACTTCATGGGTGCAGTAAGACAAAAAGCGGCTTCTATACAGGTCATAAATCACTACCTCTTCGGGACTCAAATAGTAAGATCCCTGCTCCATATACTCCCGAACGCGCCCGTACATGGTCCAGGGAAAGGGGGCCAAGAAGAGAAGGGGGAAGGCGCAGTAGTATCCCTCAGTGACGGAAAGGACCCCCATTTTGACCATATAGACCACCACTAAGGAAAGGGCCACAATCACCATTCCCAGGCCTAAAGAAAGGTACACGAGCTTCCTCTTCATTCGGGATATGGCAGGAAAAAAAACCATCCTTGGGGGAAGAGAAGGGCCTCCCAATATCCGTTTCAAAGCCTCGGAAACCCTCTCAAAAAGCTCCTTGGCTTCCGTCTCCCCTACCCTAACCTCGTCCTTAAGCCGTATATCTCTTAAAGAGACGCAACGATCCCATCTCTTTCGTGTAACACTGAGAAGGGTATCCCAATGGGCAATAAGCCTGTGGTAAGGGGTCATTGCTCCTCAAAGGAATAGAGGGCCAACTCCGTGGGATCCAGCCCCACATTCCAAGGGGATTGGGAAGAAACCCCCACCACCCTCACTTCGCCATCCTCTAAGCTCACCTTCCTGGGAAGCAGGGGGTCTCCATTTTTATCGGCCACCAGCACGACAACGGGCCTATCCAAATGGGAAGAATGGGCAGGTTTCTCCACCACCATAGCCCACTCCCCTGTACTTAGCTTAACCACTGAACCCACGGGATAGAAGCCCATGACATTAAGAAAGAGCTTCACCAGCACGGGGTTGAACCTCATCACAGAGTTGTCCAAAAGGTACTGCATGGCCTCCACGGGAGCCATGGGTTTTTTATTATAAACCCTGGGTGTGGTCACAGCGTCGTAAAAGTCGGTGATATGGATAATCCCTGTAAGAATGGAGGTCTCCTTCTTCCTCAACCATTCGGGATACCCAAAGTAGTTCATACCCAGGTGGTGCTCTACGATAGCGGGAAGGATCTGGGCAATATCCCTGCTGATTCCCCACTGGCCCAGCACCATGGACAACCCCTCTATGGGATGGCGCTTGACCATCATCCACTCCTCATCTGCAAGTTTATCAGGCTTACTGATAATCTCTATAGGAATCTTCACCTTACCAATATCATGCACCAGGGCCCCTGTCCCCAAAGATACAAGGAGCCTTCTCTCCATCCCTGTCCTCATAGCCAAAGCCAGGGATAGAATAGCCACATTCAGGCAGTGGTTGTAGGTATAATCATCGTAGTTCTTGATAACAGTAAGCCCCATAAGGGCCTCCTCGGAGTGCCTCAGAAGATCCGCCAAATAGGAGGCCGCCGCCTTCATCTTTATCAAGGAGACCTCTCTCTTTTTGCCCTCGAAAAAGGACTTAATGACCTTGATGGTATGGAAATAGAGTTTCTTGGCCCTATCCCTACCCCCATCTTCTGAGTCCTCGGCAGAGGGTCTCGTGATTACGCCTACTACCCCTTTCTTCTCCAAGGAAGCCAGAAGCCCGTTATAGCACTTCGCCTCAGCCATAGAGGAGAAAAAGCGGTAGAGATGCTCCCTCTCTACCAATCCCGTGAGAAACTCCAACTCTCCCAGTTCCACGACATTAAAAGTCTGGATGGTAAGCCTGATGAATACATAATTGGCTGCTGTAATCTCTATCCTGTCGGTGTTGATATACAGGTACCCCTTATTCACCTCTAAGGAGAGACCCTCATGCTCCTGGATGAAGGCCATAAACTGGTCCAGTCCTTGGGATATGAGGGGATGCTCCTTGGGGTAAACCTGGATATTCTTCAACACCCTGAGAAAAACAATAGGCACATGGGCAAGCTCGTAAGGGTTCCTTGCATCAGACATCAGCGTATACCCTCCCTCGTCTCCACAAGGGCATCCCACACCTTTCTGGCCCTTCTGTTCTTAGAGGCCTCCACCATGCCCCGCACCAAACCCATGCCTATTCTATCCGTGTCAACAGCCACGGTCAGCGCTATCTTTACCGTCTCCTCCCACTTTTTCCTCATTCTCCATCCAGGGGTGACAGCCAACAACTCCTCCAGGGCCCTTTTGAAGGTCTCTTCATGGGACAGGGCAAGGGCCGTAAAGAAGAGGCGTTTCTCTAAGTAGCCCTTCTCTGCAAAATCCCCTTCTGAGAACTCCTGGTACAGGATAGGGGCCAGGGACGAAACCCCGCCCAATTCGTTTATGGTATCCAAAATCAGGATCCTTAGGTTTTCTTCGCCACTGCGGAAGAATCTGTCCACAAGGGTATCCAAGCTGGAAGGATCTATCTTCAGCATCTCCTTCATGGCGGCCCTTCTGACAGAAGGGCCGCCATGAAGGCGATGCTG
>CAZBOO010000098.1:2636-5378 GCA_964493535.1 uncultured Aquificales bacterium
ACTCTTCCCTACCTCTAAAATCAAAGGCCAGATCTACGATCTCCCTTTTTGCCCTGGGTCCGGCCTCCATGAAGAGGGAAATCAGAAGGGGAGGCAGGGCCTCTATCTTTCTCTTCAGGAGGGTCAGTAAGGCCTCCTTCACCTCCTCCCGCCTCTCCCCCTCAAGCCACCCAAGGAGCTTATCTGTATGGGGGGGATCCAGTCTAAACAAAAGCTCCTTCAAAGCATCTCCCCAAGAAGGAGAGTAATGCTTCTTCAAGAGATCCAAGGCAGCCGGAGACCCCAAGGAAGCCATAAACCCCTCTAAAATATAAGCCCTTTCCTGGTCCAGTTTCCCCTCTTCTCTCAGTTCATCAAACCTCTTCACCAGCTTCAACACGGTCCAGGGGTTGCCCAATCCCAAGGACTCCATGGCAAAGTACTCCACACTCTTCATGAGCCCTTTAGCCAGCCCCCTGTACTCCTCCATGGTGAAAATCGAAAGGATAGTGTCCAGGTAAATGGAGAAATGATCCCTTTCCGACTCTTCCTTCAAGGCCTTCTCCAGATACTCCGTATCCTCCTGGGTAAGATCCGAATCCCCCAGGCCTTCTTTCACAGAAAAAGAGTCTGAACCATTAAAGGTGTAAAGCTCATCGGGAGGCTTCCACTCCCTGGCCTCAGGCACCTCCTCCTCATCCGTCAAAAGGAGGTACTCTGCCACTTCAAAGATGATGTGGGGCAAATCCGCATCCAAAAGGTAATAAAGAAGATCGCTGGGCTTATCCACCACCAATGAAAGGAAGGCATCTAACTCATTAACAGTAAGACCCGGCAGTATGACCACCCCTCGAAGACCATTCTTATAAAGGAGCCAGGGAAACGGGTCCTTCTTCTCCCCTTGAAAAACCTCTTCATTGGAGGCACTGAGCACCTTGAGTTCTTCAATCTGAAGTTCCAGGCCTTCCCTTTTTAAAAACAAAAACAGATCCCGGTAAAGCCTAAAAAGAAAGGACTGACGAAGATCGTGACCCGGGGGATAGACCTGATAAGTCTTAAAGGCCTTGGCCAAAAGCTCAACCGTCTCACGAAGCTCCATCTGTTGCCACCTCCATGCGGAAAAACTATAACAAATAAGCAAACAAGATTCCAATAATAAAGTTTAAGGGGGAAGTCTGGGGAGGAGGCCGTAGGTTTGGAGAACACCTACCTCATCACCCCTGAAGGGACCGAGAGCCTTACCCCCGCCCCTGAAGAGCTATGGGAGAAGAGAGGTTGACAAAGAACATGGGAAGACCAATCTTCTAAGAGAGACTGAAAATCAGGAGGTAAGAATATGGGGAATCAGTTTAGAACTTTCCTTTTACTATCGGTCCTCACCGCCCTTTTTGTCCTGATAGGAGATGCCCTGGGAGGAACGGGGGGCATGGTCATAGCCCTTGTCTTTGCAGGGGTGATGAACTTCATGGCCTACTGGTTCAGTGACAAGGTGGTTCTAACCATGTACAAGGCCCGAGAGGTGAAAGAGGAAGAGGCGCCAGAGCTTTACGCCATTGTCCGGGAACTCTGTCAGAGGGCAGAGCTGCCTATGCCCAGGGTCTGCATAGTGCCCTCCCAGACCCCCAATGCCTTCGCCACAGGGAGAAATCCCCACCACGCCGCCGTGGCCGTCACCCAGGGAATCCTCCAGCTTTTGTCATGGGAAGAACTCAAAGGGGTGCTGGGCCATGAGCTGGCCCATGTGAAGCACAGAGACATCCTTATCCAGACAGTGGCAGCCACTGTAGCAGGGGCCATAGTCATGATAGCCCGTATAGGCCAATGGGCCTTGATATTTGGAGGGTTTGGGGGAGAAGACAACGACAACCCCCTGGGGGCCATAGGGGCCATCGTCCTCCTTATTATCGCCCCAATAGCCGCCTTCCTCGTTCAGATGGCCATCTCACGCTCCAGGGAGTACTATGCCGATGAAGGCGGCGGCCGGTTCTGTGGCCAACCCCTTTACTTAGCCAATGCCCTGAGGAAACTGGAGCAAGGGGTGCAGCAGCAGCCCATGAAGGAAGCCAATCCAGCTACAGCCCATATGTTCATTGTAAACCCCCTTAGAGGAAAGGGCGTGACATCCCTCTTCTCCACCCATCCCCCTACTGAAAAGAGGATAGCCCGCTTGGAGGCCATGGCCAGGGGAGCCATATAAAACATAATCTGATCTTTGCAATGGCTCCGAGTCATGATGAGCGGCCTTCACAGCGACTCCGTTGTCACTCTAAAAGGGCATGGTGATGCTGAGCGCAGGACCTGTCTGAGCCGTCACAAAAGTCTCATTCGATGTTCACCGTGTATGCAACGCTCAATAAAAGGTAAGGGATTTTGAATATTGAACGTTTGCAGGTTCACGGCGAATCAGGCACAAGGGAAGAACACCCTGCCCTTCGGACTTGTTGTAAAGATCATCCAAACATAAAAACCGGTGGAAACCTCCTGAGAAAGGAAAAGGGATGCAAGGTCATGGGTCATGGCCTCCAGGTCTATCCCCTCCAGAGAATGAGAAAGACCCCCACAAAGATAATGAGGCTTCCCGCCAGTCGCTGGCGGAGGTGGGCCTCTCCAAAGAAGAAGCGGCCGTAAAGAACCGCAATGACCATGCTCAACCTCCCCACCCCTGAGACATAGGCGATGTTGGCCACACCAATAGCCTTAAGAAAGGCGAAGACCCCCACAGCGAAGAGAAAACCCACAGCACCAAACCTCCACTCCCCTCAC
>CAZBOO010000099.1:0-2501 GCA_964493535.1 uncultured Aquificales bacterium
CCCAAGAGAAGGGCCATAAGGGATACAAGACCCGAGCCACAGAACCCCTTGGGGGATTCTCCGTCTATGGTTTTAAAATAAAGTTCTCCTTTCTCCCTTTCCACCCTTACTACCGCCCCCAGGGACAACCCCACCCCTGAGGAGACTCCCATCCCTTCGAAGGCCGGGCCTGCCGGTGCAGAGGCCGCCCACATGCCCCGGTGAGACCAGACTACCACCTCGGCGTTGGTGCCCAGATCCAAGGCTACCCCCTTCTCCCCTGCCCCCATGAGATCCAAGACCAGGATAAGGGAGGCGATATCCCCTCCCAAAAAGCGGCCTACCAGGGGCATAAGATAGTAGGGAAGAGGCTCCTCCCGCCACTCCCCTCCAGTAAAAGGGGCACGAAAGGGATAACGGGCCAGGGAATCCAAGGGATAACCCGCCAGGAGGGTCTCCATGACACTATTCCCTGAAACCACCATATAGGAAGCACCCTGGGTCTGGGGAAGGATACTCCTCCAGAGAGCTCGGATCATGTTCTCCCTCTTCCCTTCCATAGCCGCCTTCATCCTGGAAACCACATCCCCTCCCCAAGAAGACTGGGGATTGGGCAAAGCCAACACCTCCTCCCTCTCTCCACCACTGAGATCCAGCCTAGAGAGGACCAAAGTGGTGGTCCCCAGATCCAGGGCCAAGGCTTTGGAACCGGAACGGGGGGGAGAACCGGAAAACGTCAGCCTTTTCAAAGGAATAAGGGTTTCCTGGGGCATCACATAAGCCCCATACAACAGCTCCACCCGGGTATCCTGGGTGACCACCGCGCAACAGGCCAAGCGAACGCCTTCCTGAATATCCTCGGGAGAAAGGAGCCTCTTTTCCGCCTCAGAAGGAACAGGAGGATTCTCCAAAAACCGAACCCGGCATCTGCCACAAACCCCTTCTCCACCGCATGGCAAAGGGAAATCAATCCCTTCTTTGATCAAGAGATAACTGAGCCTTACTCCAGGATAGGCGAGGGTTTCCCTGTCCAACCCCTCCCATATAACCCTGATGTTCATACTACCCGGACCTCAAGCGCTCATAGACTCCAAAAACTCCCTGTTGCTCCTGGTTCCCCTAAGTTTGCCCAATAGAAACTCCATGGCCTCCACAGGGTTAAGGGTGGCCAGAAGCTTCCTCAAAATCCAAACCCGGTTCAGCTCAAAGGGGGAAAGGAGGAGTTCCTCCCTCCGGGTCCCTGACTTCTGGAGATCTATAGCGGGGAATGTCCTCCTGTCAGCCAATGCCCTGACCAGATGAAGCTCCATATTCCCCGTTCCCTTGAACTCCTCGAATATCACATCGTCCATGCGGCTACCTGTTTCTATCAGGGCATTGGCTATAATGGTGAGACTACCTCCTTCTTCCACATTTCTGGCAGTCCCAAAGATCTTCTTAGGTCTATCCAATGCATTGGCCTCGATCCCTCCCGAAAGCACCCGGCCCGAGGAAGGCACCAAGGCGTTGTAAGCCCGGGTGAGCCGGGTGATACTGTCCAAAAGAATCACCACGTCCCTCTTGTACTCCACCAGTCTTTTGGCCTTTTCAATAACAATCTCGGCCACTTGGACATGGCGCTGGGGGGGCTCATCAAAGGTGGAACTCACCACCTCTCCCTTGACGCTCCTTTGCATATCCGTTACCTCTTCAGGCCTCTCCCCCACCAGAAGAACTATCAGATAAATCTCAGGATGGTTGGTGGTAACGGAATTGGCAATGTCTTGGAGAAGCACCGTCTTTCCCGTCCGGGGCGGGGCCACAATAAGACCCCTCTGACCCTTACCAATAGGGGTAACGAGGTCCATCACCCGCATGGAGAAGCTGTCGGATTCGGTCTCCAAAACTATGTGCTCATCGGGGTATAAAGGAGTAAGGTTGTCAAAATGAATCCTCTCCCGGGCCACCCCCGGACTCTCAAAATTTATGGCCTCCACCTTAAGGAGGGCAAAGTATTTTTCCCCATCCTTAGGGGAACGGATCTGGCCGGAAATAGTGTCCCCTGTCTTCAAGGCAAACCTCTTGATCTGGGAAGGAGATACATAGATATCATCGGGACCTGGAAGATAATTGTAAATGGGGGAGCGGAGAAAACCGAAACCATCAGGCAACACCTCCAGTACTCCTTCTCCAAAGAGGTAGCCATTCTTCCGGGCCTGGCCCTCTAAGATACGAAAGATGAGTTCCTGCTTTTTCAGCCCTGATATTCCAGAGATGCCCAAGTCCTTGGCCAGTTGAATAAGCTGGTACCCGGCCATTCCTTTAAGCTCTTGGAGGTTCATGCCTTCCAAAGTCCCCACACGGTCTCTACTCATGTGATCACTCCCCTTTTCCTTAAAAAGTTTGCCTTGCGAATTTTGATGATTTCGTAAAAAGTCAAAATTTGCTATTTCAGGTGCTGTAAGTACCTGAAATTATTGACTGTAATTTTTCAAAAAGGGCTATTTGATGACTTTTTACGATTGCATCAATTTTACACCCCC
>CAZBOO010000099.1:2511-5175 GCA_964493535.1 uncultured Aquificales bacterium
CCTCAAAAAGGGCCAGATGATTTCGAGTCACCCGCCTTAGTCCACTCGGCCACCTCTCCCCTGCTTCTGCCCCGAAGTCCCGAGAAAAATGACTTGAGCATATTGAATGCCCTCTTTTCCAAAACCCCTGGCAGATAATCCACCTTATGGTTGAAGCGGGGATCATCCAGTACCCGGTACAGAGAAACCACCGCCCCTGCCTTAGGGTCCCTGGCCCCAAAAAAGAGATAGCTCAAACGGGACTGGATAATAGCCCCAGCACACATGATGCAAGGCTCCAAGGTGACAAAAATGCTGCATCCTTCAAGCCTCCAGTCCCCCAACCTCTTAGAAGCCTCCCTGATAGCCAGGATTTCAGCATGAGCCGTGGGATCTCCCAAGGTCTCCCTGAGATTATGGGCCCGAGACACAATATTAAACTCCCCATCCACAATAACAGCCCCCACAGGGACTTCTCCAAGGTAAAAAGCCTTTTGGGCCTCCTCAATAGCCTCTTCCATGAAGCCATGTAGGATTCTTTCATTAAAATATACCATTATCCCCTTCGAATGGTGCGCCCAGAGGGAGTCGAACCCCCAACCCCGGGATCCGTAGTCCCGTGCTCTATCCAGTTGAGCTATGGGCGCACTTTTTGGATCCGGGAAAACTGGGAAGCTGGCCTTAACATATACGCTTCTCTCTTTCTTATGTCAACACCCATCCTTGTTAAGATCCCTTATTGGATATTTTTATGTATCTCCGAAGTATCCAACTTCCCCTCCCGTAGGAGACGATCCATGAGGTGATCCATTATTCCCAACTGTCTCCAACCCCTGGTCCTGAGGATGCAGCTATCACAGCGACCACAGGGAACCTCTCCCCCCTGATAACAAGATATAGACCAGGAGTAGTCCGCTCCCAGGGATAAGCCTAAAGCGACAATCCGACTCTTCGTGAGATGGATGAGAGGGGCATGGATGACGAAACCCTCCCCCTCTACCCCTGCCTTAGTACCCAGATTGATAGTCTGCTCCATAGCCTTAAGAAACCCCTCCCGGCAATCAGGATACCCAGAAAAATCCACGGCATTCCACCCCCCCACCAGATGGGGGATCCCTCTCACTTCGGCCCAGGCAGCAGCCAAAGAGAGAAACACCCCATTCCTGAAAGGGACATATGTGATGGGAATGCCCCCTTCCATCGGCTCCCTGTCCAGGGGAAGCTCCAAAGAAGAGTCCGTCAGGGCTGAGCCCCCTATCTGGGCCAGATCTATCTTCAAAATGCCGTGCTCCTTCACCCCTGCCCTCCGGGCTATCCTACCCGCCATCTCCACTTCCAAGACATGGCGCTGGCCGTAAGAAAAGGCCAACGTGTACACTTTATCAAAGCGATCCAGGGCCCAGTAAAGGGCAGTGGTAGAGTCTAATCCTCCGGAAAATATGACCAGGGCTTTATTCATCGGATAGTCACCTTTTAGTTAGGGTCCTTCCTAAAAGATACCAGGGGTCTTGTCAAGAGAACCCTCTTCAAGGCTTCTCCCAGTTCTTGAAAAAATAGTTATGGGCGCCAGGGAAAAAGGACTCGTTGAGATTCATTGAGATTGAAAGGAATCGGAAAGGGAAAAGCCGCATTAAATCCCACTACCTTGTTATCCCCCACTCCCCTCTCATCTTCCCCTTTCCCTGCCCCATAGCACCTTATGTAACTGGGGCAAAAAATGGACATTACCCCGGTTCCATTCACGGGCCTTCTGGAGAAAAGTCCTCGCCACTTCCCTGACCTCCTTTCGATACCGAGACAAGGACCCTCCCCTATCCAAAGGCTGAATCACCAAGGGAATCTCCCTGCCTAAGAGGGGATACTCCTCCAGGAGACCCCACACAGCCTTCCAATCCTCTTCACCCCCCACCACCAGCTTCACTTGGAGTTTGGGGTAAAAGGTCTCCACATACCTGGAGAATACCCTATGGGGAAAAAGCCCCACCCCTGCCGAAGGGAGCTTGGGGGAAGCCGTCACCAAGGAAAAACGTCCAAGCACCTCTGGCTCCCACAGGGTGGCATTGGTCTCTAAGGCCAATGTCCATGAAGGAAGAAGATCCAAAAGTTCCACTATCTCTCGAGCCTGCAAAAGAGGTTCCCCCCCTGTCACCACCAGACAACGGCAGGAAAAAGCCTCCAGCCTTTCCTGAAGAACCTGGATAGGAACCTCCTCTCCTTCCTCCCAGGCATAGGCCGTATCACAAGTAACACAGCAGAGATTGCAACCGGCCAAACGCAAAAAGACCGCGGGGCGGCCCATATCCAAGCCTTCCCCCTGAAGGGAATAGAAGATTTCAGAAACCCTAAGCACTCACTTAATATAAGGCATCATGGCCTTAAACTGAGGGGTACCGGCCTGCTCCAACACCTCAAAGACAATGGTCTCCGTGGGTTTTATCCATGCCCCAGCAGTATCCATAATATCCAACGCCCACAGATGGTTCCGCTGAACCCTGGAACCCACCCCATCGGACGCCAGATGAACCTCCCATCCCTGGGTCAAAAGGTGCATCACCGTCTGGTAAACGCATACATGGGCCTCTATACCCGTAACCACCACCTGATCCCGACCATCCCTCTTGAGTTGGAAGATCCTGTCCCGAAAGGTGTTATTCCCCATACAGCTAAAGGTCACCTTCTCTATAG
>CAZBOO010000100.1:0-5110 GCA_964493535.1 uncultured Aquificales bacterium
ATCCTATGGGTCAGGGCACACCGAGACGGACATTGGAAAGGAACTATGGGCCTACATCCCCCTGAATACTCTGCCGTATTTGAAGTACCTCGCCTATACAGACTACTGCCACATCTACTACGTGGATCAGCGCTCCATGCTCCTGGACGCCAGCATAAATGGATCTGCAGATGCAAACAAAACAAAAGATAGCTGGCGTACCATCCTTATAGGAGAGCTAAGATTTGGCGGAAGCCCCAACCCCCCAGACGATGCCCCCTGTATAGACAGCGATGGCAATCTGGTTTCATGCTCCGCGGAAGGGGCCAAGAAGGTGGGCCTTTCTTCCATCTTTGCCTTAGACATCACCGATCCGGAAAATCCAGCCCTGCTATGGGAGTTCTCCGACTCCGACTTGGGATTCGCCACTTCCTACCACGCCGTTGTGCGGATAGGGGATTCAAACAAGAACGGTAGCTGGTACGTAGTCTTGGGATCCGGACCCACCGATTATAGTGGAGACAGTCCCCCAAGCCAGGGCTATATCTACGTCATAAATTTAAGAGATGGTTCCTTAACCAAGAAACTCCCGTTACCCACTACTGATACATACGTGGGTGACTGTGTGGCTGTGGACCCTGACAACGATTACAATGTAGACGCTATCTACTGCGGCACAGCGGAAAAAAGCGGCAGCTCATTTTCAGGGAAGATGCTCAGGGTACTGACCAATGAGGCCCTGCCCACAAGCTGGACCCCTGACAATATAACTACCTTGGTATACACCGACGGTCCCATAACAGCCTCTCCCGAATTTGCCTTTGACGACCAGGGTAATCTCTGGTGCTACTTCGGCACAGGAAAGTACTTTGGCAGCACAGACAAGACCAGCGAAGCCCAGCAGTACATTTACGGTGTTAAAGACACCTGCTGGGGATACAACAACGGAGCCTGGGGATATGGATCCTCATGTAACACTGTAACGAATATCTACGACACCACGAATATAGAAGTCTCGGCAAATGTAGCTGATTATATTTGTATGTGTGAAGGTGGAGAAGCAGACGAATGCAAAGACGAAAGCGGAGGTTGCAGTAATTGCGCGAGTGCGAAGAAGGTAGTAACAAAGGTAACAGGTGTAACTGCCAGCAACTGCGAGAGCTACACCGACTGGCGGGCATGCGCCAATTACATAGCATCTCACGACGGATGGAAAATACAGCTCAGCGTCTCCAGTCCCGCTGAAAGGGTAATATCCAAGCCCTCGGTTATAGGCCAATTGGCCATGTACACCACTTTTACCCCTGATTCGGATATCTGCGGTTTCGGGGGTGACTCTTCCCTATACTCCCTCTATTACAAGGCGGGCATTCCATATAAACAGCCCACTATCCTCAGAGAAGAAGCCTATCTAAACGGCATATTAGAAAAATCCGTGGGTATCGGTCAGGGTGCCCCGGCCATCGGAGAGGGTATTGTGTCTAAAAAGGTGGGCAAAAAGCTCAAAACCTACATTCAGCTTTCCACTGGGCAGGTGGTTGAAGTGACCAATCAGCCTGTCTTTATGCCAGAGAAGGTCCAGTTCTGGATGGAGAAGTAGGGGACTACAATCAGAGGGATGGCCTTATCCACAGGCCATCCCTCACCTGCCAAATTAGATGTACTATGGACATAATCCTGCTGTTCAGTTATCTTGTTTTAAGCAAGGAGGTTAGCATTGTTGGAAGTGGAGCTGCTCGAAGCATTTGAAGAGCTTCCCCCTGAACTCAGGGGTCCCCTTCTGAAGGCGGTTAGGGCCATACAGAAGGTGGTGGGAGAGTCTGTAAAGAGAGAGGATTTCCTGGAACTCAAGGAGGTTGTAAGCCGGCTCGCAGAAGCCCAGAGAAATACAGAGGAGAGACTGGAGCAACTTACCCTCAGGGTAGACCAGCTTACCGAGGCTCAAAGAAAAACAGAAGAGCGATTGGATCAGCTCACCCACAGGGTGAACCAGCTCGCAGAAGCCCAGAGAAATACAGAGGCCAAGCTTGGAGAACTGGCCGATGCTCAGAGAAAAACCGAAAAGGTCCTCACCAAGCTGGTAGAAGATCACAGCGAGACCCGCAAGAGACTGGAGAGCATGTCCGATGCTGTGGGATACGAGTTAGAAAACAAGAGTTACAGGGCCCTTCCTATCCTCCTAAAAAGGGATCTGGACCTACAAATCGAAGGCAAACTGCTGAGAAAGTATATCCTGGGACCTGATGGCAAGAGATACATCCAGATCAACATCTATGGATGGTGCAAGAGAAATGGTGAGAAGGTCCTCATTCTGGGAGAAGCCAAGACCAGCCTCTCCAAAAGAGAGGTAAATAAGTTTATGAAGCACGTGAAACTGGTCTCATCTCTGGAAGGCGTTCATGAAAACCATATCCTCACTGTGGCCGTGGTCCACACCATCACCCCAGACGTAGAGAAATACGCCAAAGAGAAAGGCATTAAGATTTACTGGTCCTACGATTTAAACCAATAACCTCAATAGCCTATTTAGGCATCTCTCCCCGATAAGGAACTTGACGTTGGGGTAGGTCTGGATTAATGGTGGGTCCATGCTTGTAAAAGAGGCGCTACAAAAGGGATCTTCGGTCATATCCTTCGAATTCTTCCCCCCGAAAACCCCGGAAGAGGAAGAGGCCCTCTTCCAGAATTTGGAGAGGCTAAGGAGATGGAATCCAGGCTTCGTCTCCATTACCTACGGGGCGGGGGGCACCACCAAAGACAAAAGCTTAGAGCTGGCCCAAAGGATAAAGGAGCAGGGTCTCAATGTGGTGGCCCATCTCACCTGCGCAGGGGCCACCAAGGAAGAGCTGGCCCAGACCTTAGACTGGCTACAAAAAAGGGGCATAGAGAACCTCTTGGCCCTGAGGGGCGATCCTCCCCAGGGAGAAAGGGAATTCAAGCCCGTCCCTGGCGGCTTTCAATACGCCTATCAGCTGGTGGAGTTTATCAAGAGGAGCTGGGATTTCTGTATAGGTGTGGCGGGCTACCCCGAGGGGCACATTGAGAACCCCGATAAGGAAGCGGACTTGCAGTATCTCAAGCTCAAGGTGGATAAAGGCGCAGACTTTGTGGTAACCCAACTCTTTTTTGATAACAGCCACTTTTACAGCTTTGTGGACAAGGCCAGAGCCATAGGTATACAGGCACCCATCATCCCCGGCATAATGTCCATCACCAACCTGAAGCAGGTGATACGCTTCACCCGGCTCTGCGGCGCCACCATTCCCGAAGGTCTAATAAAAACCATGGAAAAGGCCGGCAATCCCGAAGAAGTACGGAGATTGGGTATCCAACACGCCTATAACCAGTGCAGGGACCTATTGAACCACGGCATTAAGGCCCTGCACTTCTATACCCTTAACCGATCAAGGGCCACCGAGGCCATCCTTACCACGCTCTTAGGGAAGCCTCAGGTGTAAAAAGATCTCCACGTTCCCCTTCTTGGCCCCAGGCACAGGAGAATCCATCCAACCCAAAGACTGAAAGCCCAGTGCCTGGGCGGCTTGTTTCACTTTATCCAGGGCCCTAAGGCGATCCTTTTCATCTTTAACCACCCCACCCTTGCCCACTCTATCCCGGCCCACCTCGAACTGGGGCTTCACCAGCAAGAGGGCCTCACCCCCCGGCTTCAAGATCCGGGCGATGGTGGGTAATACCAGGGTAAGGGAGATAAATGACAAGTCGGCCACCACCAGATCCACCGTCTCATCCAAGGCAGAAGGCTTCAAATACCTCACATTGATCCTCTCCATCACCACCACCCGGGGGTCCTGACGGAGTTTCCAATGGAGCTGTCCGTAGCCCACATCAACAGCATAGACCTTCCTTGCGCCCTTGGAGAGGAGGCAATGGGTAAATCCCCCTGTGGAAGCCCCCAGATCGGCTGCCACCTTGTCCTTCACTTTTACACCTAAGGCCTCCAAAGCCCCTTCCAGCTTTAAGCCTCCCCGGGAAACACAGGGACAGACCCGACCCCTGATTTCTATCTCCACTTCCCGGGGAAAAGCCCTGCCTGCTTTGTCCACCCGGCGTCCTTCCACCCAGACCTCCCCAGCCATGATCAAAGAGCGGGCCTTCTCCCTGCCCTCCACCAGTCCCCTCTCCACCAAAAGCTGATCCAGACGGACCCGGAGAGACATCAGAGAAGCACCTTTCCCCCACCGCCGGGGAGATCCATGGCATAATGGGGGTAAGCCAAACCGGAAACCCTGCCCCACAGGGCCTTCATCAAATTCCTCCCCCCCTCCACAGAAACCCTGAACTGGTCAGTGCCGGGGGCCGGATCACACTGAAAGAGGTAGTATGGTTTCACCCCCATGGATAGGAGGCCCATAAACAGCCGGGCCAAGGTATCTGACTGATCATTCACCCCCCTCAAAAGGACCGTTTGGGAAACCACAGAGCAACCCACCTTGGAGAGGGCCTCCACAGCCCTTCCCAGCTCATCTGTCAGCTCTCTGGGATGATTCACATGGAGACAGATCCACAAAGGGGCATAGGGCTCCAAGAGGCGTAGAAGGGCATAGTCTATCCGGTAAGGCAGGACCACAGGTATCCTGGTCCCCAGCCTAATCACCTTCACCTGAACCCTGCGAGCCAGGGAAAGTATCCTTTCAAGGTCAGCCATGGGCATGAGAAGAGGATCTCCCCCGGAGATGAGAAGATCGCTTACCTCCCCATGACCATGAAGGTAGGACTCCAGTTCCCCCCAATGGGAGAAAAAGAAGGTGGGCCTGCCCCAGTTCCTCTTCCTGAAACAGTAACGACAGTGAATCCCACAGAGATTGGTGGTAACCAGAAGAAGGCGATTGGGGTACCTGTGAACAGCCTGAGGAAAGGGGGAAAAGGCCTCCTCAGCCAGGGGATCCTCCAAACCTGGAGCGAGTTCGTATACAGTAGGAACCACCTGAAGGCGGAGAGGGTCTTTAGAATTCTGACGATCCATAAGGGAAAGGAAAAAGGGAGTGATAAAGGGGGGATACCTCTTGCACACCGCCTTTATCCCTTCTTTCTCCCGGGTCTGAAAATGAAAAACCCTCTCTATATCCTCAAAGCTCCGAAGGGCCCGGACAAGCTCTAATCGCCAGTCTCT
>CAZBOO010000101.1:0-5060 GCA_964493535.1 uncultured Aquificales bacterium
GGGGGTAGTCATGCTCTTCTTGGCCGCGGTCATGGGGTTAGGGGCTGCCAGTTCATGGGAGACTTTCCTAAAATTCTTTCACAACTCTCAATTTGGCGTGACCGATCCGATCTTCTCAAAAAATGTGGGTTTCTATGTCTTCAAGTTGCCGCTCTACAAATTCATTCAGGGTTGGTATCTATACTCTACCTTCCTCATCTTCGTGGCAGTGGCCATTTCCTACTACTTTGATCAGGTCATCACTCTGCGGGAAAGCCGGTTCTATGTGCTTCCGAAAGCCCAATTCCATCTGTCGGTTCTGGGGGGACTTTTCTTCCTGGGAATAGCCTGGGTCTACCGTCTAAAATTGTACGGCATGCTTTACTCCACACGAGGCGTAGCCTATGGAGCAAGCTACACGGACGTCCATGCACAGATCCCCGCCTACTGGATTTTACTCATTCTGACACTCGCAGTAAGCCTGCTGCTTTTCCTGACGCCGGTCATCCATAAGTGGAAGTGGATCTCCTATGCAATCAAGGCGTATCTTGTCGTTCTGGTGGGATTTGTATGGATCTGTCCCAATCTGCTCCAGCAGTACGCAGTCAAGCCCAATGAAGTTACGAAAGAGGCACCTTACATTGAGAATAATATAAAATTTACCCGGCTTGCGTACGGGCTGAATCGCGTGGAGGAGAAAGATTTCCCCGTACAGCAGGACCTCTCTTACAAAGACATACAGAAAAATCGTTCCACCATTGAAAACATCCGGCTCTGGGACCGGAGACCCCTGGTTCAGACCTACAAGCAGCTGCAGGAAATCCGCCTGTACTATGATTTTAAAAGCGTCGATGTGGATCGCTATCATTTCCAGAAATACCTGCAGGTAGCTTTGGCTGCACGGGAGTTGCCCCCCTCCCAGATTCCCAGCCGCGCCCGGACCTGGGTTAACACCCACCTGAAATACACGCATGGCTACGGCCTAGTCATGAACCCTGTAAACGAGGTGACCTCCGAGGGCATGCCTGATTTCATTGTGAGGGACATTCCACCCCAATCGGATGTTTCGCTTAAAATTACACGCCCAGAGATTTATTACGGCGAGGAAACTGACGAGTACGCCATCGTTCGAACCAAAACGCAGGAATTCGATTTCCCAAAGGGGGACCAGAATGTTTACACAACCTACGCGGGAAAAGGGGGCGTAGAAATCTCGAATGTCTTTAGGCGACTCATTTATGCCTGGACCTTTTCGGACTTCAAAATTCTCTTCACCGGCTACATCACCAGTAAAAGCCGGATTATGTATCATCGAATCATTACAGACCGGGATCGAACCATTGCACCCTTCCTGAGCTATGATTCAGACCCCTACATCGTAGTCGGTGACGATGGCAAGCTCTACTGGATTCACGACGCCTACACAACAACCAACATGTACCCCTATTCAGAACCCATTTCACAGTCCATGCAAGGCCGCGGGCTAAACTACATCCGGAATTCCGTTAAGGTTGTGATTGATGCTTATAATGGAGCCGTCAACTACTACGTTGTGGATCCCACCGACCCCGTTATTCGAACCTACAGAAAGATTTTCCCCGGCCTGTTCAAATCCATGGATGAAATGCCACCCTTCTTGCAAAAACATTTTCGTTACCCCACAGATATATTTCGGATTCAGGCTCAGATCTACAACGTTTACCACATGATGGATCCGCAGGTCTTTTATAACCAGGAAGACTATTGGAGTATTCCGAAAGAAATCTACCAGGACACTGAACAACCGATGTTCCCATACTACATCATCATGAAGCTGCCAAAGGGCCGGTCGGAAGAGTTTATCTTAATGCTTCCGCTAACGCCATCCAAAAAGAACAATATGGTTGCCTGGATGTGCGCGCGCTGCGACGCCCCGAATTACGGCGAACTGATCGTTTACAAATTACCGAAAGAGAAGCTCATCTACGGGCCAATGCAAATTGAGGCCCGCATCAACCAAAAACCTAATATCTCATCGGAGCTTACCCTCTGGGGACAAAAGGGTTCACGTGTGATTCGGGGCAATCTTCTCATCATTCCCATCGAGAACTCCTTCATCTATGTGGAGCCCATTTATCTTCAGTCCGAGCAGAGTCAGATGCCGGAACTCAAGCGTACAGTGGCAGCATTTGGCAATAAATTGGAGATGAGAGGGACCCTGGATCAAGCGCTAAGGGCCATTCTTTCAGCCGAAAATGTGCCTGAGAAGGTGACGGAAAAGGCAGCCGCAGGCCTGCCCACAGGTTCACTTCCCAATATGGCAAGGCAGGCTCTCAAGCATTATAACCGGGCAATAGCCTATCTAAAACAGGGGAATTGGGCCAAATACGGCAGGGAACTGAGTCAAATGAAACGAATACTGGAGAGCATGGCGCAGAAAAAGCGGTGAGGTGACGGTACACGTCCAATATCAGGTGGATGTGCCCGTGGTTTTTGAGCGATACACACAAACAAGAAAGGTTGCCTCATCAAGCAGGTGAAAGGCAGACATTCTTGCCAACTGAGCTTGAGCAGGGGAGACGGCAGTTACCTGGAGATCACGAAAGCCCCGGTGAAGATCCGCTAAAAACCGATAGAGAGGAAGTCTCTGCATACCACAGCCTATTCTTTTTCAGTAGATTGCAACAGGAGGAGCATCTCCCTCACCACCTTGGCAGCCAGAATAGTGGAAGCCCCCGTAGGGTCATGGGCAGGGGAAAGTTCCACCACATCGGCCCCCACTAAGTTCCTGCCCAAAAATCGGGGCAGAGTGGAAAAGAGTTCCTGGGGAGTGATGCCACCACTCTCGGGTGTGCCCGTGCCGGGAAAGCAGCCGGGATCCAACACATCCAGGTCTATGGTGAGATAGATGGGGGTATCACCGATTTCCCTTAAGTATTCCTGCAGGCGGGAGAGGTTATAGGGACAAAGCCGACAGTGCTGCCGGGAAAAGCCCCACTCCTCTCTGGTTCCAGAGCGGATACCCAATTGATAAACCCGACCATCCACCTCCTCCCACACCCTCCTCATCACCGTTGCATGGGAAAGAGACCTGCCTTCATACTCATCCCTAAGATCCATGTGGGCGTCCAGATGAACCACCACCAAGTTAGTCCATCTGCCCAAATGGGCCTTTACCAATGGCAAGGTGATCAAGTGCTCTCCTCCCAAGGCCAAAAGGGTCTTCCCTACTTTTAGCAGCCCCTCCACTTCCCCCTGGATCTGGGCCAGGCATCCCTCAAGAGACCCCTTGGAAGGGGGCAAATCCCCCCGGTCCTCAAAGGACAAGTCCTCTAAGGACAGCTCCAGATAGGGACTGTAGGCCTCTAGACCCTCCGACACCTCCCTTATAGCCTCCGGGCCCATGCCAGCCCCCGGTCTATAGGAGAAAGTAGCGTCCAACGGGAAACCCACCAAGGCCACTCTCCCCTTCTCCTTGGCCTCAATGAAGGGAATCTTGGGCCTTTTCATCTTCATCTATCCTCTCCAAAAGCACCCTGAGAATCCTGGTCCTCTTCATCTCTTCAACCCGCAAACGCCAACCTTGATACTCCACAAACTCCCCCTTCCGAGGCACCCTGCCAAAAAGATGAAAGGCCAACCCCCCCACCGTATCAATGTCCACATCCTCAGGGGGCTCGATGCCCACTTTCTCCTCCAAATCCTCCAAGGACATCCGGGGAGACACCCTGTAAACCCCTGGAGCTATCTCCTTGTTCTCCTCTTCCTCGCCCCCAAACTCGTCGGACAACTCCCCAACCAACTCTTCGATGATATCTTCCAAAGTGACCAGACCCGCTACTCCCCCGTATTCGTCTATGACTATAGCCATATGGAGGCGCTTCCTCTGAAACTCCCTCAAAAGCTCCACGGCCTCCTTGCTTTCAGGAACGAAGTGGGGCTCCTCCATAAGCTCTCTCAGGCTGCCCGCCTTCACTAAGCCCCAGGGCAGGCCCAGCAGGTTTTTGGTCCTCATAACACCCACCAGGTTGTCCAGATGGTCCTCGTAAAGGGGGATCTCCCGATAGGTCACCTCCTTCAGACGCTCGCAGGCCTCTTTCAAATGGACCCCCACCTCCAAGGCAAACATCTCTGTCCTGGGGGTCATAATCTCCCCCACACGGGTATGGGTGAAACGGAAGACCTTCATGATCATCTCCCGCTCTGTCTCTTTCAGGATCCCTTTCCTCCTGCCCTCCCTCACCAAGGCCTTAAACTCCTCTTCCCCCACGCTCCTCTCCTCCTCGGTAATGCCGTGGGTGATACCTTTGGTCATGGTGGTGAGAAACCACCGGAAGGGATAAACCAAAAAGGAGAAAAACAGGAGGAAAGGGGCAGCCACCAAGGCCCAGGTGGTAGCCCTGCTCACAGCTAAGGCCTTAGGGGTGATTTCCCCATAAAGAACCAGAAGAAAGGTCATCACTGCCACAGAGAACCCCAGTCCCCGATCCCCCCAAAGACTGAGGGCCAGGGAAGCAGCCACAGAAGAGAGGGCCACATTCACCACCTCATTCCCTATGAGCACTGTGGTGAGGAGGGCCTCCCGACGGGAGAGGAGCCTCATCAAGGCCGTAACCCTCATACCCCCCCGCCGCTGGCGAAGCCTTTCCAGTTCCAAGGGCTGAAGGGAAAAGAAGGCGGTCTCCGAACCGGAAAAGAAGGCAGACAAGGCCAAAAAAAGGAGGATAAGAAGGATTTTTGCCAGCATATCTCCCCTCACCCCACCATCACCTGGGCCTCAGGATAGCGTATCTCCGGGGGAGTCTCTCTGCGAGCCATGGCCAGTACCAGGGTCAAGGGCCCCACCCTTCCCGCCAGCATCACCACCGAAAGGGTCACCTTGGAAACTGGGGAAATGGTGGGGGTGATACCCGTAGAAAGCCCCACGGTGCCGAAGGCCGAGACCACCTCGAAGGCCAGTTTGATAAGGGACATAACCCTCTCGAAGAGGAGAAGGAACAGGATAGCCAGAAAAACCAGGGCCCCCGAGAGGAAAAAAATGGCAAAGGCCTTGCTCACCATCCGGGGAGGAATCGTTCTGCCCATAACACCCACCTCTCTCT
>CAZBOO010000102.1:0-5043 GCA_964493535.1 uncultured Aquificales bacterium
AGGTTTTTTTGCCATTCGTTTCTAAGTACACCCCATCAGACAAGGAGGAAATGGCCAAGGCCTGGGGAGTAGACGCAGGAGACATCAAAGGACTAAACTTTCCCTCCAGCAACCCCATAAAGGTCGGAAAGGTCTTGCTGCGGTCTGGTCTCATATCAGAGCAGTTCTACCTGAGAAAGATCTCTGAATTGCTTCAGGTGGACTGCCTCGATCTTTCTCAAGGTCTTCCCGAGTCGGCACCTTTAAAAGACTCTATTCCCCTTCCCTTCCTTAAAAAGGAAAGGGTTCTCCTTTTTGAATGGGAGGGGTCCCCGGCCGCAGCCGTAGCCGACCCCACAAACACCTACTTGATTGAGGCCCTTGTCAGATATTTCCCCGAGAGTCCTAAAATCTTCTTTGCAACAGAAGAAAGAATAACAGAAGCGCTCAACAAGCTTTACAACGGCGGAAAGAGCAACGTGGATGACCTCTTAGGGTCCCTGGAGCCCGAAACCATAGAGTACGCCTCCGGCGAAGACCTGGAACAGCTAAAGGACATGGCTTCGGAAGCCCCCATTATCAGGTTGGTAAACATCATTCTCTCCCGGGCCATAGAACAAGGGGCCAGCGACGTACACATAGAGCCTTTCGATAAGAGCGTAATGGTTAGATACCGCATAGACGGGGTGCTTAAAGAAGTGGAAACGCTGCCCAAAGGGATCCTTCCGGCTGTGGTCTCCAGGGTCAAGATCATGTCAAAGCTCAATATAGCGGAAAGAAGGCTCCCCCAGGACGGCAGAATAAAGATCAACCTGGCCGGCAAGAAGATAGATCTGAGGGTTGCTACCCTGCCTACCCTCTTCGGAGAGGGGGTGGTCATGAGAATCCTGGACCAAAGCAGCGTAAACCTGGAACTTAAAACCTTAGGCTTCCCTCCTAACATCCTGCCCACCTTCGAGAAGCTCATCACCTCCTCTCACGGAATGATCTTAGTGACCGGGCCCACAGGATCCGGGAAGACAACCACCCTCTACGCCTCTCTCCAGAAAATAAACTCTCCCGAAACCAAGATCATCACGATAGAAGACCCCATAGAATACGTGCTCCCAGGGGTCAACCAAATCCAAACCAACCCCCAAGCAGGCCTTACCTTCGCGTCCGGCCTAAGATCCATAGTCCGTCAAGACCCCGACATTGTCCTGGTAGGAGAGGTCCGAGACTTTGAGACGGCAGAAATAGCCATTCAAGCAGCACTCACAGGCCACCTGGTCTTTTCCACCCTCCATACCAACGATGCCGCCAGCGCTGTTACCAGGCTCCTGGACATGGGGGTCAAGGACTACCTTGTTGCATCCTCCGTAATAGGCATCCTGGCTCAGCGGCTCGTACGAACTGTTTGCTCCCACTGTAAGGAGCCTTACACTCCATCCGCGGCCTTGCTCAAGGCTATGGGACTGGAGCCCATGGGAGAGACCCCCTTCCGCCGAGGAATGGGGTGTGAGAAGTGTGCCTATACGGGCTATAAAGGACGAACCGGAATCTACGAGCTGCTGCTGGTCTCCGACGAGATCAGAAACCTCATCAGCGAAGGGGTAGACTCAGAACGGATAAAGAGAGCCGCTACTTCCTCGGGCATGGTAACCCTCATAGAAAACGGGATGGAGAAAGCAAAAGAAGGCGCCACGACTCCAGAGGAAGTGTTCCGAGTAGCCTACAAGGGAAGCTGACCGAGGGCCCCGACTCTCAAAAAGCAGGGGTTCCCCCGAGAAGGCAGGATTAAAAAGTACTTTTGGAATAGCGACGAGAATCTCTCGGAGGCGTATCGGTTGAGAAGGATTCTTGAGTACGCTTCGTTTCCAGATCTTGTTGCCTATCCCTTTGATAAGTTCAAACAGCATCTTTCGTCTATCAATGTTGACGATTTGAGGACAAGTGAGAAGAGAAGAAGGTTTATTCGTTTGATTTTGCCGATGGTATCCAGGGCTCGGAGCTGGGATGATCTACTCGGCTGTCTGGTCAAAGAGAAAATAAGGGGTTAATGAGATGTTGAACTTAACTGAAGCCGAAAGAGACGGAATAACTGGTCACTGCGTCACACACTTACGCCAAGGCGGGTCAACTCCAGTCAAAGCTTTGGCCTTGCGCGTGTTGGCCGACCGACTGGAACACGGAGAGACAATTCCCGAGTTGGGTGAAGTCTTCGTGGCACCGGCATGAGTCAATGGCCATCAACCAAAGCCCGTCTTGTGCTGGCCGCGTTGCTGCGAATTGGCTGGACAGTGAAGCGTCAATCTGGAACATCTCACTGAGTCCTGTCGCAACCCGGCTGGCACGGATTGCCAGGCACAGGGGTCTGACTCCCAAAGATCTCTGATAAACCGCCTAACCAGCGGTTGCAGCCGCCGGCGCTTTACGCCTCGGCTGAACCGCATGCCGTTATTCCTTTTCCTTCATGTAAACCACGCCCCGGGGGCATTCGGTGGCGCAGATGCCGCAGCCTTTGCAATGGTCCCGGTCCAGTTGGGGGTAAGACTCTAAGGTGATGGCCACATCGGGACAGAAGATCCAACAGTTGCCGCAGGCGTTGCAGTATCCACATGAGAAGCATCGCTGGGCCTCTTTTAGGGCGCTTTCCTGATCCTTCACCTCTCCTGGAGGGATGTGATCAAAGTAAAAAGGATTTAAGTCCTCAAAGGTGATGATTTCATGGCGGTCCCGTTGCCAGAGCCTCTCCTTTACTCCTACGAAGGGTTCCCCTTTCAGCCTGGCCTTCAACCTAAGGGCCGCGTCTCTGCCCGAGGCTATGGCCTCTGCCACGGTACTGGGCCCTCTGTCCAGGTCTCCGGCCAAGAGGAGGTTTTCATCGGATGGCCATGTCTCTTCACCTTCCTGACCCACAGCCAGCACCACCAACTGGCAGGGGATCTCCTCCCTTGTCTGGTCTATCCATTCCACCTCTTTTATCCGGTCTTCTTCTCCGGTGATCCTTACCCTCCCCGCCCTAACGGCAGATACTTTTCCTTGGTTTATAAGGATATCCTTCACACCTAAGGAGTCCCTGATCATTACCCCTTCTTCTAAGGCCTCCTGGATCTCTTCAGGGATGGCGGGCATCTCCTCCCGGGGTTCCACACAGACCAGGGTCACCTCCCTTCCATCCCGGCGAAGCAACCTTGCCACATCTACTGCCACGTTGCCCCCGCCTATGGCTACAACCCTCTCCCCAGGAGGGAGTTCATCCTTCAGGTTGTAAGCCTTCAGCAGATCCAGTCCCTTGACGGCGTGTTTGCTGCCCTTCATGGGTAGCTCCCGGGCCTTAGTGAGCCCCGTTGCCACCACTATCCCCTGATATTCGGAGGAGAGCATATCTAAATCCTGGGGGCTGACGGCAGATGCGGTGAGAATGGATACCCCTATTTCCTCTAACTTCTGGATGTTTTCCTTCACCATCCCCCTATCCAAGCGGAAAGGGGGAATACCCCAGCTCAGCATGCCCCCTGGTGCCTCTTCCCTTTCGAAGACCACTACCTCCATGCCCCCTAATGCCAGGTACCAGGCGGCGGCTAAGCCCGCGGGGCCTGAGCCTATGATGGCTACCTTGGGCCCCTGGAAGCCTTCCTTTGGGGGAAAGATCTTTTCTTTTAGGATCAAGTCCCCCAGGTGTCTCTCCAGGGCGCGAATCTCCACAGCCCCATCTAACTCCTTTCGGTTGCAAGCTTCCTGGCAGAAATGGGGACACACCCTGCCCGTGATGGAGGGAAAGGGGTTGTAAGCTAAGAGGTGCAAAGCGGCCTCCCTTAAATTATCTTTCAGAACCAGGTCGTAGATCCTGGGTACGTCTATGGAGCAGGGACAAGCATCCATGCATGGGGCTATGCTGTTGAGGAAGACGGGTTGAAGCCTGCTCCAGGCCCCCGTTTTTATCCTCCGGGTGCTACTGAAGGTTCTCAGTAGGGTGATATTCATCTCAGTTCATTTTCTTCTTTTGATCTTGGTGAAATTGGCTCACAATAGAGGCCATTTCGTAGATATACTTCCAGGTACCTTCGTCTTTTGTGTATATGACCACGCCACTCTTTATGATCTCCCTGCCATGGGGTTTACCTTCTTTTACCATCTCCAGGAACCTGGTGGCTTCCATGAAGGAGAGGTCCAAAACCCCAAATTCGTCAAACCTGCTCATCCTCTTTCTTCGGCTCGATGGGCACTCCCCCCTTTCTTGAATGAACAACACCTGGGCCTCGGCCATGTGGCTGGGGGATTCTTCAGTAAGGGGCCCCAAGAGAATGACCGCCAATGGTTTGAATTTCAATATGGCGGTTTTGATGGTCAACATGAGTTGGTCTCTATAGATGTGTCCCTTCAGTTTTTTCTCTAAGTCTGTCAGTGACATGCTCTTCATTTCAATCCTCTCCATGCCTCTTCGGCTGCTGCAATGTTTTCCTGGGTCTTCTCTCTTACGTACTCTTTGATAGCTTCTATCACCGAGTCTAAGGATACAAGTTTTGTGGTCCCGGCGAAGGCCCCCACCATGGCAGTATTAACAATGGGATAAGTGGGAGTGCCCAGACTGTTGTTCAAGGCGATGGTGGAGGCATCTACTGTAGAGGTATTTATACCCTCCAGATCCACAGGGTGGGGAAAATTGATAATGGCCTGTCCCCCTTTCTTCAGCCCCTGGGTCACGTCCACATCTCTCAGAAGGGTGGCGTCCAAGACCACCAGGATGTCGGGTTCAGTGATGCCGCAGCGCAGGGTGATGGGTTCCGTATCCACCCGGGTGAAGGCGGCTACAGGCGCCCCCCTCCTTTCGGCTCCGAAGGTGGGGAAGGACTGGACCCATTGGCCTTCTTTGAAGAAGGCCAGGGCCAAGAGATGGGAGGCTACAACAGCCCCTTGGCCTCCCCTGCCATGGATGCGAATCTCCAGCAATCTACTCTTCCCCCCTTTCCAAGCCCGTGAGGGACTTAAGGGGAAACTGGAATACCTGGGAAAGGTGGATGAGGATAGCCACAGAGGGGACCATTTTCCTTTCCTCGATCTGGGCCAAGAGGGTCTTGGATA
>CAZBOO010000103.1:0-4996 GCA_964493535.1 uncultured Aquificales bacterium
CCCCCATACCCACAAAGTGAACCCTACCTTCCAGCACCCACCACCTCCTGGCATCTCACAGCTATATCCCGGGCCGCCCGGGGCCTGCCCAATCCCCTGGCCTTCTGGGCCATATCTTCCAACACCTCATCATTGCCAATGAGACTCAAGACCCTCTCCCCTAATACCCCGGGGGTCAACTCGTCCTCTGTAATTACCACTCCTGCCCCCCTTTCTTCCAGGGCCTTAGCGTTGCGGAGTTGGTGACCCCCTACGGCATGGGGAAAAGGAATCAGAAGAGAAGGTCTTCCCAATGCAGTCACCTCGGCCAGGGTAGTAGCCCCCGCCCTGCAAACCACCAGACTGGCCGTGGCATAGGCCTTACCCATCTCATAGATAAAGGGAGCCACATAAGCCTCAAGCCCTCCTCGGGCATAGGCCTCTCTAACCTCCCTCTCATATTCCTCCCCCGTCTGATGGATAAAAGCCAAGTCATCCTTGTGATTGGATAATAACTCCATATCCCCTGTGATGGCCTCGTTAATCCTTTTGGCTCCCTGGCTTCCTCCAAAGACAAGCACCACCCTTTTCCCAGGATAGAAACCAAAGAAGCCAGGGTCCCTTTCTGCCTCTAAAAGTTCCCTCCTCACAGGATTCCCCGTCACCCGGACCCTTGCCCTTTTAGGGAGTCCCTTGGTTCCGAAATAGGAGAGAAACACCTCCCTGGCAAAGGGAGCCAGAAGCCGGTTGGCCAAGCCACAAGTAACATTCTGCTCATGAAGAAAAAGGGGGATACCAAGGGAGATGGCGGCCAAGCCCCCAGGGAGAGAGGCGTATCCTCCCACACCCAGCACCCATTGGGGACGAAGCCTTCTGAAAAGGCGTAAGGATTGAAAGTAACCTATCGCCAGTTTGAACAAGGCCCTGACGCTTCTTATGCCCCTTCCCCTAAAGCCCTCGGCAGTGATGGTATGCAGGGGGTATCCCTCCTTTGGCAGCACCCGAACCTCTATCCCCTTGGCTGTACCCACAAAATGGACATCTTCCCAGCCCAATGCATTCAGTTCCTTGGCCACTGCCACGCCTGGAAACAGATGTCCCCCTGTCCCACCACCGGCAATGACTGCCCTCTCTGCCAACCCGATCCTCCTCGAAAACAAAGGGCTTTTTTAAGTGCTACCCTAAAGGGAAAGGGTTTACAAGCCAGGATTTCTCCCCCGTTTTCTGGAGGTCCTTAACAGATCAGGCACATGGGAAGAACACCCACCTTTCGGAGCAGCGTTTGCAAAGATAGTTAAGGGTTAATCCAGACCTAAAGATCCCTTGGGATTATCCGATATGACCTTCTCCACCACCTGGGCCACCAGCTCGTTGGGGGTTCTGAAGCCAAAGGTAGTCCCAGCATCCACAGCTACAATGACAGCCCTGTCCACCCCTGCCTCATTAATATCCCTGATGGTCTCCTTGATGGTGAGGGTGATATCCTCGCCGAACATCTTCCGGTAACTCTCCAACATGAAATCAGGAAAAGTGGCCAAGGCTTCTTGAGTCCAAAACTGGGAATTGGTATCCACTATCATTTCATCCCTTTTTTTAATCATACTGTAAAATCTTCTGCGAAGCTACAACCCAGAAGGCCTTTTGTAAAGGAAGAAGACCTCTTCGATTATAAAACCACCCACTTCCCTTTTAAGGTGAAAATTAAAAACCGTCTTTGGACATACCACCTTCGGGATCAGTCCTCCAAAAGAATCCCTTTCAATCTCTGGACCATCTCTAAGGCTTGGGGAAAGGAGCGCTGCCAGATATTCCGGCCGAAAATGAACCCTATAGCCCCGGCTTTGACACAGATCCTGGCCCTGCGTAGAAGCTCCTCATCATCCACCTTGCCGCCCCCAGCAATAATGACGGGCAACTTACCAGCAGCCTCTACCACCCGGATCATAGCCTCCTCCAGGCTTATCCCCCGAACCAACTCATCATATGAAGAGGGAAGCTGGTGGGCCTTCTCCGGCTCCAAATGGGGTATATTCAACTTCACCATATCCCCCCCCAATTCCAACGCCACCCGGGCAGCATACTCTACAGCATAGAGGCTGTTCCTGCCTCCCTTGGCCTCTATAACCCGACCCCGTGGATAGGCCCAGATGATGACAGGCATCCCTAAGCGCTCTGCCTCCCTCCTCACCTCTCTAAACTGGGCAAAGTCTTGATCTTGAGCGGGGGAGCCCACATAAAGGGTATAGCCCACGGCATCGGCCCCCAAGGCCACAGCCTCCTCCACAGTGGCAGTGAGGGGAGAGAAAGCCTCATCATCGGAAGGGATATTGGTTTTGCCGTTTATCTTCAGGATCAACGGCACCAATCCCGCATAGTCTCTCATATATTTCATAGCCAGACCAGGCTGAAAGACGATACCTGAAAAGCCCCCTTCTACGGCCACTTTAAGCTGAAACTCAGGGTTGGCACTCTCGGGATTGGGGAAAAAGTCTTTGGGGCCGTGTTCCAGACCCTGATCTATGGGAAGGAAAAGGGCCTTACCCTTACCAGGACCGTAAAGATAGAGGAGCCGATAAAGCCTGGTTTTTTTGCCCGTATTCCCTCCAATCTCATCGAGAAAAGCCATAATCACACCTCCTCCACCTTTGCATCCGGGATAAGACGGCAAAAGTCCTCCCTGTTTAACAACTCCGTTCCCGGGGTAATAGCTGTGGCTGCACCAGCAGCCAAGGCCCATTGAAAGGCCTCTTCAAAACCCTTGCCATGCAAACGGGCCAAAAGAAAAGCGGCTATAAAAGAGTCCCCCGAACCCACCGAGTTAACAACCTTAATGGAAGGGGGGGTTCCCAGAAAAACCTTGTCACCGGCAACCAACACCGCCCTTCCCCCTCCCCTGGTGACCGCCACCACCTCCACACCCATATCCCGGACCTCTCCGGCAGCTTGAATAACCTCCTGATCCCCGGCACCTTTGAGATCCCTGCCTACCAGCCGCCCCAACTCATGAGTATTGGGTTTCAGCATGAAAGGCCTGGCCCTCACCCCATACTTCAAGGCATCTCCATCGGTATCCAGTACCGCCTTTATACCCTTATCCTGGGCATCCTCAACGAGGTCCCGATAGGTGGTTTTGGGCAAACCAGGGGGAATAGAGCCGGCAAAAACCATGAAACGGGTAGCGCAATAAACCCCACCCATCTTCCAGAGACGCTCCTTCAGCTTCTCAAGATCCTCCACCTTCACCCTGGGTCCCTCGGCGTTTACCCGAGTCTGGGTCCCCGACTCCCTCTCGCTGACGATGATATTGATCCGGGTATCCCCGCCTATGGCAACAAAAGAGGTGAGTATACCCTCTTCCGCCAAAAGAACGCTCAAGGCCCCTCCCTCATGGCCTCCTATGAAACCATAAGCGATGGTGGCACCTCTCAAGGTATTCACTACTCGGGATACGTTTATCCCCTTGCCTCCTGGGTCCTTCCTCATATCCTGCATACGGATCACGTCATCCACCACAAGGCGGTCCACTACCAAAGTGAGATCCAAAGAGGGGTTTAGGGTTACCGTGGCTATCATGCTATTCTATCCTCCTGTCCGTTTTAGGCCACAAGCGTGAATATAACATCAAAAAAGGAGGATTCAACGCCTCAAGCCAGGAATACAGCGATGATACCTGTAAGGAATATGCCGTCGAAGGTACCCGCCCCACCAATGGAAGCCACAGGTGCCCCCAGCTGCTTCACCCTTTTAAGGTTCATGATGTCGGCCCCGATAAGGGTCCCCATGGTCCCAGATATATAGGCCATAGGAGGAGAAAAGGCAGGGAAAAGGATAAGGGCAACCAAGGCAGCTAAAATAGGGGGTATGAACAGGGGAACCACTATCCCAACGCCCTTGACAGGCCTGGAAAGCCTATGGGTCACCAAGGCCACAAGGGCCACACCCAAGAGGGGCTGCCAAGGAAAACCCATCCTGATCCATAAATAGAGGGAAAGAAGAGTGGGAATCACAGCGCCTCCCAAATTCACGGCCAAGACCGTTTCCCTCATCCTGGGCATCCTAACCCTATAAGGCATACCCCAGACAGAGAAAGCCACCTCCTCTTCCACAATAGGCTCTCCCTCAAATCGGGCAATGGGAATATTGATGAAACTCCCAATCAGGGAAAAGAATAGAAGTGAGAAAAGATGTTGGGGAGGGATACCCAACTTTTGAAAGGCCAAGGATATGAAACCCACCTGGACCATAAGAAACAGAAGGACAAGGCCAAAAAGGAAGATCAGAAAGTAGATCAGCATCAAAGGCAAAAAGAGCATAACTCACCTCCTCCCTTACCCTATCCAAGGCCCCCAATATTGTAAAGAATGAAGGGTTCTACCCACATCCAACTCCTTCAGACAAGAAAGATTGCCTCATCAATCAAGTGGGAGGCAGGGCATACTTCCCTCCTGCCCGTGCCGGAGACACGGCAGACAGGTATCCATGAATTCGCCGCATGTCCATGTGGGATGTTGTCCTAAAATACTTTGATAATCCATCGCTTACCTTCACAGTATGCTGTAGGGGAGGGCTTTACGCCCCCCCTTATTCGGGCGGGGATAAACCCCGCCCCTACGATGAGGGATTTATGAGGGGCCATGAGACGGGAGGAAATAGCAATGTGGCTTCTAAAGGGTCTTAACAGGCGGTCAGGAAAATGGGAACCATTTCAGTAGCGTAAAGATCAACGGAAAGGGGTGTTTTCATGTTGAGGAAAAGGTTTTTAAGTTTTGAGATACTTGCCTGTTTGGTTCTGTGTCTAACATGGTGCGGCTCGGCCCTTGCCGGCACCAGAATGGCGAAGGATAAATCGTTAAGCCCTTCTCCCACAATGATAACACCTTTCCCTTCCTCTCAAAGAGCCCCTGTCACAGGGGGACAGCTACTGGTAAAGCTAAAACCAGGGGTCTCCGTCCAGGAGGCTATCGATCATTTCAAATCCGCCTATGGCATCCACAAAGTGGAGAAGCTTAAAAAAGAC
>CAZBOO010000104.1:0-4824 GCA_964493535.1 uncultured Aquificales bacterium
CATCCATCACCACCATTGCAAAGTATGCCACCGCCATCACTATCACCATCAGATTTGGTTATTTCACCTTCACTTCCATCTCTTACCTTATCTAAATACTCCATCTTTTCAGCATATTTTTTACTCACATCCCCTATGACTAAAACTAAGAGGGTGTCCTCTGTTATGTGTTCCGCCGCTATCTCTAAAAGCCTGTCTTGAAGATGCTTTCCCCATGTGGGCCTCTTTAGTTGCCGGCAGAGCCTCTCTTGGATCTTCTTCAGGGAGATCCTTTCTTCCAAGGCCCTGGCAATTTCCGTGAGTCTCACCGATTCCGGTAGTGCCCATGGTATTCTCTGAGCTGCAGCGGGGGAGAGATTTGGCTTAACAGATTGATGTGGCTTTACTTTTGGAAATCATCGCTTGGCACTTCCGCTTTAAAAGAAGCATGGGAATTCTTGGACTTGCACTACTTTACCGTAAGCAAAGCCTTCAGAAAGGCCGGAGAAACTTACCAAATTCAATGGTAGACCCCAAAGATCTTGTGTACAGAGAGGCTAAGCCTTGCCCACCAGCCTTAAAAACTCTTCTTCGTTGATGATATTGATCCCCAGTTGCTGGGCCCGCCGGTATTTTGAGCCAGGGTTCTCGCCCACTACCACAAGGTCTGTATTGCGGGAGACGGAATTGGGGATGGTACCTGCCAGTTCCTCTACCAGGGCTTTGGCTTCATCCCGAGTCATGGAAGAGAGGGTACCAGTGAAGACTACGGTTTTGTCTGCCAGGAGGCTTTTCTTCTTTTCCTTTTCTTCCTGGATGGTTAGTCCGGCTCTAATCATTTTTTCCACGGTTTCCTTGTTTCGCTTTTCCTTGAAGAAGGGGACCACGCTTCCGGCGGTTTCTGGACCTATGCCTTTGATTTCTACAAGTTCCGTTAAAGAGGCCTTCTCCAGGTTTTTCCAGTTTCCAAAGTAACGGGCCAGGACCTGGGCCGTGTATTCACCCACATTGGGGATCCCTATGGCGTATATGAATCTGGCTAAAGAGGGGTTTTTAGACCCTTTTAAGGCCTCCAGAAGGTTCTGAACGGACTTCAGAGCAAAGCCTGGGAGTTCCAGCAAGTCTTCAACCTTCAAGGAGTATATGTCTGACAGATCCTTTATCAGGCCTCTGCTCACTAAGAGTTCTGCCGTCTTGCCTCCAAGCCCCTCTATATCCATGGCCCGTCGGGAGGCGAAGTGCTTGATGGCTTGAACCAGTTTGGCGGGGCAGGAGATGTTGACACACTTGTAGTAGGCACCTTCCTTCACCGTCTGGGCGCTGCAGACGGGGCACTTCTCCGGTGGCAGGATAGGTTTTTCCTGGCCTGTGCGCTTCTCCTTGATGACCATGACCACCTTGGGGATTACGTCTCCTGCCCGCTGGATAAGCACTGTGTCACCTACCCGGGTGTCTAACCTTTCTATCTCATCAAAGTTGTGGAGGGATGCCCTGCTCACCGTTACTCCTCCTACTTCTACGGGTTCGAGAAGGGCTACGGGGGTGATGGTGCCTGTCCTCCCTACGTTATAAATCACATCCATCATCCGAGAGGTTTTCTGCCGGGGTTTGAATTTAGCTGCCAAG
This sequence comes from uncultured Aquificales bacterium, assembly GCA_964493535.1. Taxonomy (GTDB): domain Bacteria; phylum Thermosulfidibacterota; class Thermosulfidibacteria; order Thermosulfidibacterales; family B14-G1; genus WFSI01. The sequence continues at coordinate 1,606 of CAZBOO010000104.1, forward strand.
GCCCAGCGGGGAGATCGGGCTGTGGCACCCAGTTTCTCCCAAAGCTCTAAGCTGTTTATCTTGATCACCATACCGTCCAGCTCGTACTCAAAGCCATCCCTCTCTTCCTCCAGTTTTCTGTAAAACTCTAAGACTCCTTTTATGCTTTGGCAAAGTTTTCTGGGGGTGGATGTTTTGAATCCTAATCTTTCCAGCGTGGCTAAGGTTTCCCACTGGCTTTTAGGTTTTTCCCCTTCCATGAGACCTACGCCCCAGGCTACAAAGTCTAAGGGGCGGGAGGCAGTGATGTTGGGGTCCAGCTGGCGTAGGGACCCGGCAGCGGCGTTTCTGGGATTGGCAAAGGGTCTCTCGCCCCGTTTGATGAGTTCCTGGTTGATCTTCTCGAAGTCTACCCTTCTCATGAGGACCTCTCCCCTAACTTCCAAGTGAGAAGGGGCTCCTTCCTTCTTTACAAAGCGCATAGGCAAGCTCCGGATGGTCCTCACGTTAGGTGTTACATCTTCACCCACCACCCCGTCTCCCCGGGTAGAGGCTAAAGTGAAGCGGGCGTCCCAGTAAACGATTTCGCAAGATAGGCCGTCGAACTTGGGCTCAGCTACGTACTCAACCACGGCGTCGGGCTCCAGCCCTAAGAACCGCTTGGTTCGAGCGTCGAATTCCAGGATCTCATCTTCGTTTCGGGCGTCTTGGAGAGAGAGCATGGGCACAGAGTGGGTGACAGTCTCAAATCCTTCCCTGGGAGGAGCCCCCACCCGTTGGGTGGGAGAGTCGGGGGTTATCACCTCGGGAAACTGCTCCTCCAGCTCTATGAGCTGGCGCATGAGCTCATCGTACTCTTCATCGGAAATGATGGGGTCATTGAGCACGTAATACCGGTAGTCGTGGTAGTTGATTTCTTCCCTCAGTTTCTCCACCAGCTTTTTGGCCTTTTCCAGAGTCACAGCTTCACCCCCTCTCCTTTTTGCAACTATAATATTCTGGGAAAGAAGAGAGAACATCAAGGTGGGCAGGAGAGAAGGGTCAGGATACTTTTAAATCTGAGTTTTAGAGGCTCCTATTGCGCCTTTTTGTAAGGTGGGTTAGATAATAGGCAGGCGTGTGGAAGGAGATGACCATGGCAGATTTTGCTCATTTACATCTTCATACCCAGTACAGTTTGTTGGACGGTGGCATTCTCTTGCCCAGGCTTTTTGATAGAGCCCCCAAGCTGGGCTTGGAGGCCTTGGCTATCACCGACCATGGCAACATGTTTGGGGTGGTCCCCTTTTACAAGATGGCTCAAAAAGCAGGGATCCATCCCATCATTGGCTGTGAGGCTTACATGGCCCCAGGCTCCCGGAGAGACAAAACCAGTCACAAGGGTCTCTCCGATGCGGCCTTTCATCTTATCTTATTGGTAGAGAACGAAAAGGGCTATAAGAACTTGGTAAAGCTGGTTTCCTTAGCTTATCTGGAGGGTTTTTACTACAAACCTCGGATAGATAAGGAGATCCTGAAGGAGTACTCGGAAGGGCTCATTGCCCTCTCTGCGTGTTTGAAGGGAGAGATACCCCATCTCCTTCAGGTGGGAGATTATGAGGGAGCCAAGAAGGCTGCCCAGGAGTATGCCCAGATCATGGGAGAGGCCAACTTTTACTTAGAGATTCAGGAAAATGGTATCCCCGAGCAGAGAGAGGTAAACCAGGGCATCGTTTCCTTAGCCCAGGAGCTGGGCATTCCCCTGGTGGCTACGAATGATTGCCACTATCTGGACCCTTCAGATGCCCATGCCCACGACGTCCTCCTTTGCATCCAGACGGGAAAGCACGTCCAGGACCAGGACCGTATGAGGATGTTCACCGACCAGCTCTACCTCCGTCCCCCCCAGGAGATGTATCAGCTCTTCCGGGAAAGGGAGGAGGCGGTGAAAAACACCTGGGAGATAGCCAATCGGTGCCAGTTCCAATTCCCCTTTCACCAGCTCCATCTCCCTACATACCAGGTACCCCACGGATACGATCTAAACAGCTACTTGGCCCATGTAGTCCAAGAGGGTTTGGAAAGGAGGAGGGAAAGGGGAGAACTCGACAATGGGAGGGACTTCCAAGAGTACCAGGAGAGGCTAAAATGGGAACTCACTGTAATCAAAGAGATGGGGTTCTCGGGATACTTTCTCATCGTTTGGGACTTCGTGAGATTTGCCAAGGGCGAGGGGATACCCGTGGGTCCGGGAAGGGGTTCAGCAGCGGGTTCTTTGGTCTCCTATACCTTAGGCATCACAGATTTGGATCCCTTGGCCCATTATCTTTTGTTTGAGAGATTTTTGAACCCCGAGCGGGTGTCTATGCCGGATATAGACATAGATTTTTGCATGGACAGGCGGGACGAGGTTGTCGAGTACGTCCGGGAGAAGTACGGCCGAGACAATGTGGCCAAGATCATCACCTTTGGCACCATGGCAGCCCGAGCGGTGGTGAGAGACGTGGGCAGGGCCATGGACATGCCTTACAAAGAGGTGGACACCATAGCCAAACTCATCCCCAGCGGGCCTGGGGCCAACATGACCATTGCCAAGGCCATTGAGGAGATTTCCCAACTTCAGGAGATGGTCCAGGAAAACCCCAGGGTAAAGGAGCTGTTGGAGGTATCCCAAAAGTTAGAGGGGCTATCCCGCCACGCCTCCACCCACGCCGCTGGGGTAGTAATCACCCCCGAGCCCCTCACGGAGTATCTCCCCCTCTACCGGGGCACGGACAACGAGGTGGTGACCCAATACGCAAAGGATGACTTGGAGTGTTTGGGTCTCCTAAAGATGGATCTCTTGGGGCTCAAAACCCTTACCGTTATGCGCATGGCCCTGGACCTCATCAAAAAGTACAAAGGGGAAAGCATCGACCTGGAGCACCTGCCCTTAGAAGACCCCGAGACCTACCGGCTGTTGGAAGAGGGGAAAACCCAAGGGGTTTTTCAGCTTGAGTCTTCTGGGATGAGGGAACTCATCAAGAAGCTGAAGCCCAACAGGTTTGGAGACCTGATAGCCCTGGTGGCTCTCTACCGGCCTGGCCCCTTAGGTTCAGGGATGGTGGAGGATTTTATCAACAGGAAGCACGGAAAGGTGAAATGGAAGGCCCCCTTGCCCCAGTTGGAGGAGATCTTAGAGGAAACCTACGGGGTCATACTCTATCAGGAGCAGGTGATGCAGATAGCCAGCCGTTTGGTGGGGTTCACCATGGGCCAGGC
>CAZBOO010000105.1:0-4763 GCA_964493535.1 uncultured Aquificales bacterium
CCTCACCACCACATTATCCCCCTCCTCCTCCCCCACGGGAACGGTTGGATGGGGAAGGTTGGGAAGGGTAGCCAGAAAGGCGTAAAGCTCATCATCCAGCTTGCGCGCCTGGGTCTCCAAGGCCTTTATCCTGTCTGAAAGCTCCTTCATCTGAGATCTATGGCCAGAGATGTCTTCCCCCTGGGACTTCCGCCTCCCCAGCTCTTTGGAAATGGCATTGCGTTTATGCTTCAGCCCTTCCACCTCCTTGATAGCCTTGCGCCTCTGGGCATCCACCTCCAAGAAACAGTCCCAGTCCACCTGAAGGTTTCGAGTAGCCAGTCTCTCCTGGACATCCCCCAGGTTCTTTCTCAAAAATGACAAATCCAGCATACCCCACTCCTTGGCACCCTTTGCCCAGGGTTATAAATAAAGGTACCCCATGCTGGCAAGGAGAGATGGGCCAAGACGCATTGCCTTTTGGCCCGCCATGACCCATAAAATACAAACAAAAAAGGAGGGAGCCGTGGAGATAGACTATGGTTTGGCCCTGGCTGATGGGCTGGGCCAGGGCAAGGTGACCAAAAAGGCCTTGGAAGAGTTTTCACCTAAGCTGATAGAAGCCCAGAACTGGCTGAAGGCGAAAAGGGCCTCCAAGGAATTGGGCTTCATGGATCTACCCTTCCAGGATCCCTCACCCATCCTCCAGATGGCCCGGGAGGTAAGAAGGGAGTTCGACCACTTTGTCCTTATAGGCATCGGAGGCTCCTCCTTAGGTGTCCAAGTGCTCTTTGATGCCTTACGGGGCCAATCTTCCGGCAAAGGACCTTCCTTCCATATCCTGGATAACGTGGACCCTGTGAAGACAACGGAGATACTGGAAGGGATAGAACCGGAAAACACCTGTTTCTGTGTGGTCTCAAAATCGGGCTCTACGGCAGAACCCATGGCCAACTTCTTAGTGGCCTTAGAGACCTTAGAAAGGGTTGTGGGCAGGGATAAGGCCCGGAGGCAAGTGGTTTTCATCACCGACCCCGAAAAGGGCAACCTCAGGGACCTGGCAAAGGAGGAGGGTTACAGGGCCTTGGAGGTGCCCCTCAACGTGGGGGGCAGGTTTTCCGTCCTCTCCTCTGTAGGCCTGTTCCCCGCTGCTGTCCTGGGTATAGACGTGGAAAGGCTCCTGAAAGGGGCATCCCAAGCCCTCAAAAGCTGTGAGAAGAGGGAGATGGCCTCCAATCCTGCCTGGACCATAGCCGCCCTCCATTACCTCCACCACACCTTGGAAGCTAAATCCATCTCTGTAATGATGGCCTACCATGAGAAACTGGCCATCTTTGCCGACTGGTACCGTCAACTGTGGGCCGAGAGCCTGGGGAAAGAGGGCAAGGGCCAGACCCCCGTCAAGGCTGTAGGAGCAGTGGATCAACACTCCCAGATCCAGCTTTACAGCGAGGGGCCCAGGGACAAGATCATCACCTTCCTCCAGGTGAAAAACTTCTCCCAGGACTGCAGGATCCCTCCCCTCTACCCCCAAAAACCCGCTCTGGCCTATTTAGGGGGTCACACCCTGGGAGAGCTGATAAACACAGAACTGGCAGGTACGGCCTCTGCCTTGGCCAAAAGGGGAGTGCCCTCCATCACCATCACCCTTCCCTTAGTGAATGAAGGGTACTTGGGGGCCCTTTTCATGGTATATGAAATAGCCACGGCCCTGATGGGACGCTTTTACGACATCAACCCCTTTGATCAACCGGGGGTAGAGGAGGGCAAAAGGCTCACATACGGACTCATGGGGAGAGAAGGTTACCAGGAGAAGGGCAAGGAGGCCCGTGAGATCTGGGCAAAGGGGAAAAGAGGCACCCTAACCATAGATCTGGGGGATTGATTGAAGGTCTGGACGGTCCAGAGGCTCCTGAAATGGACGGAGGAATACTTGGAGAAAAGGGGCATCTCCTCCCCCCGATGGGAGGCGGAACAGCTTTTGGCCCATCTCATAGATGCCAACCGCTTAGACCTCTATCTCGATCCCCATCGTCCCCTCCTCCCCCAGGAACTTACCACCTTCAAGGACTTGGTGAAACGCCGAACCCAGGGGGAACCCCTCCAGTACATCACGGGACGCCAGGGCTTCTGGAAACACGAATTCCGGGTGGAACCAGGGGTCCTCATTCCCCGTTCCGACAGCGAGGTCCTGGTTCAGGCAACACTGGAAGGGTTAAAGAAAATAGAGTGCCCTCGGATCCTGGACGTGGGTACGGGGACAGGATGCCTCATCATTTCCATCCTGGCAGACCTGCCCAAAGCCAGGGGAGTGGCCACAGACATCGGTACCCAAGCCCTAAGGCTGGCCCGAGGAAACGCCACAAGGATAAAGGTGCAAGACCGCCTCTCTTTCGTCCTGGGAGACCTCTTAACACCTTTCAAAGAAGAGGCCTTCCATGCTATCATCTCCAACCCCCCCTATGTGGCGGAAGAGGAGTGGGATTCCCTTCCCAAGGAGGTCCGGGATAAGGAACCCCCCCAGGCCCTCAAAGGGGGAAAGGAAGGGCTCTTCTATCTGGGCAGGCTCATTGCCCAGGGGTGGAGACACCTCTTACCAGGGGGGTTTCTTATCATGGAGATAGGATGGCAACAGATGGACAAGGTGATGGACCTTTTTAAAGGCAAACCTTACACGGGAATAGAGTTTTTCTCTGACTTGGGGGGCAGGGACAGGATGGTCCTGGGCAGGAGGAACTAAATGGAGGCATTTCTCATAGAAGGAGGGAGACCCCTCAGAGGGAAGGTGGGGGTGAGTGGCGCCAAAAACGCCATCCTCCCCCTCATAGCCGCTGCCCTCCTCACCCACGAATCCTGCACCTTAGAAGGGGTTCCCCATTTGAGGGACGTACGCACCATGGCAGCCCTCTTAAAGGCTTTGGGGGGCCAAGTGGAATGGGAGGGAGAGAGGCTCACCATTCACACGTCCCAATCCTCCTCATGGGAGGCCCCCTACGACCTGGTGAAGACCATGAGGGCCTCTATCCTTGTACTGGGACCCATGGTAGGTCGCCTCTGCAAAGCCAAAATATCCCTCCCCGGAGGCTGTGCCATCGGGGTCCGACCCATAGACCTACACCTCAAGGCCTTGGAAAAGCTGGGGGCCGACATTGCCCTAGAAGAGGGGTATGTGGTAGCCACATGCCCCAGGCTAAAAGGAAACACCGTCTACTTCGACAAGGCGACGGTTACAGGCACGGAAAACATCCTTATGGCCTCGGTCCTGGCCCAGGGAGATACCATCCTGGAGAACTGCGCCAAGGAACCTGAAGTCCAGGAACTGGCCCAGGTGTTAAAGGCCATGGGGGCCTCCATAGAAGGGGAAGGCACCGACACCATCCACATCCATGGGGTCGAGGAACTCAGAGGCTACCACCACAGGGTGATGCCCGACCGGATTGAAACCGCTACCCTCCTCATTGCAGGGGCCATCACAGGGGGAGAGGTAGAGATAGAGGGGGTAATTCCCCAGCATGTAGAGGCCGTCACCCAGAAGCTGGGAGAGGCAGGGGTAGATATCCAGGTTGAAAGGGAAAAGATAAAAGTGAAGGGCCACAACCGCCCCCGGGCTGTGGACGTCACCACCCTGCCCTATCCGGGCTTTCCCACAGATGTCCAGGCCCAATTCATGGCCCTCATGACCCTGGCCCAAGGCACTTCAGTAATCACCGAGAAGATCTTCGAAAATCGCTTCCTTCACGCTGCTGAACTCCAGCGCATGGGGGCCCAAATCAAGGTGGAAGGCAACAAGGCCATAGTGAAGGGGGTAGAGGATCTGAAAGGGGCCCCCGTCATGGCCACTGATCTCAGGGCCAGCGCATCCTTGATACTGGCAGCCTTAGCGGCCCAGGGAACAACCCGCATATCCCGGATCTACCATTTAGACCGGGGGTACGAGAGGTTAGATGAAAAGCTGGCACCCTTAGGAGCCCTTGTTAAAAGGGTAAAGGAGAAACCATAGCCAGAACTACCCCAAAAAGGGTAAAAATGTTCAGCGTAGGCCAAAAATGGATCATCATATCTCCCCGGGAGACCCCACCAGCGAAAAACCGGCTTCCCCTCATCATCAAGAGGGGGGCCTTCGGCTCAGGGGAACACGAGACCACCCTCTCCTGCTTGGAGGAGTTGGAAGAACTAAAGGATTTAAAAGATAAAAAGGTTCTGGATCTGGGCTGCGGTACGGGCATCCTGGCCCTGGCCGCTGCAAAACTTGGGGCCCGGAAGGTGGTGGCCGTGGACATAGACCCCAAAGCCGTGAGACTCTCCCAGGAGAATGCCCGGCTCAACGGCCAGACTATCCATATAATTCAGGGTAGCATAGGAGAAGCACCGGGGAGATTTCACCTCATCATGGCCAACATCCACGGTGACATCCTCATGAACCTGGCCCCCCAGATAGTGAAGAGAGTCCTGCCCGGGGGATACCTTCTACTCTCAGGGGTGGCCTATCACGAGAACTACCAGGTCCTCCTCACCTATGGGAGACTGGGGATGAAGACCTTGAAGAATCGCTTCTTAGAGGAATACACCACCCTCCTCATGGAAAAAGGGCAAAATGCCCCTCAAAAACAATCGAAACTGTGGAACTGCATGGTGTAACTGCCCCTCCCTTTGGTGAGAGATCGCAGGGTAGTGGTGTAACCGAACATCTCTTTGAGAGGGACCAAGGCCCGGATCACCTGGTGGGTACCCCGATCCTTTACCCCTTCTATCCTGGCCCCCCGACTCCCCAGATCCCCCATGAC
>CAZBOO010000106.1:0-4752 GCA_964493535.1 uncultured Aquificales bacterium
AACTTGGACGATGCAGACGACATTGACGAGGAGATCGGTTGGGAGACGGATCTCAAGGTGAGCTACAAGATCTATTCCAATGTGACCCTCTTCGGCGGCATCTCTGCGCTGTGGCCCGGCGACGGCATAGACGACATCAACGAGGTCCTCTACGACGACGACGATTCCGATGTGGCCTGGCACGGTCAGCTGGGCGTGAAGTTCGTTTTCTGATTTGACGATTCAAGTTTTTCCTGCCCGGTGGGTAAAGGACCCGCCGGGCTTTTTTATTGTCGGATTGGGGTTGACAAGGTGGGGACAGGTGGTTAAATTTCCTTTTAAACTCCATTGTGGAGAAGCCGTATGATTGAGAAGAGGGAGCTGTTGCTTGGCCTGCTGTTGCTGGAGGCCCGCCCGGGGGTCTTCGGAGGGGGCTGAGTTTAGGACTTTCTGAGGGCCACGGGCGGGCCAGCCCGTGGCCCCTTTCTTTTGGGGCTACGGTTCACTTGAGGATCGTAGCCCTTTTTATTTGGCAAAATTTTATCAGGGAGGTTGAAGGATGATGGCGGGAGAAAGGATTTACATTTTTGACACCACCCTCAGGGATGGGGAACAGGCCCCGGGTTTTTCCATGAACATGGAGGAGAAGATGGCTGTGGCCAACCAACTGGCCCGTCTGGGGGTGGATGTGGTCGAGGCGGGCTTTCCCATTGCCTCCCCCGGTGATTTCCAGGCAGTGAAGAGGGTGGCCCAGGAGGTTAGGGGCCCGGTTATAGCGGGCCTTTGCCGGGCCAACAGACCGGATGTCGAGAGGGCGGCCGAGGCCCTGCAATACGCTGAGCGTAGGAGGATTCACACCTTTATTGCCACCTCGGAAATTCACATGAAGTACAAGCTTAAAATGGCGCCTGATGATGTTCTCCAGGCGGCGGTGGAGGCAGTAAAACTGGCCAGGGACTACACCGACGATGTGGAGTTTTCTGCCGAGGATGCCACCCGGTCCGACATGGATTTCCTCTGCCGGATAGTGGAGGCTGTTATCCGGGCCGGGGCTACAGTGGTGAATATTCCTGATACCGTGGGATACTCCATACCACGGGAGTTTGGAGAGAGGATTGCCACCCTTATGAGCAGGGTGCCCAATGTGGATAAGGCGGTTATTTCCGTTCACTGCCACAACGACCTGGGCCTGGCCGTGGCCAATTCCTTGGCGGCTGTGAAGGCGGGGGCCAGGCAGGTGGAGTGTACCATCAACGGCATTGGTGAGAGGGCGGGTAACGCCTCCATGGAGGAGATTGTCATGGCCCTCAGGACCAGGAACGATCTTTTTGGTCTTATCACAGGTGTAAATACCCATGAGATCTACCGCACCAGCCAGTTGGTGTCTCGTGTGACGGGGGTCTATGTCCAGCCCAACAAGGCCGTTGTGGGCAAAAACGCCTTTGCCCATGAGGCGGGGATCCATCAGCATGGCGTTCTCTCCAATCCCCTTACCTACGAGATCATGACCCCCGAATCCGTGGGGGTGCCCAGTAGTACCTTGGTCTTAGGGAAGCATTCCGGCCGCCATGCCCTGAAGGGCAGGATTAGGGCTTTGGGCTTTGATTTGGATGACGATGTCCTAAGCAGGGTCTTCGAAAAGTTCAAGAAGCTGGCGGATAAGAAGAAGGAGGTCTTCGATGAAGACCTTATCATAATTGCCGAGGAGGAGCTTATGGCTGTGCCCCGGGCCTTCGAGCTTGACTATATCCAGACCATATCGGGGAATAAGGTCCTTCCCACGGCTACCGTTTGCCTCAAGAGGGGGGAGGAGGTGTTCCAGGATTCGGCCATTGGCGATGGACCTGTGGAAGCTTCCTATAACGTCATTGATAGGATTACAGGGTTTCCCGGTAAGCTCCTCTCCTATCAGATAAGGGCTGTGACCCAAGGTCGTGAGGCCCTGGGAGAGGTGACGGTGAAGGTGGAGTTCAATGGCGTCACCGTATTGGGCCGTGGCGCCAGTACGGACATTGTGGAGGCTTCGGTGAAGGCCTATATCAATGCGGTGAATAAGTACGCATACAAAAAGGAGAGGGGAGAGGGCGGCCAGGGCAACGGGTCCTGAGAAATGATGGGACAGATCAAAACCTGTCCCCTGTTGGGCATGAACCTTGACCTTTTCCCAATCAGCCTCTATTAATGCTTTAAGGAAAGGCACTTACGCTGGCTGCGAGAGTGGCGGAACTGGTAGACGCGCTGGACTTAGGATCCAGTGCCTTGTGGCGTGCGGGTTCGAGTCCCGCCTCTCGCACCATACTCTTCCCCTTGCCCTTTCTCTTGGATGGGCAAGATGATCTGGGCGCTGGTTCCTTTTCCTAATTGGCTGTTCACGTAAAGCTCTCCTCCCATTTGTTCCACCAGTTTTTTAACGATGGCCAGGCCCAGGCCTGTCCCTTTGCTTTTACTGGTGAAGAAGGGCTGGAAGATCTTTTTTAGGGTTTCCTGATCCATGCCCTTTCCCCTGTCCTTTATCCAAAGAACCATCTTTCCGTTCTCCTGGGAGGCTTCTAAGGTGATGCTACCCCCTGGTTCTTGGGCTTCTATGGCGTTTTGCAGGAGGTTTAGGAGAACCTGTTTAAATTTATCTCTGTCGGCATAAAGCACGATTTCTCCTGGACTTTCCCATTGGATGGGGATCTTTTCCCCCTTCGGGGTCTCTTCTGTTTGATGGATACATTCCTGGATTAACCCTGTCAGGGAGAAGGAGGTAGAGCTCAGGTCCTCCTGGCGGGCATAGGATAGGAGATCTCTCACCAGCTTCTCCAGTCTCCTGCATTCTTCAACCATGGTCTGAAGGTACTCCTTTTCTGGATCTTGTTCCTTTCTCTTCTCCATAAGAAACTGGGCAAAGCCCTTTATGCTCCCTAAGGGGTTGCGGATTTCGTGGGCTAAAACCGCTGCCATTTCCCCTAAGAGAGCCAGGCGTTTCTGTTCCATGAGTTCGTGTTCCATGCGGTAACTCCGACTCATGTAGAAGAAAAGGAGGAAACTAAGGATCCATAGAACCCCCACTCCCCCTAAGGACAGTGTGAGGTGGAGGCGGGCCTTCCTGACTACCCCCATGGATGGGTAGGTGTGAAGGGCTACACGGAGGACGGCCATTTCCAATCCCTGGTCCTTTCGAAGATGGGCCGGGAAGTCCAGGACATAGACGTCTTCCCCTGTCTTCAGGGTCATGGTGTGTTCTGATGGGAGACCCATGCGTAGGACCCGTTCCACATAGGAGTCCTGCCCCCTTTTTCCTATGAGGTGGGGGTTGGAGTGGAGAAGGAGAACCCCTTCCTTTCCGTAGAGGGCCAAAAAGGCCACCGCTTCCCACTCCCCTGAGGCCACCAATTTCTGGAAGTAGTCCTTTTGGAGTCCCATGTGGTTCAGGGTGAAGTCCAGGTTTATGGCCATGTTAGTGGCGGCTGTTTTCAGGTTTCCCCGGGCGGCCTGGAGGGAGAGGTTGTAGGTCCACAGGGCGCTGGTGGTCATGGCCCCGGTGAAGACCATTAAAAGGAAGATTATATAGAAGACTATTCTTCTCATTTTTAAGACCCGTAGTTTTTAGATTTGGGTATAAACTATATGAGAGATAAGGAGAAGTCCCAATATGGTATAGGGTGACAAAGGGCACCTCTGGTGGTATAGGGGTCGAAAACTCGGGGAGCAAGGAATGGATATCTCTTTTGAGGAGGCCTTGAAGAGGCTGGAAGAGGTGGTTGCACGTTTGGAGAAGGGTAACCTTCCTTTGGAGGAGTCTCTTGCTCTCTTCCAGGAGGGGATAGGCTTGGTTAAGAGATGCGAGGCCCTTCTTGATACTGCTGAGGAGAAAATAGAAATGCTCATCCAGGAAGGGGGAGGTCTGAAAAGGATCCCCTTTCCCACAGGGGAAAATGGAGAGGATTCCCCCATATCTCAGTGATTACCTTGCTATCATCCGGGAGGTCTTGGGCCGTAGGCTATTGAAGGTCTATTGGTGGGGTGAAGAAGGTTCCCAGGGGCCCTCTGATATGGTTGTTTTGGTGGAGCACAGGGCGTGGGGAGAAGAATTGGCCATCAGGGAAGGAGGGATCCGGATGAAGGAAGAATGGGGGTGCTTTCTTTCTCCTTTGATAGTGAACCGTTCTAAATGGGAGCATTGGAGGAGGCTGGGAAAGGAGTTGGTGAGCCGGGTGGAATCCCAAGCCTTCATCATTTATGAGAGGGAGGATCTTATTGAGACCTGAGGCTCAGAGGTATCGGCAAAAGAAAGTGGCCTTAATAGAGGAACTTCTGGATAAGCTCCTTTCCCCCGAGGATTTTTATCCTTCCAGCCTTTACAAGGCCATGAGATACAGTCTCTTCGCCGGGGGTAAGAGGATCAGGCCTGTGCTCACTCTGGCGGCTGGGGAATCTGTGGGCGGTGGGGGTGATGAGGCCCTTCCTCTGGCATGCGGTATAGAGATGATCCACACCTATTCCCTTATCCATGACGACCTTCCTGCCATGGATGACGATGATTTGAGGAGGGGCAAGCCCGCTTGCCACAGAGTCTTTGGAGAGGCCTTGGCCGTTTTGGCAGGGGATGCCCTGTTGACCTTGGCCTTTCAGGTTATGGGGGATTTTTCCCTTTATACTGGCCACGTGGACCCCCTTCGGGTTTTAGCAGCGGTGAAAGAGGTGGCCAAGGCAGCGGGACCTTTGGGAATGGCGGGGGGACAGGTGATGGATCTGGAGATGGAAGGTAAGATGGAGGAGGGGGAAGAG
>CAZBOO010000107.1:0-4748 GCA_964493535.1 uncultured Aquificales bacterium
GTCCTCCTCATAATTGAGATCTAGGATAGGGACCCCCCTGTGCATGCCCACACTCACGGCAGCCAAGAAGTCCTTTACCGGTTTTCCCTTCATGGCTCCCGTTTTATGCAGATACTCCAAGGCATCGTAGAGGGCCACAAAGGCCCCCGTTATGGAAGCCGTCCTGGTCCCCCCATCGGCCTGAAGGACATCACAATCGATCCAAACAGTCCTCTCTCCCAAGACCCTAAGGTCAACCACGGCCCTGAGACTTCTGCCAATGAGGCGCTGGATCTCCAAACTTCTCCCCGAAGGTCTTCCCCGAGTAGCCTCCCGCATGGTTCTCGTATGGGTGGAGCGGGGTAACATGGAGTATTCCGCCGTTACCCAGCCCCGACCCATACCCTTCAAAAAAAGGGGTACCTTTTCCTCCACAGAGGCGGCACACAGCACCCTGGTATCCCCCACCTCTATAAGGACTGAACCCTCAGCATGCTTTATATAACTCCTAACGAGCTTCACCTTCCTCATCTTATCGGGAAGTCGGCCATTCCTCCTCACCAAACTCATGGTCTTCTCCTGTTCTCGAATAGGGAAACTATCCTCTCTAAGGTGGATTTCAGGATCTTCCTGTCCACTACCATATCCACAAAGCCGTGATCCACGAGAAACTCGGCCCGCTGAAACCCCGAGGGGAGTTGCTGCCTGATAGTCTGTTCAATCACCCTGGGCCCGGCAAAGCCAATGAGGGCCCTGGGTTCCGAGATAACCACGTCCCCCAAAAGGGCGAAACTGGCAGACACCCCTCCCGTGGTGGGATCAGTAAGCACTGAAATAAATGGAACCCCTGCCTCGGATAAGCTGGTAAGGACAGCACAGGTTTTGCCCATCTGCATAAGGGAGAGAATAGACTCCTGCATCCTGGCTCCCCCTGAGGAAGAGACAATAATAAGGGGAACATCCCTCTCCCGGGCCCTCTCTGCAGCCCTGGTGATCTTTTCTCCTACCACTGAACCCATGCTCCCTCCCAAAAACCCAAACTCAAAGACCACCAACTCCACAGGGAATCCCCCAATACAGGACTCACCGCAAACAACAGCATCTTTCATCCCTGTCTTACGCTGGGCCTCTTTGAGGCGATCCACATACTTCTTGGAATCTCTGAACCTCAGAGGATCCCCGGGGATCAGAGATCTATCCCGTTCCTTAAAGGTACCCTTGTCCACCAAAAGTTCTATCCTCTCCCGGGCGGAGATACGAAAATGATAATTGCACTTAGGACACACCTTGAGGTTCCTCTCTACCTCCTCCTTATATACCATCTCCCCACAGTTATCGCACTTTACCCACAGACCCTTGGGGGTCCTCTGGCGGGATTCCTTCACTTTGCTGAAGGGACTCTTCTTAAACCATAACTGGACCAAAACTCACTTCTCTCTCTCTCCCGAAACAGGTGAAACACCCTCCCGGGTATGAAGTACCCCTTCCCTTTCCATCCAAAGGGTTAGATCCTCTAAGGCCCTTCTGCTATAGGCCAGCTTTCTCTCCCTTTTCCTCTTGGGAGGATCAGTAAGGGAAGGTAAAAGGCCGAAATTGGCGTTCATCGGCTGGAAGACCTCTGGAGCGCAGGTAACAATATATCTCACCAAAGCCCCCAGCATAGTGGTAGGAGGAGGCACTGAGGGAACATCTCCTTTCACCCATCTGGCCCCATTGACCCCTGCCAGTATCCCCGTGGCCGCTGATTCCATATAACCCTCTACCCCCGTCAACTGTCCTGCAAAGAAAAAACCATCATATCCTTTCACAGCCAAAGATAGCTCTAAGAAATTTGGACTATTGATGTAGGTATTCCTGTGAATAGAACCATAGCGAGCAAACTCTGCCTCCCTCAGGGCAGGGATAAGACGAAACACCCTCCTCTGCTCAGGCCATTTCAGACGGGTCTGAAAACCCACCATGTTCCAAAGGGTTCCCTCCTTATTCTCCCGCCTCAACTGGACAACAGCATAGGGTCTGTTCCCACCCATAGGATCCCGCAAACCCACAGGCTTCATGGGACCATAGAGGAGGGTTTCCTTACCCTGATCCCCAATCTCCTCAACAGGCATACACCCAGAGAAGAACTTAGGATCCTCAAAAGACCTTAGAAGCACTCTATCGGCTTTCACAAGGGCCTCGTAAAAGAGTTCGTATTCTTCCTGGGTCATGGGACAATTCAAATAATCCCTTTCCCCCCCCTTACCGTATCGGGAAGCAAAAAATGCCCTGCTGTAATCTATGGAATCTCCCGTAACAATGGGGGAAATGGCATCATAAAAGTAAAGGTGCCCTTCTCCTAAAAGGTCTGTAAGGGCCTGGGCAAAAGCAGGAGAGGTAAGGGGACCAGTAGCCACTACCAAAGGTCTAAAAAAGGGCAGGTACTCCACTTCCCCCCTCACCACCTGGATAAAAGGGTGCTCCTCCACCCTTCTGGTGATTTCCCGGGCAAAGGCCTCCCTGTCTACGGCCAAAGCGCCTCCCGCAGGCACCTTCACCCCTTTGGCCACCTGGAGCAACAGGGACCCCCAGAGGTCCATCTCCCCTTTCAAAAGTCCAGAAGCAGTATCCAGGTCCTGGGATTTAAGGGAGTTGGAACACACCAACTCCGCCAAGTAGGAGGTTTTATGGGCAGGGGTAAAGGAGAGGGGTCTCATCTCCAAAAGTCTCACCCTGCAACCCTGTCTGGCAGCCTGCCATGCAGCCTCACAGCCAGCGAGACCGCCTCCAATGATGAGAATGTCCATAAAAATCTGGACTACTCTCCTTCGGGGGGGGCCTCCCTCACAGGGGCATCCACCATCTCTACCAAGGCCGTGGAGGCGTTATCCCCCCGCCTATAGCCCAGTTTCAGGATTCGGACGTATCCCCCTGTGCGGTCACCATACCTCTCCGCCAGCTCAGTAAATAATTTGTGGACCACCCCCTTATTCCTTATGACAGCCAAGGCCTGCCTCCTGGCAGCCAGATCTCCTTTCTTAGCCAAGGTGATCATCTTATCTGCCAAAGGCTTAAGGGCTTTGGCTTTAGGTAAAGTGGTCTTTATACGTTCGTGGCGGAGGAGGTCCGTCACCTGGTTCCTCAACATGGCCTTCCGGTGAGCCGCTGTTCTTCCTAATTTAGGAACCCTTTTACCATGTCTCATTACCCTATCTCCTCTTCCCTTTCATCCACCTCTGGCACCTTCATACCCAGAGAGAGGTGCATATCAACCAGAACCTTCTTCACCTCTTCCAGGGACTTCTTACCAAAATTCCTGACCTTGAGGAGATCGGCCTCCGATCTCTGAACTAGGTCTCCTATGCTATTTATGCCCATCTTCTTAAGGCAGTTATGGGAACGAACCGAGAGTTCAAGCTCATCTATGGATTTATTCAGCTTCTTTACCAACTCCTCCCTCTCCTCCTCCCCATCTCCCTCTTCCAGATTCTCCAAGTCCTGCTCAAAATTGGCAAAGATATTGACATGATCCTTGAGGATCTTAGCTGCTATAGCCACAGCGTCTTGGGGATGAACAGCCCCATTAGTCCAAACATCGAGGATAAGCCTATCGTAATCTGTCTCCCTTCCCACCCTGGCGTTCTCCACAGAGAAGTTCACCTTTATAACGGGGGAAAAGATGGCATCCACCAGTATGGTGCCCACGGGGATATCCTCATCATGGTGCTTTTCCACAGGGAGATACCCCTTGCCCTTCTCCACCTTCATCTCCATGGTAAGGCGGCTCTTATCGCTGTCCAGGGTAGCTATCGCTAAGTCGGGATTGAGAATATCTACCTTGTGCCCCGTCTCTATTTGAGAAGCCACTACCTCACCAGGACCCTGGACATCGAGATAGAGGGCAACAGACTCCTCACTGTAGCTCTTGATCTGAAGCTCCTTTACGTTAAGGATAATCTCTGTCACATCCTCCTTGATCCCGGGGATAACGGTAAACTCGTGGGGCACACCCTCTATCTTGACAGAGGTAACGGCAGCCCCAGGAATGCTGGACATGATTACCCTCCTCAAACTGTTTCCCAAGGTTATGCCGAACCCCTTCTCCAAAGGTTCCACCACGAGTTTCCCATGACGGGAAGTAAGGCTCTCGGGATCAAACTCTACCTTCTGGGGCCTTATCATCATGGACCACGTCCTGAACATTCAAACCCCCTGTCCTTTACTTGGAATAAAGCTCCACTACGAGTGAAACATCCACGGGTAAAGGAATATCCTCAAATTGGGGCACAGTCTTGAACACTCCCCTCTTCGCCTCAGCATCCACCTCTAACCACGAGTATGCCCCTCTGTGCTCAGCCAGCTCTAAGGACTCCTGAATCCTCACCAGCTCTTTACTCCTGTCCCTCACTTCAACCACATCCCCCGGTTTCACCAGATAGCTGGGGATATCCACCTTTCGGCCATTAACCATGAAATGGCAATGGCGTACCATTTGTCGTCCCTCTTTCCGGCTGGAAGCAAAACCCATTCTGTGTACCACATTATCCAACCTACGCTCCAAAAGCTTCACCAGGTTTTCTCCTGTAAGACCAGGCATTCTGGTAGCCCGATAGAAATAGTTCCTGAACTGGCGCTCCAAAACCCCATAGAGTCTCCTCAGCTTCTGCTTCTCTCTGAGACGAACGCCATACTCTGTAACCTTCACCCTCCTCTGGCCGTGCTGACCAGGGGGATAGTTTCTATGCTCCAAAGGACACTTATCCGTCAAGCACTTGATGCCCTTGAGAAAG
>CAZBOO010000108.1:0-844 GCA_964493535.1 uncultured Aquificales bacterium
CTGTACTGATGGAAAGAGGCCTCAGGGTGTAGCCTGGTACTCATTTTACCATGGATAGTGTCCAGTATGAGGCGGGAAAGCCATATCATGGCCCAAAAGTAGGGGATCTGGAGGCCGAAGGATATGGATGGAAAATAAACCACCGCGGAAGCGCTGAAGGGTATGAAAAAGAGAGTGGCATAGAAAAGCCAGCGCCTCTTGACGAAGAAAAGGAAGGGGCTTAAGGGGAGCAGGATGTATCCTGGCAACAGGACCTTCATTCCCCCTTCACCCCCGTAGCCAGGATAACGGGTTCCAGGACAAAGAACCGGGGATCCTTTGCCACCAAGTGGAAAATCAGTTTTATGGTGGAGGAAAAACCTGCCCAGAGACAGGATTTCAAGGCGCCCTTCCACCCCGGCCCTGTCACCTTCTCCCCCTTGACCTCGATAGAGGTGAAGCCCGTGAGCCTAAGGATCTCCCTCAAACTGCTGGGAGAGAAGAAGATCTCGTGGGTAAAATCGCCAAAGGCTAAGGGGAGACCAAAGGGCGAAGCGGCGTTGGGCGCGGTGACCACAATCCTTCCCCCTGTTTCTAAAGCCGAGAAGGCCTTTTCCAGAAGGTCTATGGCCTCTCCTTTGGTCAGGTGTTCCAAGAGGTGATTGATAAATATCAAGTGGAATTCCTTCTGGGTCTTCTCCATAAAGGCCATCACATCCTCTTCTGTCACCTTTAGATCAAGGCTTTGGGCGATCCTTGCCTGCTCCTGGTTTATCTCCACCCCCATGGCCTGAGTGTATCCTTGCTTTTTCAGCACATAGAGGAGAAAACCCAATCCACACCCCAAATCCAGTATCTTGGCCTC
>CAZBOO010000108.1:854-4580 GCA_964493535.1 uncultured Aquificales bacterium
GGGCGTGGAGTTCGTAGGACTCTTGGGTGATCTTTTCTCCCAACAGATGGTCCATTTGCACCCTCTTGTATCTGGAGAGGATCTTTCCCCTGTAGCTCAAGCTATTCTCCTCACTAAGGCCGTTTGTATCATAAAGTTTATCCCCTCTGTCAGGGCAATGGAAGAGCCTGCGCCCATGGCCCCATACCGGGGAATCAGAAGAAGGTTGGCCAGCACATTGACCGCCAGGTTCAGGGAGGCCAGCTTGGTGATCCAGACAAACTTGCCTTGGGAGTTGATAATGGAGGTGAGATGCATGTTCACATATTTGAAGACCATGGCCAAGAGCAGGATCTTTAAAACCTTTTGAAAGGTCTGGACGTTGTTGGGGTAGAGATACACGGCGATGGTATTAGAGTAAGTGAAGATGATCCCTGCCAGGATCAGGGCCATCACCACAGAGACAACGATGGGCAGTCTGGCCTTGGACACCTTTGTCCCTGGGGGAGAAAGGAGGGCATACACGGATGTAGATATTCCCCCGGCGATAAGGAGGATAGGATCTAAGAGCCTGGCGGGGGCACAGTACTGGGCCACACCCAATTCCCCCTGGAAGATCTGGAGAAGCAGGACATCCAGTCTGTGGTAAAGGATGACCAAGGTATTGCTCAGGGCGGCAGGCAGGGATTCCGTGAGCATAAGTTTCACACCTCTCGGGCGCCACCTCCCTAATCTCATAGGTACCTGGGCCCTCTTAGAGGTTCTTCTGAGGCACAAGAAGTACGCTGCATCCGCCAGTGTGAGGGCCAGGGCAAAGAGGATCACCCAGAACTTTCCCAGAAGGGAAAACAAAAGCAGGGTAACTATACTGGCTACCCCACAGATAAGCATAAACCGGGCCTTCATCCTGGCCATGAGGGCCGAGGTGTAATTGGAGGACTGGCTGAAGATAATGATGGATAGACCTGCTATGGATGCCAGGGGGAGATATCCGGGCTTGCCCTTGCTTACCAACAGAACGGTGATCAAAAGCAGGCAGTAAGAGGCGATGGAAGTGGGGATCTTCGCCACGGCGCAGCCTGCCAGGTTTATGGCACCTTTGGAAAAGCGACGGATCAAGGTGACATCCATGCCAAAATTGGCTGTGAAGCGAAAGACCTCTATGAGGGAGATCACCAGGGCCAGCTTTCCAAAGAATGCTGGCCCCATGAGTTTCAGGGCCATGAGGAGCATGAGACTTCTCCCCCCCCCTAAGAGCCCTCGGGTTGCACTGATGGATATGGAGTTTAGGAGGAACTCCCTCTTCATGTGAGATAGGGGCCCAGGATTACCAGGAGGCAGATGCCTATGGCCAGGAGGTTGGCTATGATAAAGTTGTACCCAAATTGGGGATAGAGGGGTTTCTGGGGTATATAGGCCTTGCCGATGAGTTTGTAACCCTTAAGCATGGTCAGGTAGGCTTTCAGTTCCTGCTTTCTTAGCTTGAGCTTCGAAATGGCTGTATCGATCTCCGCAGGATTAAACCGGAGTTCTCCCATGTAGTCCGATTTTATGGATCTCCTTACGCCATCGATGTACGTCAGGGTCTCATCTATGGCTTTAATGTCATTGACGGTCTTTTGTCTTTCCGTCTCCATCTCTCCTGATATCTGAGCGTTTAAGTAGGCTATGAGGGCTTTTGAGACTTTAGAGATCACTTGAGGTTTCTCTTTGACATAGATCCTCACCTCGAATCCGCTGTTGATTAACGCCTTTTCGTTCAGAATATTCGCCCTTATGCCTTTTATAAACCTGGCGTCTTCTTCGCCCAGCCCAAATTTAATTAAAGGGATCTCTTCTTTGTTTTCTTTATAGGCCTTCCACAGATTATTGATGACCAAGCACGTAGTCCTTGCGTCTACCATAGGTTTCAGCTCCTTCTTTACAAGCTTTTCCGCTACCTTTATGGCTATGCTTGTCACGTACACCTTTGGAATGACCAACCAGGTGAAAAGGGCTAAGATGTTCAAAACCACAAATATTGCGACGAGGATCTTTACTGGAATCTTTCTCTTCATCCATCCTACTCCTTAACCTTAATTATTATGAATCCTGCCACCACCCGTAGGGGTGGATTTTATATCCACCCAGGCATTCGGGAGGGAATGAAACCCTTCCCCCTGCATACCCTTTTTATCTTTCCTTATGACAGCCTTCAAAGGCAAAAGACAAAGCCTCCTCCTGTCTCCATTATGGAGTATCTCATCGGGTATAAACCCCTTTTCGCACTTCACCTTCATGATTTCATAACTTTTGTTCCTTTTGGAGCACACGGGTATTGATACCCTGCTCATCTCTGTTCTGTCCAGTGTGAGTTTGCCGGTAGATAGGGTAAAGGTCACCTTCTGGCTGACAAGGGGAGGCTGAACCGTGAGTTCCAGCATCTGGTGCCTCTCCTTGGGGCATATCATGCCAAAGTAGGCCTTCATCTTGCTCCAACGGGCCACCGTGCCATATGCCTGGGCAAAGGGATACCACCCCTGGAGGATGAAGAAGGTTGATGAGTGGGACATGAGGGATGGAGCGGGTAAGAAAGGACTGGTCTTTGAAAGGGGGCCTTGGCTTCCCCCTATCCATCCCCAAAAGACCTGGTTTTTGCTCACGTTGAGGGTCCTGTTTTTAGGATGGCTCGCTATGTGGACCCCTTGCCCCAAGACCAATCTGTCAAAGGAGGGGAGTGGGCCCAGTCGGGTTTCCTCTCCCAGTCTTACGATGACCTGGTGGTTCCTGGCCACTATAGACATGGGTTTCTCTAAGTAAATGGCCTGGAAGGTGGGAAAAGTATAGAAAGATAGGCCTTTGGGCTTTTTCACCAGGGCCAGTCCTGCCTTTTCCCCCAAAATGGGAAGGGGGCTTGGGACTTTGTCTATCCGCCATTTGGCCAATAGGGCCCAGGGTGCTTTCACCACGGGAGAGTAGAAAGTCGGGGTTTTGCCGAAGGTTCCCTTCCAAAGGTCCTTGATATGGGCATGGGGAGGCTGGAACAGAAGCTCCTCATTGTACCTGTCGGGGGCAAAGGTTCCTTCGTAAATGAAGTTGGGGGTGAAGTGGTTTACCACGAATGGCCTGGAAGGGGAAAAGTAGATGATCCACAGGTTCTCCTTAGGGGAGGTGTCGAAGAGGTGAAGGGCTTCATCCTTGGGGACCCCATTTGTCAGGTGGGCCAAGGCTTTCATTCTCTTTAAATCTTCTAAGGGTGTAGCCTTGGCGGTTTGCAAAGTGCTGGCATAGGAGAGGGGGAGGAATGCCAGGACCAAGGGCACCGTCAGGGCCAGCCACCATCTCTTTTCCGCCAAGGAGAGGGAGATGATGGGTAAAAGGACCAGAGCCAGAACCATGTTCTTCTCCACTGCGTAGGGGTAGGGAGATACGAAAAGATAAAAGAGGGCTACCCCTGAGAAAGGGATTATCAGGGCCAGGGTCTTGGCCCTATGGGGAGGACGGACCAAGGCGTAAAAGAGGGTGGCAATGCATATACATCCTAAAATTACCAGCCCACTGGGGCTGTTTATCCCCAATGTACCTGGGATGGAAGGCAGACCTGACACATTGCCGCATGCCTTCTCACTGGCGAAGATCACCTCCATCACCAGGCCCCTGAGGAACCAGAGGGAGGAGGGAATGATAACCAAGGAGAGGAGGGCCCTCAGGACAAGGGCGGGCCTTCCTTTCATTAAAGCATAGATCCCCTTGTAAAACAGCCAGTAG
>CAZBOO010000109.1:0-4511 GCA_964493535.1 uncultured Aquificales bacterium
TACAGGACCATCTGTTCTTGAATAGAATAAATATTCAGAATAAGGTATTTTTTATGAAATTCAGGAAGATTCTGGTTTTATGGGTTTTGGTCCTTCTTTTGCCAGGGAAGGGGTGGGGGCTTACTCTGAGAGAGTGTATAGAAGAGGCTTTGAGGAACAGTCCCTATCTTCTTAAGGCCCGTTCCGACTGGCAGGCAGAGAAACCTCGCCGCTTAGAGGAGTTCTCCGGTTTTCTACCTCAAATCTCCTTGGAAGACACCCTCACCCGGACAGCTACAGAGACGGTGGCCCCTTATTATCAGCAGTATATGGGCCTTGAGCTGGATTACAACCTTTTTCAGGGAGGAGGGACCCTCTTTTCCTATCTGGCGGCCAGGCGGGATGTAGAGGTAGCCCAGGCCCAGTACCGGGAGGCGGTGATTGAGACGGCTTACAGGGTGACGGCTTCTTTCTATACCGTCTTGGAGAAGAAGCGGCTTTGGGAAGCTGCCAGGGATGACCTTAGGGATGCCCAGGCAAACTTTGATATGGCCCAGGCCCGATATAGGGAGGGTCTGGCCCCCTACGCTGATGTGATAAAGGCCAGGGCTTCCGTGGCTAACTCCCGGTTCCTCTTGAGAGGGAGGGAGTCGGATTACTGGGTGGCCTTGGGTGAGTTGAATCTGGAGATGGGACGATCCGTCACATCTTCTGTTAATCCCGAGGGGGAGTTAAAGGAGGAGTCTTGGGATGTGGATTTTTCCATGGCCCGTCGAGAGGGTCTTAAGGGTAATCCCTTGGTGCTTCAGGCCCAGAAGGATCTTGAGGCCCAGCGGTATAGGAAGAATCAGATTTACAGTGAATTTTCTCCCAGGGTAGATTTCCAGTGGCGCTATGGATGGCAGGACGAGACATTCCCCCCCAATGACTATAAAGAATGGAGCTGGCAACTCACCTTTACCCTTCCCATATTTTCCGGATTTGCCAGCAGGGCCCGTTTGGCAAGAAACAGGGCTTTGGTGGACAGTAGGAGGTACCATTTGGCTCGGGTAAAGCTGGAGGTGGAGCAGGATGTTTGGAAGGCCTATCAGGAGTTGAAGAAGAGCCAGGCCAATGTTCTTTCGGCCCATGCCCATTTGAGGGATGCTGCCCATGATTTGGAGGTGACCCAAGGCAGGTATAAGGAGGGTTTGGCCAATATGGTGGATCTCACTACGGCCCAGGCTGACCTGTCTGAGGCCAGGGCCCAGCACATCTCGAGTCTGGCCGACCTTGAGCGATCCATGGCTGCTCTGGAGAAGGCCATGGGCAAGGTGCCCTATTTAGGGAGGGAAAGATGAAGAAGAGACTGGTTGTCTTTCTGTTGCTGCCCTTTATAGCCCTGTCCTGTGGCCCTGGGGGCAAGAAGGAGGAGACACCTAAAGGGGTGGCCCGGGTGAAGATGAGGACGGTGAGGAGGGAGATCCTGGCTACGGGGGCGGTTAAGCCCAAGGTGGGGGCCGAGGTGAAGGTGGGGTGCCGGATATCTGGAAAGCTGGAGCAGCTTATGGTCCAGGCAGGGGACCCGGTGAAGGTGGGCCAGCTTATTGCCGTGGTGGAGCACAAGGATCTTCAGGCCCAGGTAGACAAATTGGTGGCTGTCCTTAAGGGGCTTAAGGTGAGGAAGATAGAGGATCTGGCGGAGACCCTTCACGCCATCAGAGAACTAAAAGCCAAATTGGCCTTGGCCTGCTTAGAGCTGAAGAGGTACTCCACCCTTTATAAGAGGGAGTATGTGCCCAAGGACGATGTGGATAAGGCCCAGAGGGATGTGAAGGTCCTCGAAGCCCAGTTGGCGGCTACTCGGAGGCAGTACCAGTCTATCAACGCCAAATATGATCAGGATATTGGCCAGACCAAGGCTGAGCTTGCGGAAGTTCAAGTGAAGCTCTCCTATGCCTTTATCCATGCCCCCATCTCGGGGACCGTTTCTTCGGTGAGCACCCAACAAGGGGAAACAGTGGTGGCGGGTTTGAATGCCCCTACCTTTATCACCATCATAGACCTGGCTCGTCTCCAGGTGGACGCTTATGTGGATGAGACAGATATAGGTCAGGTGAAACCGGGGGAAGCCGTTGAATTTACCGTGGATGCTTTTCCTGATAGGGTATTCAAGGGAGAGGTTTTCACCGTGTACCCTGGTGCCGTTATAAGGGACAACGTGGTCTTTTACGATGTGGCCATTGATATAAAAGATCCGTATCTTGGCCTCCTTAGACCTGAGATGACGGCCAATGTTACCATTATTGCCGGTGAGAGGAAAGAGGTGCTCACCATCCCCAATAAGGCCCTGCGCATGGACGAAAAGGGCGGGTCTTACGTCATGGTGAAGGAAGGCAAGGGATGGAAGAAGCGTTACGTGGAAGTGGGCTGGTCCAGTGAGGGATACACCCAGATTCTTAAAGGGATCAAAGAAGGGGAAGAGGTAGGTGTCTGGTAGCACCACGCAAGGCTACAGTTGAAAGTTAGGGGCTAAGGGCGGTGGGGCGTGGCCAAGAAGATCATAGAAACCGTGGACCTTTGGAAAGAGTACAACCTGGGGGATCGGGTAATTCCCGTGCTGAGGGGCATAAATCTGCTGGTGGAGGAAGGGGAGTTTGTGGCTATTATGGGTCCCTCTGGGGCGGGCAAGTCTACCCTTATGTATATCCTGGGCTGTTTGGATATCCCTACCCGGGGACGCTACGTCCTGGATGGAGAAGACGTTTCCCTTATGGATGACAACCGCCTTGCCCGGGCGAGAAACCAGAAGCTGGGTTTCGTTTTTCAAGTCTTCTACCTGATTCCTTGGGCCACAGCCTTAGAGAATGTGATGGTTCCTTTTCTTTACAGTGGCGAGGCTCCCAGGGATGCCAGGAAGAGGGCTGCAGAGGCCATGGAGAGGATGGGACTGGGTGATAGGCTGCAGCATCGTCCCTCAGAGCTTTCGGGAGGACAGCAGCAGAGAGTGGCTATAGCCCGGGCCTTGGTCAGCAATCCTGTCCTCATATTGGCCGATGAGCCCACGGGGAACCTGGACTCGGCCTCCAGCAGGGAGGTCATGGGCATCTTTCAGGAGATGAACCTGGAGGGCAGAACCATTGTCCTCGTCACCCACGATCAGGAGGTGGCAGCCTGTGCTTCTCGGCGGGTACTGCTCCGGGACGGCAGGATAATAGAGGGGTAGGATGACCCATAGGACCCTTCTTCCCCAGGTATTGAAGGAGATGAAGGCATCTCGGGTGGGGGTCTTATTCATGACCTTGGGGGTGATTATCTCTGTGTTGGCGATCACCCTTATAGCCTCATTGGGGGAGGGGACCAGAATCCAGATTACAGAGGCACTTCAGCAGCTCAATTTTGGTTCCAATGCCTTTCTCATCCGGGCTGGGGGAGGCAAGTTCTTTGGACCCTCTGAAACCAGAGAGGATACCCTAACCATGGATGATATAGATGCTATTGCAAGATTCGATTTTGTTAAGGGCGTCTCTCCTAGTCAGTTCACATCTCTTCCCGCTTCTTACAAAGGAAGGGTCTACAGGACCCGTATTAATGGCTCTATGCCTAAATGGGCTCCCTTGGCCAATTGGAAGGTAACTGAGGGGCGTTTCATTACCCCGGGGGACATAAAAAGAAGAGCCAAAGTGGCTGTTTTAGGCTGGAAGACGGCCCATGATCTGTTTGGAGAAGAGAGCCCTTTGGGGGAGTACATCAAGGTGTCGGGTATTTTCTTCAGGGTGGTGGGCGTGTTGGAACGCAAGGGGGCCGTGGGCAGACACGAGTTAGACACGCGAGTGGTTATTCCTCTCACTACCTCCCAGAGGCGACTTTTGAATAGAGACTGGCTTGACATCGTGAAAGTGGTGTTGATGCCCGGCGTGAATGTGAAAAGGGCCCGAGCCAGGGTGGTCCAACTTCTCAGGAAACGCCACAAGATAGTGTCTCCCAAACCCGATGACTTTCACATTATCACTCCTGAGCAGATCATCGCCTTTATCACCAAGGCTTCCCATACCTTGACCCTGATGCTCCTCCTCATAGGGGCCATCGCCATGGTGGTGAGTGGCATCGTTATCACCAATATCATGCTGGCCGTCATAGTTGAGCGGCGGCATATTATCGGTGTCAGGAGGGCCTTGGGGGCTACTCAGAGGGATGTTCTCCTTCACTATGCCGTTTTTTCCCTTTTGGTCTCTCTTTTGGGGGGGATATTGGGCCTGATTTTAGGGGTGGCCCTGGCCTCGGTGGTTTCCCGTTTTTCACCCCTCCCCGCCAAGGCCCCTTGGTATCTTCTCTTAGCCGCTCCCCTCTTTGCCCTCTTTGTGGGAGGGGTCTTCGGGCTTCATCCTGCCTGGAGAGCGGCCCGGCTTAGTCCAGTGGAGGCCCTGAGATGAAGAAGGTGCTGGTTAAGGGGGCCTTCATGGCCCTTCAGGCCCAGCGGGGACGTTCTCTCCTGGCTGCCACAGGGGTGATAATTGGGGTGTGCGCCTTGGTGGTTATGGTTGCCGTGGGGG
>CAZBOO010000110.1:0-4406 GCA_964493535.1 uncultured Aquificales bacterium
TTTTCAAGGCCAGAGCTTAGCGATAACTTGAGAGTTGATTTGGGCAACAGCCCGTCAAGACCTGACCCCAAAGATGACCCCAAAGACTCTCTTTCTTACCTTTAGGTGAACTTTCTTTGATTTGGTCTTGACTTCCCATACCTCCTCCCGTATAAGTGAGTGAATACTCATTCATTCAATGGGAGGAGAAATGAAGATGAATAAGGAGGAGAAGAGGGAGGCCATATTGAGTGCCGCCATCAGGATCTTCGCTGAAAAGGGTTTTCATCACTCCCGGATCAGTGATGTGGCTAAGAAGGCAGGAGTGGCTGAGGGCACCATCTATCTCTACTTCAAAAATAAGGATCATCTTCTTCTATCAGTCTTTTCCAGGAGAATGGGTTCTTTTGTAGAGGATCTAAGGATTCTCATAAGTGATATGGATTCTCCCAAGGATAAGCTGAAGATGATAGTGGAGCAGCATTTTGAGTATCTCAACCGGGATCCTTCCTTAGCTTTGGTGGTCCAGATTGAACTCAGGGGTTGCAGTGTTTTTATGAGGGGAGGGGTGTCTCCCGAGTTAAAGTCTTATCTTAATCTTATTGAAGAGGTCTTAGAGGAGGGGAAGGGCCTGGGGATTTTCAGGGGTGATCTCAATGTGAAGGTGGCCTCCAAGACTTTTTTTGGCATGATGGATGAGGTGGTCACGGTATGGGTGTTGAAGAGGAAAAGGCCCCTCCCTGAGTTTGCCGGGGAGGTCTTTTCCATCTTTTATCAAGGGATCAAAGAGGAGGTATGAAGATGGTGGAGCGTATCGAGAAGGCTGCGGTTTTGGGGGCAGGCACCATGGGAGCTGGTATTGCTGCTTATTTGGCCAATGTTGGGATTCCCGTTCTCCTCATGGATATAGTGCCTGAGGGAGAAGAGAAGGACAGGAACAGGTTGTCCAAAAGGGGCTTGGAGAGGTCTTTAAGGACCACGCCCTCTCCTTTCTATTACAGAGAAGCTGCCCGGTTGGTGGAGGTGGGCAACTTGGAAGACGACATGGAAAGGCTGGCTGGTGTGGACTGGATCATTGAAGCGGTGGTGGAGCACTTAGACATCAAGCGCCAGCTCTTTGAAAGGGTGGATCAATTCCGGAAGTCAGGATCCATCGTTTCCACAAATACGTCAGGTATTTCCGTTAATGCCATTGCCGATGGGCGCTCTGAGGATTTCAGGAGGCACTTCTTGGGCGCCCATTTCTTCAATCCCCCCCGGTATATGAAGCTGTTGGAGATTGTACCTGCCAGAGACACCGATTCCTCTGTGGTGAATTTCCTCTCCCGTTTCGGGGAGGATGTGTTGGGCAAGGGTATCGTTTACGCCAAGGATACCCCCAATTTCATAGCCAACCGGATAGGGGTTTTCGGCATGATGTATACCCTTAATGTGATGGATGAGTTGGGTCTCAGCATTGAAGAGGTGGATGCCCTTATGGGAAAGGCCATGGGCAGGCCCAAGATGGCCACCTTCCGTTTGGCGGATATGGTGGGCATCGACATCCTCTATCACGTGGCAAAAAATATTTATGACAATGCCCCCGACGACGAATGGAGAGAGATCTTCAAGCCGCCCCGCTGGCTGGAGGAGATGGTGAAAAAGGGGTGGCTTGGGGATAAGACCAAGCAGGGTTTCTACAAAAGGGTGAAGGGAGAAGGGGGGAAGAGGGAGCGCTGGGTCCTGGATTACAGGACCTTAGAGTATCGTCCTGCCCAGAAGGCCTCTTTCCCTGGCCTGGAGATGGCCAAGCAAGAGGAGGAATTGGGCCGCAGATTCAATGCCCTCATCTCTGGCAAGGATAAGGGGAGCCAGTTTGCCTGGAAGACCCTGGCTGCTCTCTTCATCTATTCGGCTAACCGTATCCCCGAGATTTCCGATGACATGGTGAATATAGACCGGAGCATGAGGTGGGGCTTCAACTGGGAAAAGGGGCCTTTTGAGATTTGGGACCTGGTGGGTTTGGAGAAATCCCTGGTCCGGATGAAGGAGGGGGGCCGGGAGATACCTGCCAAGATCCAGGAGATGGTGGAGAAGGGTTTTGGCTCTTTCTACAAGGAGGAGATCAGCGATCAGGGTGTGAAGAGGTATTTTTACGATTTTTATGCCAAGGATTACATGGAAATTGAGACCAATCACCGAGTAATCACTCTGCTCGACCTAAAGAAGGCCGGGGAGGTGATCATGGAAAATGCCGAGGCCTCCCTTATCGATCTGGGCGACGGGGTGGCTTGTTTAGAGTTTCACACTAAGATGAATGCCATTGGACCTGGCATCCTCCAGATGGTCCATGACTCTCTGGAAGAGGTAAGGAAGAACTATGTGGGCTTGGTGATTGGCAATCAGGGGGAACATTTCTCCGCCGGGGCCAACATTGCCCTCCTTCTCATGGCTATCCAGAACGAAGAATGGGAGGACATAGACTGGATGGTCCGGTCTTTCCAGAAGGCCACCATGGCATTGAAATACTTTGATAAACCCGTGGTGGCTGCTCCTCACGGTATCACCGTGGGGGGGGGATGCGAGTTTTGTCTCCACTGTCACCGGATCCGGGCCACTGCGGAAACTTATATAGGCCTGGTGGAAGTGAGCGTTGGTCTGGTGCCTGCCGGAGGCGGTAGCAAGGAGATGGCCATCCGCAATCTCTCCCATATTCCCCAGGATATGCCAAGGGATGTGGTGATAGATCCTTTCCCCTATTTGAGGAGGGCCTTTGAGACCATAGGCATGGCCCGGGTGGCCACCAGCGCCCATGAGGCCCGGGAGATAGGGTTTTTGACACCCTGTAATGGCATCTCTATCAACAAGGATTACCTCATCCATGATGCCAAGGAGGCGGTGTTGGCCCTAGTGAAGACAGGTTATACACCGTCCCAGCCAGCCAGAACCAGGGTGCCGGGAAGGGACGGTTACGCCTATCTGCAGATGCTCATTTACAACATGCAGGTGGCGGGTCTCATATCTGAGCATGATGCAAAGATAGGTAGCCACGTTGCTCGGATCCTTTCCGGGGGCGATGTGCCAGCAGGTACCTGGGTGGAAGAGCACGAGTTCCTGGATCTGGAGAGGAAGGCCTTCCTTTCTCTTTGTGGTGAACCCAAGACCCAGGAGAGGATCCAGTATACGCTTACCACAGGTAAGCCCCTTAGAAACTGAGAGCGTAGAGATAGAGGGAGGAGAATTATGAGAGAGGCAGTCATTGTGGCAGCGGCCAGAACAGCGGTGGGCAGAGCCCCCAGAGGGACTTTGAAGGACACCCGCCCCGATGAGATGGCGGCGGTGGCTATTGGCGAGGCGGTGAAGAGAGCTGGGATAGAGCCTGGTCAGGTGGACGATGTGATTCTGGGGTGCGCCTTCCCCGAGGGGGAGCAGGGCATGAATGTGGCCAGGGTGGCCCTGATTCGGGCGGGTTTTCCCAGCTCGGTGCCGGGCATGACCGTAAACCGCTTCTGCTCTTCGGGTTTGCAGGCCATAGCCATAGCCTGTGAGAAGGTGGTGTGTGGATTTGCCGATATAGTGGTGGCTGGGGGCACGGAGTCCATGTCCATGATCCCCATGGGCGGTTTAAAGCAGGCTCCCCATCCTCAGGTCATAGAGACCTACCCCCAGCTTTACATGGCCATGGGCCTCACTGCTGAAGAGGTGGCCAAGAGGTGGAAGGTGAGCCGGGAAGACCAGGATGCCTTCGCGGTGGCCAGTCATGAGAAGGCGGCGGCGGCCATTCGAGAGGGGCGTTTCAAGGACGAGGTGGTTTCCTTGAAGACCTGGGTGCGCCGGGAGTGCCCCGATGGCTCCCAGAAGATTGAGGAACTTGTCTTTGAGGTGGATGAGGGTGTGAGACCCGACACCACCTTGGAGACCTTGGCCAAGCTGAGACCTGCCTTTTCCCCCAGAGGGACAGTGACGGCGGGTAACTCCAGTCAGATGTCCGATGGGGCCGCGGCTGTGGTGGTCATGTCCGACAAGAAGGCGGCAGAGCTGGGGATCAAACCCATGGGCCTCTTCAAGGGCTATGCCGTGGGGGGAGTGGATCCTGATGTCATGGGTATAGGGCCCACGGTGGCCGTTCCCAAGGTATTAAAATTGACGGGCCTGAAACTGGAGGACATGGACCTTATAGAGCTTAACGAGGCCTTTGCTTCTCAGTCCCTGGTCTGTATCCGGGTTTTGGGAATGGAAGGGCTTACGGACCGTCTCAATGTCAACGGGGGAGCCATTGCCCTGGGTCACCCCTTGGGCTGCACAGGGGCCAAGCTCACCACAACTATTCTCTATGAAATGGTCAGAAGAGGGGCCCGGTACGGGCTGGTGAGTATGTGCATCGGCGGAGGCATGGGGGCCGCCGGGGTTTTTGAAAGGGTGTAGACAGGCATAAAAAGGAGGACAAG
>CAZBOO010000111.1:0-4364 GCA_964493535.1 uncultured Aquificales bacterium
GTAATCCTGGCATGGAGTGGGTCCAACGGGTTTTTCTGGAAGGCCTTTTGTGTTTATTTGGGGTATGCTTATGGGCCAAAGAGGGATGAGAGAAGCCCGGGGACAGGTGTGGGTGTTGGCACTGCATGGGTAAAGGCTATTATAAAGTGGGAATGGGCGTGAATACCAAGTACATATTTGTGACGGGGGGGGTGCTCTCCTCTCTGGGGAAGGGTATAGCATCGGCATCTATTGGGGCCCTTTTGGAGGCCAGGGGGTTTAGGGTCACTTTTCTGAAGTTCGACCCTTACATAAATGTGGACCCAGGTACTATGAATCCCTTTCAACACGGAGAGGTTTACGTGACAGAGGACGGAGCTGAGACGGATCTGGATCTGGGTCACTATGAAAGGTTCACCCATGTGAAGCTCACCAAGGATAACAATGTGACCACGGGTTGTATCTACTACTCTGTCATCACCAAGGAGAGGAGGGGGGAGTTCCTTGGAGGCACGGTTCAGGTGATCCCCCATATTACCAATGAGATTAAGGATTCCATCCGTAAGGTGGCCAAAGATGTGGATGTGGTCATTGTCGAGGTGGGAGGCACAGTGGGAGACATCGAGAGCCTACCTTTCTTGGAGGCCATAAGGCAGTTCGGCCTGGAGGAGGGGAAGGGGAACGTTCTTTATGTCCATCTCACCCTGGTTCCCTACATAGCGACGGCTGGTGAGCTGAAGACTAAACCTACCCAGCACAGTGTGAAGGAGTTGAGGGCTATCGGTATCCAACCTGATGTTCTCCTATGCAGGACCAACAGGTTCCTTTCCCATGATATTAAGGCCAAGATTTCCCTTTTCTGTAATGTAGAGGAAAGAGCGGTTATTACTGCCAAGGATGTAGATGTGATTTACGAGGTTCCCCTTATATTCAACAAGGAAGGCTTGGGGGACATTGTTGTAGAGAAACTTAAGCTTCCCGAGGAGAAGGTGAATCTCGCCCTTTGGAACCAGGTGGTTTCCAGGATGAAGGAACCTCAAGGGGAGGTAGAGATAGGCATTGTGGGAAAGTACGCCAACCTCAGGGATTCTTATAAGAGCTTGGTAGAGGCCCTTCATCATGGAGGGGCTTATCACAGGTTGCAGGTGACCATCCGCTGGGTGGATGCCGAGGATGTTGAGAGGGAAGGTACCCACCTTTTGAAGAGGTTGGATGGTATGATTGTTCCCGGGGGCTTTGGCTCTCGAGGAATAGAGGGAAAGATCAGGGCTATCTCCTATGCCCGTGAGGAGGGAATGCCCTTTTTAGGTATCTGCCTGGGGATGCAGTGTGCCGTGGTGGAGTTTGCCAGGAATGTCTGTAGATTAAAAGGGGCTGGGAGCACGGAGTTCAATATGGATATCCCTCACCCTGTTATCCATCTTTCCCCTGAGCAGGAAGGGATTGTGGATAAAGGGGGAACCATGAGACTGGGGGCCTATCCCTGCCTTTTGAAGAAGGATACCATGGCTTATGAGGCCTATGGTACAAAGGAGATCGTGGAGCGCCACCGTCATCGGTATGAGTTCAACAATGATTATAGAGATGTTCTTAAAGAGAAGGGGATGACAATTGCCGGCATTTATCCCAAGAGGGATCTGGTGGAAATTGTTGAAGTAAAGGATTACCCCTGGTTTGTGGGGGTCCAGTTCCATCCCGAATTTAAGTCCACTCCTTTAAGGCCCCACCCCCTCTTCAGAAAATTGGTGGAGAAATCCTGGGAGAGCAGGAATCATGGTTAAAAGGGTTAAAGTGGGCACGGTTGTCATAGGCCCTGGCCAACCTTTGGCCCTTATAGCCGGCCCTTGTGTTATAGAGAGTCGGGATGTTCTTTATCAGGTAGCCGAGGGCCTTTTGGAGGTTAGGGAGAGCCTGGGCATTCCTGTGATCTTCAAGGCCTCCTACGACAAGGCGAATCGTACATCCTTCCGCTCTTTCAGGGGACCGGGTCTCCTTATGGGATTGGAGATGCTGCAGAAGGTGAAAGAGAAATACGAGATCCCCGTCCTCTCCGATGTCCACAAGGAGACGGAGGTTGAGGCGGCATCCAAGGTGTTGGATGCCCTTCAGATTCCTGCTTTTCTCTGCAGGCAGACGGATCTGCTTCTGGAGGCCTCGGAGACGGGTAAACCTGTAAACGTCAAGAAGGGTCAGTTTATGGCCCCCTGGGATATGAAGTATGTGGTGGAAAAGATTGAGAGTACGGGGAACGGGAAGATACTCATCACTGAAAGGGGCACCTTTTTCGGATACAACAATTTGGTGGTGGATTTCAGGTCCATCTCCGTGATGGCTTCCTTGGGCTATCCTGTGGTCTTCGATGCTACTCATGCTGTGCAGCTTCCCGGAGGAGGAAGTGTATCTGGTGGACAAAGGGAATTTGTGGAACCTCTGGCTCGGGCTGCAGTGGCGGTGGGTTGTCACGCCCTTTTTATGGAGGTTCATCCTGATCCATCTAAGGCCCTGTCTGATGGTCCTAATATGATACCATTGGGTCACCTTCCTGGTATTTTGGAAGGGATCCTTAAGATTAGGGAGGCTATAGGGGTATGAAACCAGATGATGTCCTTGGGGTGGCCCGACGGGTGATCAGTGTTGAGGAGAAGGCTGTGGGTGACCTTTTGGCTCGTCTCAATAGCTCCTTCGTCCGTGCTGTGGAGCTTATCTATGGGTGCAAAGGAAGGGTGGTGGTCACAGGGATAGGGAAGTCGGGGATCATAGGGAGAAAGATCTCTGCCACCATGGCCAGTACGGGGACGCCTTCCTTTTTCCTTCACCCTGCTGAGGGAAGCCATGGGGATCTGGGCATGGTGGTTAAGGGGGATGCGGTTATGGCCATCTCTAATAGTGGGGAGACAGTGGAGATCCTATCCCTGTTGCCTGTTATTAAGCGTTTGGCCATTCCCCTTATTGCCTTGGCGGGAAACCCAAGTTCCACCCTGGCTAAGAGGAGTGATGTGGTCCTGGACGTTTCGGTGAGGGAAGAGGCCTCCTCTTTGGCTATGGCTCCCACGGCCAGCACCACAGCGGCCCTGGCTATGGGGGATGCTTTGGCCGTAGCCCTTTTGGAGATGAAAGGCTTTTCTGAGGAGGACTTTGCCCTTCTTCATCCCGGCGGCACCGTAGGGAAGAGGCTTCTTCTGAAGGTGGAGGACCTTATGCACGTGGGTAACGAGATGCCTTTAGTTACCTTAGAGATAACTATGAAGGATATTATTTTGGAAATATCTTCCAAGCGCCTGGGTATAACCACTGTGGTTGATGATCAGGGCCATCTCCAAGGTGTTATAACAGATGGGGATTTGAGAAGGATCCTGGAACGCTACGGGAGATCCTTCTTTGAGTTGGAGGCGGGTCAGGTGATGACCAAAAACCCCAAGACCATTTCTGGCAATGCCTTAGCCGCCCGGGCCCTTCAGGTGATGGAGAAACATTCTATAACCGCTCTGGTGGTTTCCAGTGAAGAGGGAAAACCCACAGGCATTATCCATCTCCACGATCTTCTGAAGGCGGGTATCGTATAACCTAAAACTTGGTCTCTCCATATATTAGCCTATTTTACCTAATAATAAGGGAGATTTTTCCCTCATTCCCTTGTCTAAAATTTGTAGTTGTAGTAGTAACCCGATTAAGGGATTTTAATTCCCCTGTTTTATATAATGCTGTTCTTGGTAGTGCTTTTAGTAGGTGATACCCACGTGGCTACAGGGGAGTGAGGGGAGGTGATAGTCATGGCTCGGGCTCCTCCTCCGTAACCAAGCCTCATTTGGGGAACTTGAGGGCATTTTGAGAGATAAACCTTCCAATGGGATAATTTCGTGAGTGATTAACGATAAAACAATAATATGAAGTTATAAGGAGGAGGTTAAAGATGGCCAGGTTAGATTTAAGGTGTGCGGCCAATGTGCCTGTCAGGCTTTCCACTACGGATATTGGCGGTGCCACTTATGATGCTTTTACCAGAGATGTGGGCTTGTTCGGCATCTTCGTTGACTCAGGGATGAATCTTCCCCAGGATTTCCATGTGGATTTGGAGATGCAGCTTCCATCGGGTTTTCTCAAGGTTAGGGGAAGGGTATTGCGTAGAGACGATAATGGAATAGCTGTAAAATTCACCGGGCTGGATGGTGATTCGAGGCAGCATCTGTGGGATTTCCTCCATGGAAGGATAGGGGAGGATTCAAAGTCATGCCCCTTTTGCAACGTCCAGGTACCCTATAGAGCTGAAAGGTGCCCAGAGTGTGGGATGTTCATAGATTTTAGACATGAAGGATACATGGACATCTACAAGGACAACCTTCTCTCTATAAGATCTGCGGAACTGGGCGAAGCTGTGGAGAAATTTA
>CAZBOO010000112.1:0-550 GCA_964493535.1 uncultured Aquificales bacterium
GAGTTGGCCGATATCTGCAAGGATTTGGAGAGACTGGATTTCCTCTATATCCTTACCTATGTGGATCTTAAGGCCGTGGGGCCTGATGTGTGGACGGAGTGGAAGGGTGCCCTTCTCCTGGATCTGTATTTGAAGACCAGGGAGGTGATGGAGAAGGGGATCACTTCTATTCTTGAACTCGACCGGACTTCTTTCCTTATGCTGGTGGGCGATCTTTACCGACATCTTAAGGGGGAGTTTACCCTCCAGGAGATAGAAGACCTTCTTTTTGGCTTTCCTGACAGATACCTCCTCCAAGTGCCGAGGGAGAAGATGGTTCATCACTTACGCCTTTTGAAAGAGGCCCAGGGGAAAGGCATGGCCATGTGGTGGTTCCACAATCACGATGTGGGTTATACAGAGGTGACCATTGTCAAGAAGGAGCATGCCGGTGATTTTTCCAGGGTGGTGGGGGTCATCTCTTCCCATAGGCTCAACATTCTTTCTGCTTGGG
Source organism: uncultured Aquificales bacterium (assembly GCA_964493535.1). Classification (GTDB taxonomy): domain Bacteria; phylum Thermosulfidibacterota; class Thermosulfidibacteria; order Thermosulfidibacterales; family B14-G1; genus WFSI01. Next base: position 494 of record CAZBOO010000112.1, read on the forward strand.
TCTATCCCAGGGAGGACGGGTACTTTCTGGAGATTGTGCACGTGAACGATATCCATT
>CAZBOO010000112.1:560-4355 GCA_964493535.1 uncultured Aquificales bacterium
ATCCATTTCCTTCCCGTCACTGATGAGAAACTCTGGAAAAAAGTGGAGGAGGAAATGGAACTGGTCTTCCGGGATAAAATTGACTTGGAGGATCTTATTCGGTCTGGCCGGGGGTCCTATTTGTCCAGGAAAGAGAAGACCGTCACGGTAAAAACCAAGGTGGTCTTGGACAACAGTATTTCCGATGTTTATTCCGTGGTGGAGATGAAGACTAAGGACAAGCTGGGTTTATTGTACCTCATCACCCGTACCTTTTACGCCCTGGGTGTAACTATTCATATGGCCAGGGTTAGCACAGAGGGGAACAGGGCAGTGGATGCCTTTTATGTGACCCAAATGGATGGTACCAAGCTGACGGAGAGGGAATTTGTCATCCTTTCCCGACTTTTGAGGGAAGCTATTGAGAGGGACCGGGTGCCCCAGTCAGCTTCGGCCCAGTTGTCCATGTATTGTTCGGGGAACAATCATGTCCAAGGCCCCTGAGTCTGTGATCAGGGCTTTCCCTTCGTTAAGGAGGGGTGTGTAGACACCAAGGTAAACACCAAATTTGAACTTGATCATTCCCTGCGGCTTGCCGCAGGGTCGTTCATTTTTTCTTTTTTCGCGTTTCCTCGTCTTAGTGTCAATTATTACAAGTGATTGCTCACAGAAGGAACGGCCTTGCCGGTGATGTATTGAAAGAGGGGTCTTGACACAAGAAGGGCAGCTCTTTTATTAAAATAGAGGAACCGCTTGGATCCTTTGAATGGGACCGAGACGGAAAGATAGGGCATAGTAGGCCTTTCGGACTCGGTCCGAAAGGCCTTTTTTATTGGGGAGGTACCCATGGCACGGGTCACAACGGTAGAATTGAAGAAGATGAAGGCTTCGGGTGAGCCCGTCACCATGCTCACGGCCTATGACTTTTCCTTTGCCCAAATGGTGGATGAGGCGGGGGTGGACATCATCTTGGTAGGAGACTCTTTGGGGATGGTAGTGTTGGGATACGAGACCACCCTTCCGGTGACCCAGGAGGATATGCTGAGCCATACTGCTGCTGTGGCCCGGGGTACCAAGAGGGCCATGGTGGTGGCGGATATGCCCTTTATGACTTACCAGATAAGTCCTGAGCAGGCATTGCAGAATGCCGGCCGATTGGTGAAGGAGGCGGGGGCCCACGCCGTGAAGCTGGAGGGGGGAGAGCCTGTTCTTGATACCATTGAGAAGATAGTGGGAGCGGGTATTCCTGTCATGGGCCATCTGGGGCTCACTCCCCAGTCCATCCACAAGTTGGGGGGCTACCGGGTCCAGGGTAGGGAGGAGGAGACAGCTGAGCGCCTCAAGGTGGAGGCAAGGGACCTGGAGGCAGCAGGCTGTTTCTCTATAGTCTTAGAGGCCATTCCTTCCTGGTTGGGTAAAGAGGTGACGGAGGACGTGTCTGTTCCCACCATAGGCATTGGTGCCGGCCCCCATTGCGACGGTCAGGTATTGGTGCTCCATGACCTTTTGGGCATCTTCCAGGGTTTTAAGCCCAAGTTTGTCAAGCGCTATGCCAATCTCAGAGAGGAGGCTATGAAGGCCTTGGAGGAGTTTGTGAAGGAGGTTCGGGAGGGTGAGTTCCCTACCGCTGAGTACAGCTATGAGTGAGGGGTATACTGGGGAGCTGGTGAAAACGGTGGCTCAGATGATGGACCTGTCCCGGCGGTGGAGGGGGGAGGGGAAAGCTATAGGTTTTGTGCCCACTATGGGCTACCTCCACGAGGGGCACCTCAGTTTGGTGCGCCAGGCCCGGAAGGAGAACGATGTGGTGGTGGTCTCCATCTTTGTTAATCCTACTCAGTTTGGACCTGGGGAGGACTTTGAGCGATACCCCAGGGATTTAGAGAGGGACATGTCCCTTCTGGAGCCTATAGGGGTAGAGGTGGTCTTTGTTCCTGAGGCCCGGGATGTGTATCCTCCTGCTTACAGGACCTATGTGGAAGTGGAGGATATCACCACCCGGCTGTGCGGGGCCTCCAGACTGGACCACTTTCGGGGCGTGACCACGGTGTGCTGCAAGCTGTTCAACATAGTGCTACCCCATCGGGCTTACTTCGGCAAAAAGGACTTCCAGCAGTATGTGGTTTTGAGGAGCATGGTGGAAGACCTTAACATGGACCTGGAAATTGTGCCCATGCCCATCGTTCGGGAGTTCGATGGTTTGGCCATGAGTTCCAGAAACGCCTACCTCAACCATCAAGAGCGCCAGGCGGCTTTGTGTCTCTATCGTTCCCTCAAGAGGGCTCAGAAGTACTTTGCCCAGGGCGATAAGGATGCCGATACTCTTAGAAAGGAGGTGATAAAGGTAGTCCAGGCCGAACCCCTGGCTGTCATAGACTATGTGGAGGTGGTGGATCCAGATACCTTTCTTCCTGTGGAGGGGGTGAAGGAGGGGGCCTTAGTGGCCCTGGCAGTAAAGGTGGGTACGGCCAGACTTATAGATAATACCCAGTTGGGTGTGGATCACCTTTAAGGAGGTAAAGACATGGTGCGCAGGATGTTTTTTGCCAAGATCCATCGGGCTACAGTGACAGAGGCCAATCTGGACTATGTGGGAAGCATCACTATTGATGCCGAGCTTCTTAAGGCCAGTGGCATTCTGCCTTGGGAGGTGGTGGAGATTTGGAATATTACCAATGGAGAGAGGTTCAATACCTACGTGATCGAGGGACCCTCCAATTCGGGGGTTATCTGCCTAAACGGTGCTGCTGCCCGTAAGGTGGCTGTGGGAGACAAGGTGATTATTGCTGCCTATGCCCAGGCTATGGAGGAAGAGGCCGAGAATTGGACGCCTACAGTGGTTTTGGTGGACGATGAGAATCGCATTAAGGAAATCAGGAAAGAAGGTGATGAACCTTTTGCTGTTTATGCGGCGTGATTTGCTCTCCGAGTTTTGGTAGTGTAACAAGTGTAATATTGGAGTGACATTTCTTCGGGGCGATAAGGCTTTGTAATAATAAAGACCAGAGGAGGTGTCTATGGCTGCCCCGGAGACAAGAGTAGTAGTCAAACTCCCATCATACGGAGAGGTTATGGAGGAAGTTAAGCTAGAGGTGCTCAAACTGGTAGGTGAAAAGGTCGTAGGGTTCCAGGCGGAGCAGTTTGCGCAGTGGTTTGGTAAACCCTGGCAAAGAGACAGGGATGCCAGGGGCATCATCCTTTGCCCCCGGTGTGCCGAAAGCCCGGGGTTTGAACGCAGAGGGAAAAGGCAAAGATGCTTTTACACTCGATATGGTGCAGAGCCTGGTACTCTCGGCGCTGACCGTCTCTTACCACGAGACCTCAAGGAGGGCAAAGCGGGAGACTGGTGTTAAAGCGGCAGCAATAACAGTATGGCGGGAGCTTCGGAAACCATCGGCCAGGGGAATGGCAGGTGTGGGGCACCTCGTTGCTGAGCTTGACTCCAGGGGACTTCACTCGGCTGCCACCTACCTTAGGAATGCTGGGAGTGACCTCTTCATAGTCACCAGGCTGAAGGAACAGGGGGTTGCTCCGGCGTTGGTGATGGTAGCCACCGGTGCCGTAGAGAGGGAATTTGGGGAGATAAACCGGCGGACCGAAATAGGGGCGAGGTGGAGTGGTGAAGCTGCAGAGAGAGTCGCCAGACTTTTAGAGGAAGTGAGACTCTAATGAGACGAGGTTTGAATTCTGAGGGCGGGCATGCTAACAACTTTTGAAGAGGTAAGTATATTATGGCCTGAATCCGGGACAAAATCCTAACAGACAGGATGGAAGACGATTATTTCAAAGAGGCCCTCGGTATTAAAAGGGTGCCCT
>CAZBOO010000113.1:0-4315 GCA_964493535.1 uncultured Aquificales bacterium
GGGCACGCACAGGCAGGCGCAGACAGGCCCTTCGGACTTGTTGTAAAGATCATTTTTCCTTATGTTGTTCTTGACAAATTAGAAAGTGGATCCCAAATTTTTTATCGGAGGCAGGGTCCAAAAAAGGGAAGAGGAGGTGATAGCTATGGCGCTGGTGAGATGGGCTCCCGAGAGGGAACTCGATAGGTTTAGGAGGGAGATAGACAAAATATTTGAGGACTTCTTCACCCGCGGCCGGTTTCCCACCCTTTTTGGCAGGATCAGAGAGGAAGAGTTCAGTACCTTCCCCGCTTTGGATGTCTATGACGACAAGGACAATGTTATGGTAAAGGCTGAGGTTCCCGGCTTGAAGAAGGACGACATAGAGATCCAGATCAAGGGCAGGGACCTGGTCATCAAGGGGGAGAGGGATAAGGAAGAGGAAGTGAAGGATGAGAATTACTACTATGCTGAGAGGGTGTACGGGGCTTTCTCCCGGGTGGTAAGGTTGCCTGTGGATGTGAAGGCTGATCAGGTGAAGGCCAAATTCAAGAACGGGGTTCTGGAGATTGTCCTTCCCAAGGTGGAGGAGGCCAAGCCCAAGGAAATCAAAGTGGAGGTAGAATAGTGATGCCTTAAGGACCCTGCCTACGGGTTATGGCTCGGGCTGCCAGGATGCCGGAAGCGGCAGCCTGGACAAGCCCACGGCTGACACCTGCCCCATCCCCGGCCACAAAGATGCCGGAGATGGGGGTTTCCATTTCCCAAGTGATCATGGGTCTCAGGGAGTAGAACTTCACTTCTATGCCATAGAGGAGGGTGTGGCGGGAATTCACACCTAACATCACCTTATCCATGGCCTCCAGCATCTCGGTCACATCTACCAGGTACCTGTAAGGGAGGGCAAAGCTGAGGTCCCCCGGCACTGCCTGGGGAAGGGTGGGTTTCACCAGACCTCGGTCTATTCGTTCCTGAGTGGAGCGCCTTCCCCTTTTCAGATCCCCCAGTCTCTGGACGATGACAGTGCCCGTCAGGAGATTGGCTAAGCGGGCCAGATACTCACCGTAGGCCACGGGAGACCGGAAAGGATGGGTGAAGGTGGTCTTTACCAGCAGAGCGAAGTTGGTATTGGGGGAGTGGGAGTCCATGTAGCTGTGGCCGTTGACGGTGAAGGTACCCCCGCTGTTTTCCATGACTACCTCTCCATGGGGGCACATGCAAAAGGTGCGGACCTGGTCATCGAAGGTGGAGGTATTGTAAATAATTTTCAGTTCATATGTCAGGGAGGTCACCTCTTCCATGACCTGGGCTGGGACTTCCACCCTTACCCCTACATCCACGGGGTTGGTATGAAAGTCTACCCCTAAGGGGGAGAGCTGTTCTTTAAGCCAGAGATTCCCCTCTCGCCCCGGAGTTAGAAGCAAGTAACGAGCCCTGTGGCTCTTTCCTTCCTTTGTGGTGAGTTCCTTCATCTCTCCTTGGAGGCTTAGAGAAACCACCTCCTGGTTGAAGATCACATCCACCCGGGCCTTAAGGTGTTGATAGAGGTTCTTTAGCACCTCCCTGCACCGATCAGTGCCCATGGGTCTGATGGGTACGGGGATGAGGCGCAGTCCCACCCGAGCGCAGCGGTCATCCAATTCCTCCAAGGCCTCAGCGTTGGTGCCATAAATCACATCGGGAGCGCCAAAGGCCAGAAAACCCCTGTCTACCTCCTGGATGAGGTTTTGGAGCTTATTTTCCCCTATGATGTCTCCCAAGAATCCTCCCACCTTGGGAGAGAGGGTAAGTTTGCCGTCGGAGAAGGCCCCCGCCCCTCCCCATCCTGACAGGATGCGGCAGGGTATACACTTTTGGCACTCTTTTTTTTCCTTCATGGGGCATTGTCTCTCTTCCAAAAGGGGGCCCTTCTCTATGATGAGGATGTCCTTAATTCCCCTCTTCAAAAGCTCCAAGGCAGCAAAGGTGCCTGCGGGACCAGCCCCTACAATGGCCACTTGGTAGTCCAAGGGTTTCCTCCCATTTTTATAAATGATAATAGATATGGAGGCTTGGGGGAAGGAGATCAATTTATTCTTAGGAGGTGGGATGTGGATTGGAAAGAGGCTCAGAGGGTTAAAGTAAGGCTCTTGGTGGACAATTACATTGATGTTTTTGAACCATCCACAGGTTTGGTGAAGCGCATTACCCCTGGACAGGCCAAGAAGCCCCTTATGGCGGGGCATGGGTATTCCCTCTTCATAGAGGCGGAGGGAGAGGCGGGTACTTGCAACCTCCTGGTGGACTCTTCCCACTCGGATGTGATGCTCCTCCACAACATGGAGGCCTTGGGCATAGCCCCCGGATCGGTGGATGCATTCTTCCTCACCCACGGTCACGTGGACCACTTTGGGGGAATGGTGGGGTTTCTCAAAGCCCGGGGAAGGGGCATTGATGTTTATACCCATGCCCGGTCCTTTTTGCCGAAATTGGTGGTGACCCCAAGGGGGAAGGTAGGCCCCTGGCAGTTTCCCAAGGAGGAGTTGGAGGCCTTGGGGGCCAGGTTTATTACCAATAGGGAGCCTACCGTGGTAAATCATTATTTCCTCCTGACTGGTGAGGTGCCTCGGGTTGTCCCCTTTGAGAAGCCCTGGCCTGCCGCTCGAGTTTTAAAGGATGGGAAGGAAGAACTTGACACCTTTGCCGATGAGCAGACCCTGGTGATGAAGGTGAAAGGGAGGGGATCGGTGGTGGTTGCGGGCTGCTCCCATCCCGGTATTATCAATATGGTGAAACAGGCCCGGGAGTTGGGTAAGGAGAAGGTCTTTGTCGTTATCGGAGGATTCCACTTGGGGGTGGTGGATCAGGATGTGATAGATGCCACTGTGGATGCCTTCGAGGAGATGGGGGTGGAGTTGGTGGTACCCTGTCACTGCACGGGTTTCAGGGCCACCCGGCGCCTGGCGGAGGTCCTGGGAGATCATTTTGCCGTCAACTGTGTGGGCAGTCTGGTTGAGATAGGGGCCTGAGGAGCCATGGCTATAGAGAAACCTTTGGTGGGTGTGATTGGGGGAAGTGGTCTCTACGAGATGGAAGGGCTGAAGGTTTTAGAGGAGCTGGATCTGGAGACCCCCTTTGGAAAGCCCTCGGACAGGTTTGTCTTGGGTAGGTTGGAGGGCAAGGTGGTGGCTTTCCTGGCCCGCCATGACAGGGAGCATCGGTACATGCCTTCCGAGGTAAATTACAGGGCCAATATTTTCGGCATGAAGCTTTTGGGGGTCCAGTGGATTGTTTCTATCAGTGCCGTGGGTTCCATGAAGGAGGAAATAGAGCCTGGCCATGTGGTAGTGCCCCATCAGTTTATTGACAGGACCCGGGGGAGGGCCTCTACCTTCTTTGGCCAGGGGATAGTGGCCCATGTTTCAATGGCTGATCCAGTATGCCCAATTTTGAGTGGTATCTTGGTCCAAGAGACCCTGGGGACGGGGGCTACCGTCCATGAGGGGGGAACCTATTTGTGCATGGAGGGTCCCCAGTTTTCCACCAGGGCCGAATCCTACCTTTATCGGAGTTGGGGGGTGGCAGTGATAGGCATGACCAATATGCCTGAGGCCAAGCTGGCCCGGGAGGCGGAGATCTGCTACGGTACTCTTGCCATGTCTACGGATTACGACTGCTGGCACCAAGTTCAGGAGGATGTGAATGTGGACATGGTGGTTCAGACCCTCTACAAAAACGTGGAGAAGGCCAAGGAGATTGTGAAAAGGGTGGTGGTCCGGTTGCCTGTGGAGAGAAACTGTCCTTGTTCACGGGCCTTGGAGAATGCCATCTTCACCCAGCCTCAGGCCATACTCCAAGAGACCTATGACAGGCTTAAGCCCTTGGTGGGTAAGTACCTGCCCTGACAAGGATGAACCTCCCTGGCGACTATTACATTGGGGCCTTTTGGGATACGGGTTTCATCATTTCGGCCTTGGGGGGACCCAAGAGGGATGTGGTGGTCTTGGTTTTTGGTGACAGTTGGTATGCCCTGGCCTGCGATGGGCAGAGAGGGGAGATGTGGCCGGTAAGGCCCTCCAGTGAAGCCCATTTAACCCAGTTGGCCCATTACTTTTTAGAGGGGACCCTAACGGAGAGGGAGGATGTGACGCTCCTCCTCCAGTTTGTGTGGGAGGGGGAATTCATCCCCCTTCTTTTTACGGAGGAGCCATGATCTGTGGTGGTTGTGGTAGGGATGTGCCCTTTCTCTCGTCCAGGTTGGGATACTGCCTTGATTGTATCAGGGAGGGCAGGGAGGGGGCATTGGAGAGGGCCCGCACAGTTCATCTCCAGGGGAGGAGGAGCTTCGATCTGCCCG
>CAZBOO010000114.1:0-4303 GCA_964493535.1 uncultured Aquificales bacterium
GTCGGAAAGTTCCTGAAAAAGGGTGCTCTCCACCAACCCCTTCACCTCACTGTTACCCAGCTTGGTCTTAGTCTGGCCCTCAAACTGGGGGTCCGGGATCTTCACACTGACCACCGCTGTAAGCCCCTCCCTCAAGTCGTCCCCACTGAGGGGTCCCCGAACCCCTTTCAGAAGGTTATGGCCCTGGGCGAACTGATTTATGGCCCTGGTGACTCCGGATCTGAACCCTGAAAGGTGAGTCCCACCCTCCACCGTCCTGATGTTGTTGGCAAAGGAATAGATAATCTCCTGGTATCCCGTATTGTGCTGAAAGGCCACCTCTACAATAACGCTTCCCACCTTCTTATCCATGTAAAATATCTTGTTATAAAGGGGTGACTTCCCCTCATTAAGATATTGAATAAAGGAGACCACCCCCCCCTCATAGCAGAACTCCTCCTCCTTCTCCCCCCGCTCATCCTTGAGATTCAGCCTCACTCCTTTGTTGAGGAAAGCAAGCTCCCTAAGCCTGCTGGCCAAGAGATCATAGCTGAAGCGGACCTCATCAAATATCTCCTCGTCAGGGTAAAAGGAGACCTTGGTCCCCCTCCTCTTGGTTCTGCCGATCACCTCCAGCTCCGTGGAAGGGACACCCTTTTCGTATCTCTGATAGTAAACCTTGCCCTCCCTGCGCACCTCCGCCTCCAACCATTGGGAGAGGGCATTCACCACAGAAACCCCCACCCCATGGAGACCCCCCGACACCTTGTAAATAGCGCCATCAAACTTGCCCCCTGCATGGAGGGTGGTAAGAACCACCTCCACGGCAGGTCTTCCCGTCTCGGGATGGGGCCCCACCGGTATTCCCCTTCCGTCATCAGAAACTGTAACGCTATTATCTATATGAACGACAACTTCTATACTATTGCAGTACCCCACTACGGCCTCGTCTATAGCGTTATCCACCACCTCAAAAACCAGATGATGAAGGCCTCGGGGCCCGGTCGAGCCTATGTACATGGCCGGCCGCTTCCTTACAGCCTCCAAGCCTCCAAGAATCTTTATGGCCTCAGCACCGTACCTCCGAGCGCCACCTTCCATTGCTGTCTCTTTGCTTCCCATCAGAGTTCGTCCTCCAACTGAAGGGGCATCACGATGTGAAGATAATCCGGGGCCTCCTGGGAGGTAAACTTTACAGGCCAAAGACGGCTCCCCATCTCCATTACCACCTCTCCACCATCCAAAACAGAAAGGACCTCCACCACGTACCTTGCATTGAGCCCCAGTTTTACCTCTTCACCGGAGAACTCTATCGCATCCATCTCCTCCACAGCAGAACCAGAAAAAGGCTCATCCACTCCAGCCATGGAAGATATCCTCACCCTCTGAGACCCCACCTCCATCCTCACCCCCTTGAGCCTATCTGAAGAAAAAAGGGAGGCCCTCCTCACCGCTTTTTGCAAATACTCCTTTGAGAGAACCACCTTAGCAGTGAACTCCTGGGGAATAACCTTCTGATAATTGGGATATTTGGCGTCCAAAAGACGTATAAAGATTTCCCCCCTCTCCGTAGCAGCATACAGATGGTTCTGGGTTACCCCTAACTGGAGCTGTTCCTCGGCACTCCTCTCTAATAAACGCCCCATCTCCTGAATCCCTTTTCTGGGAACGACAAGCTCCAAACTCCCCTGGGGCATCTCAGAATGTTCCACTTTTAGAAGAGAAAGCCTATGCCCATCTGTAGATACAAATGCCACCCCACCATTAATCTTTTTCACAAGGAGCCCCTTGAGTGCCGTGGATATTGAATCAGTAGCTATGGAGAGGAATACCTTGGAAAAAACCCTAAGGAGAACCTCCCTGTTCATGGGAAAGGTAATATCAGGTGTTGGAGGCAAAACAGGAAAATCCTCTGTAGACAAGATAGGTAGATGGGCCCAAGCCTTTTCCTGCCCAATAGTCAGCAAGGCTCCCTCCTCAGACAGACCAAGACTCACAGCTCCAGGAGACAACTCCTTAATAAAGTCAACCAGTCTGACTAAGGGGATAGCCACCTTTATATCCCCATCGAGTTTATCTCTGGTCTTGACCCTGAGACTCTCCTCCATATTGGTCGCTTGTACCTCCAGGTTCCCCTCAGGAGTAGAAGAAAGAATTACGGCTGATAGAATGGGATTGAGACTCTTTCTTTCTACTATACCCTGAGCTAACTGAAGGAGTTCTATTAAGGTATCTCTTTCCACAGTGCTAAAAGTCATCGTTACCTCCCATTTGACGTTCTTTAGTAATAGTAGAGGGTTTTGGTTCCTATGTAAATCCTGGTTGTTTCCAAGTACTTCAAAAGGTTCTCCTGGGGAAAAGTCTGGGAAATAGCGAAAATTAGAGAGGGAAAATCTGGGTGGGTTAGTGTTTTTCTATGATTTCCTCCAGTTTTTTCACATTTTTTCTGAGTTCTTCATCAGACGATAACACCCTTTCTACCTTTTTTATGGAGTGGAGGACTGAGGTGTGGTCCTTACCTCCGAAGGACTCTCCCAGCTCGGGGAGGGAGCTTTGGGTAAACTTTCTGGCTAAGTACATGGCTACCTGTCGGGGGAGGACGATATTTCTGCTCCTCCTTTTTGATTTGAGATCAGAGAGTTTTACTTTGAAGTGCGCACACACGATTCTCTGAATCTTTTCAACGGTAATGTCTTCCATTGATGTGGGAAAGAGGTCCTCTAAGGTTTTTCTTGCCATGTCCAGGGTGATGGCCTTGCCTACAATGGAAGATAGGGCTCCCAGGCGGATGAGGCATCCCTCTAATTCCCGGACGTTGGATCGCACCCTTTTGGCAACAAAGAAAGCTACCTCATGAGGGAGAGGGATTCTTTCTATTTCCGCCTTCTTCATCAGGATGGCCACGCGGGTTTCTAAATCGGGGGGCTGGATGTCTACAATAAGGCCCCACTGAAAGCGGGACTTGAGCCTCTCCTCCAGCTTTTCCATCTCTCCTGGGAAGCGATCGCTGGAGATAATTATTTGGCTGCTTGTTCTGTGGAGCTCATTGAATGTGTGGAAGAACTCCTCTTGGGTGCGATCTTTCCCGGCGATAAACTGGATATCGTCTACCAAGAGCACGTCGGCCTTCCTGAACTTCTTTCTAAAAGAGGCCATTCTGTCGAACCGGATATTGTCGATTAGTTCGTTCATAAACTGTTCTGCAGGGATGTAAATTACCCGGGTAAGAGGGTTCTTTTCTAAGATGTTGTGGCCAATGGCGTGGAGGAGATGGGTCTTTCCCAGGCCCACGCCCCCATAGATGAAGAGGGGGTTGTACACCCTTCCAGACTCATTGGCTACAGCAAGGGATGCGGCATGGGCGAACTGATTTCCCGCGCCCACTACAAATGTTTGAAATGAGTATCGGGGATTGAGCTGAGCCGTTTGGAATTTGGGGGATGTTTTCTCCTTTGAGGTTTCGTGGCGCTCTTCCTTTTCCTCTACGGCGTAGGTGAGTTGGACTTCTTGGTCCCACAACTGGCACAGCTTATTTTTGATGATGTCCTCGTAATTTTCAGTGATCCACCCTTGGTAGAATTTGTTGGGTACTTGAAGGGTGATGACCCCAGGCTGTTGAGAGGAGGCTTTTATAGGGCGGATCCACGTCTCGATGCTCTCTTCAGGGATCTCCTCTTTGAGGTGATCCAACACCTTTTGCCAAAGGTCTTCCAATGTCTTATCTCCTTCTGGTTCCTGATCCATCTCAGTTATTCACAGGGGAAGGTTTCCGCGAACGCATGTTTTAACTCCTTTAAAACACAAGAGCACCTCAAAGTAGAAAGACCCCTCGGGTCACGGTTTTCCAAAGGTTTTTCCACAGCCCCTTTGCACAAGGCGCAGATTTTTTATAGCACCTGGACCTCCCCTTTTCAACGGAAAAATTTCTTTGGCCGGGCGGGCCTTGTAGAATGAAGGGCAAGGGGCTATGAGTAGAGACCACAGGAGGTTGGAGGGGTTAGGATGAAGGTAGAAGGGGTAGTGCTGGCCGCTGGCCAGGGAACCAGGATGGTATCTAAACGCCCTAAGGTCCTTCACGAGATTCTTGGACTCCCCATGGTGGTCTATGTGGTGAGGGCTCTTCGGGGTAGGACGGAAAGGATATGGATGGTGACTGGTCATGGAGGAGGGGAGGTGGAGGGTAGATTGGGAGGCCTGGGACTTTCTTTTGTTCGCCAGGAGCCTCAGAGAGGGACGGGAGATGCTTTAAGGGTGGTTTTGCCCCACTTGTCCGCTCCCTGGGTTTTGGTGGCCCCGGGGGATGTGCCCCTTGTCAGCGGAAGGC
>CAZBOO010000115.1:0-4284 GCA_964493535.1 uncultured Aquificales bacterium
AGGAGGGGACAAAGTGAAGGGGGCCTCGATAGAAATAACGGGGAATGCGGGTCCCTTACCCCTTGCCACTGGCTTGTGCACGCCTACTCTTGGGCTTTACGGGCCTTCCCACGCTTGGAGGAACGGCCCCTATGGCAACCGCTCTCTGATTCTGGAGGTGGCTTGCTCGCAGAAAGGGTGCTACAGGAGAAAGTGTAGGGAGGAGTGTGTGGCTTCCATTCCCAGGGAGATGGTGTGGGATGCACTCCAGGTGATGCTGGAGGAAGAGATGGGTCATGGGGAGGGAAGTTATGAGACGGGCTCATATATGGGTTTCGGGTAAGGTTCAAGGGGTCTGGTACAGGGCTACCACTGTGGAGGAGGCCCGAAAGCTGAGATTGACAGGATGGGTGAAGAACCTCTCAGATGGTGGGGTAGAGATTGTGGCTGAAGGTCCCAAGGAGTCGTTGGACAAACTCATTGTCTGGTGTCATGAGGGTCCTCCTCTGGCCATAGTAGGTGAGGTAAGAGTGGTCTGGGAGCCTCATACCGGGGAGTTTTTGAATTTCACCTTTGCCTACTGAAGCCGGTGTAGGTCCGAGGGAGGTACCATCCCATCCTCTGGGTAAGGTGAGATACCCGTTGGGGTAATGATAAGGTTTCATGTTTCCGCGGGATAGTTTGTAGAAAAGGTAGTGGGCTTTCTCCTTGTCAATTGGGACTTGGCTCTTTATTGTTACTGGATAACCAATCTGGAGGAGGAAGGGAGCATGTTCCTGAAGGTCTATAACACCCTGGGCAGGAAGAAGATGAAGTTCTCTCCCCTGAGAGAGGGCAAGGTGGGCATGTATGTGTGCGGTGTGACGGTTTATGACTACTGTCACATCGGTCATGCCCGCTCGGCCTTAGTGTTCGACATGATCTACCGATATCTGAAGGCCAGGGGTTACGATGCCACTTATGTGCGTAACTTTACTGACATAGACGACAAGATCATCAACCGGGCCAATCGGGAGGGGATGGACTTTCGGGAGATATCCGAGAAGTTTATCCAGGCCTTTTACGAGGATATGGATGCTTTGAAGGCCCAGCCGCCCGATGTGGAGCCCAGGGCCACGGAGCATATCAAGGAGATGATGGAGCTGGTCCAGGGGCTGGTGGACAAGGGCCATGCCTACGTGGTGGATGGGGATGTCTATTTTGATGTCCTGAGCTTCCCTGAGTACGGCAAGCTCTCGGGCCGGAGCTTAGAGGATATGCGGGCGGGGGCCAGGATTGAGGTGGACGATAAGAAGGGGAATCCCTTAGACTTTGCCCTGTGGAAGGCTTCCAAGCCCGGCGAGCCCGCGTGGGACAGCCCCTGGGGTCCCGGGAGACCAGGTTGGCACATCGAGTGTTCCGTCATGTCCATGAAGTACCTGGGAGAGACCCTGGACATCCACGGTGGGGGTCTGGATCTCATCTTTCCCCACCACGAAAACGAGATTGCCCAATCCGAGGCATACACGGGGAAACCCTTCTGCCTTTATTGGATCCATAATGGGTTTGTGAGCGTTGAGGGGGAGAAGATGTCCAAGTCCTTAGGCAATGTTCTCCTCATTCAGGACATGGTGAAGGAGTACCATCCCGAGGTGCTGAGGCTCTTTCTTCTGTCTACCCACTATAGGAGCCCCATAGACTTTTCTCGAAAGGGGCTGGAGGAGGCTCGGGAGGCCATGAATCGTCTCTACCGGACCTTGGGAGCCGTAGAGGAGGTGGGGGTTTCTGAGGGGAAGCCTACCGGTGGTGAGAGTATGGAGGTGGTGGCTAAACTAAAAGAGAAGGGGGAGGCTTTCTACAATGCCATGGATGACGATTTCAACTCGGCCTTGGCATTAGCGAAGCTCTTCGAGGGGGCCCGGGGGATAAACCGCTTCCTGAAGGAGAGCTGTGAATCCCAGGAGGAGAAGGCCAGGGTGGTCGGTGCCTTCATGGATCTGGTGGAGCCTGTGAAGAGGGTCTTCGGCATCCTGGAGATGGCTCCCCAAGAATGGCTTACAGGCAGGAATGAGGAGTTGCCCCTACCCTTAGAGGAGATTGAGGGGCTCATCCAGGATCGCCAGGAGGCTAGGAAGCAGAAGGACTGGGCCCGGGCCGATACCATCCGGAATGAACTGAAAGCCAAGGGCATCCTTTTGGAGGATGCGCCCAAGGGCACCATCTGGAGGTTGACGTGAAGTAGCCATGGAGATCACCTCTTTCATTGCCATGGACATTCTGGAGCGGGCCAAGGAACTGGAGGCCCAGGGGATAGATGTGGTCCACATGGAGGTGGGGGAGCCTGATTTTTCCACCCCCGATGAAGTGATAGAGGCGGGAGTGAAAGCCCTTCTCGATAAACGTACGGCCTATACCCAAAGTGTGGGCGTTCCCGAGCTAAGGGAGGCCATCTCCAGATATTACGGGGATCGGTACGGTTTGGAGGTGGAGCCCGAGCGGATCTTTCTCACCCCCGGATCTTCCCCTGCCCTTTTGGCGGCCGTTCGCATCCTTACCGAGGGGGATAAGGTCTGTGGCCTGTCCGATCCCGGCTATCCCTGTTACAAGAACATGGTGCGTTTCCTGGGTGGTGTTTTCCGCTCTCTTCCTGTGGAAGATGAAAGAGGCTTTAAAGTTTCTCTTGAGCAGCTGAAAGGCCTCGATTTATTGGTGATCAATTCCCCCTCCAACCCCACGGGGGCTGTGTACAGCCGCGATGAGTTGGCTGAACTGGTGGAGGAGGCCTTGAAAAAGGGAATAACTGTCATCTCCGATGAGATTTACCATGGCATTACCTATAACGAACCGGCTCCGTCGGCCCTGGAGTTCACCGATGATGCCATAGTGGTCAACGGCTTCTCCAAGTTCTTTCTCATGACAGGATGGCGCCTGGGTTGGATGGTGGTGCCCAAAAGGATGGTCCGCCTGGTTCAGTCCATTGCCCAGAACCTCTTCATCTGTCCCCCGGCATCGGCCCAGTACGCCGCTCTGGCCTGTTTTCGGGAGGAGGTCCTGGCCCAGTTTCGGGAGAAGGTGGAGATCTACCGCAAGAGGCGGGACTTTATTGTTGGGTCCCTCAACGACATAGGTCTGGATGTGAAGGTGATGCCTCAGGGGGCTTTTTATGTCTATGCCAACGCCTCTAAATATACCCGGGACTCCTTCACTTTTGCAAAAAGGGCCTTGGAAGAGGCCCACATAGGCATTACCCCGGGGGTGGACTTTGGAGACAACAAGACCCACTTGTACGTGCGCTTTTCCTATGCCAATACCTTAGAGCGCCTGGAGGAGGGCATGAGGCGCCTGGGGGAGTGGCTCTCTGTTCTGACTTGACATGGCTGTGGTCACCCTTCTCACGGATTTCGGTGATTCTCCCTATCCCGGGACCATGAAGGGGGTGATTCTTTCCGTTACACCTGATGCTAAGGTGGTGGATCTTTATCATCATGTGCCTATGGGCAATGTGAGGGTGGGAGCCTATGCACTTTACCGTTCCTTCGATTATTTCCCTTCTGGCAGTGTCCATGTGGCGGTGATGGACCCCGGAGTGGGCAGCGAAAGAAGGGTGCTCATGGCCCAGGCGGGGGATCACCTTTTTGTTGCTCCTGACAATGGTCTTCTTACTCTTCTCCTGAAAAGAACAGAGCGGGTGAAGGTCTTCGCCTTCACCCGCTGGGAATTTGCCCTACCCCAGGTGAGTGCCACCTTCCACGGGAGGGATGTGTTTGCCCCCTTGGGGGCCTGGCTGGCCCAAGGTGTGCCCTTGCCCATGATGGGCCGTGCTATAAACAACCCGGTGACTTTGGATCTCCCCCGTCCCCGGTGGGAAGGGGGAAGGCTGGTGGGAAAAATTCTATGGGTGGATCCATTCGGCAATCTGATGACCAACATAGAGAGGGAGATGCTGGGGGAGGACAGGGTTGGGGGTGTTGTTGCCGGAGGGAAGTGCCTACCCCTGTGTAGCCACTACGGTGAGGTGTCCCCTGGACAACCCGGTGCCATCTGGAACAGCTGGGACCTGCTTGAGGTATTTGTGAACAAAGGGAGCGCCAGGGAGCTTCTGGGTCTTAAAGAGGACGATCCTGTGGAGGGAGCTTTCTAACTGGAGCCCCTCTTTTGGGCCAGGGGTTTTGGCCCACTCTATGGCTTGTTGGGCGATCCCCCTGAAGTCCACAGGTTCCTTTTTGTAGCTTCGTCTCTCTGATGTGGCGTAGGGCAGGGCATGATCATCACTGCCAGGAAAAGGGATATACCCAAGGAAAAAGGGATGGTTATGATGAGGGCCAG
>CAZBOO010000116.1:0-4279 GCA_964493535.1 uncultured Aquificales bacterium
GAGGAGGCCCTGCCCATAATGGAAAGGTTCTTAGATGAAGCCTATCTGGCCGGTTTAAGGGAAGTGCGGATCGTCCATGGCGTGGGTACCGGTACCCTCAAAAAGGCCGTCCGGGAAGCCCTTAGCACCTCTCCCACGGTAGATTCCTATGAAGAGCCTCCCCAAAAGGAAGGAGGAGCCGGAGCCACCATTGTGAAGCTTAAAGGGAAATAACCTTAGAGGAAAACTTTGGGCTTTCTACCTAAATAAAATTGGTGGAGCCGACGGGAGTCGAACCCGTGACCTCCTGAATGCCATTCAGGTGTGCTCCCAACTGCACTACGGCCCCACCGCACCGGATGGAATTCTATCTAATCCTCAAGGGCACCAATGTCAAGCACCCCTAAGCCATGCTATTGGGAAGGAGCAGGATGGGCCAAGGTTAACCACTTTTCACACATCCTTCCCTGACACTCCATACCCTCAAAGGCCTTCTCCAGTTTCTCTCCAGGGAAACCCGCTCCGGTAAGCAATGCCTTAAGCTGCTCTCTATTACCCACCACAAACCGAATTTTGGGAAGCCCTTTCCTGGCTAAGAGTTGGGCCACAGGCGTTTTCTCCATGGCAAGGAAGAGTCTGGCATCCTTGGGGAAATCTACCCCCACCTTCCCCTCCACGAGGCCACCCTGAAGCTGAAAAATGGCCTTTTGGATAAACCTCAGCATCAAACCCAGCTTCTCCTCTTTCGACAGCCCCCTTTTCTGGATAGCATCCATGGCATCTAAAAAGGCCGAGACCAAATCAGCAGGGATCTGGGAGAGTCTCAGGCTCAGGACCCCCTTCACCGGCAAAAGCTTCCCAGGAGCCATGCCTTCTTTCGTGGGCTGAACCTTCAACTGGACAAGACGAAGCCCCCAATTTTCATAAAAGACGTAACCCTCCTTTTCCCTTTTCAAGCCCGTATCCATCTGGATAACATCAAAAAGGAACTCCCCCCTGTTTGTGACAGAGGCCTTCTTGCGCTTATAGGCCAGAAGGAAGTCTTTAATGGCATAGCGAGACCGGAAAGGGACGTCGGCCAGGGCCACCTTCTGCCCCTCCCGGGCTAAGGATGCCTTCTGATGGAAGGTCATTTCTTTCAGAGAGAGGTTAATTCCGTCTCCCTTAGGACTGGAAAAACTCAATTTGGCCTTTTCCAAACGTCCGTCCACATCTTTCACGGAAAGTCCCCCCACCCCCAAAAGAGACGCCACATCCACGGCAGGAGAAAAAGATATCCTGTCCGCCCGGGCCTCAAAGATTCCTGCCTTCCCTTTTACATCAATCTTCTCTATGGTGGTCACATTGAGGGATCGTACCCTGGCGCCCTTAACCCAAGCCGTACCCAGCAACCTATGGACAAGAAGATCCCCTATGGGGAAAGCACAATGAACATCCTTGAGCACAAAGGAGTTGGATGGAGATAAAAGGGGCAAAAAGGTGAAGGCAGGCTTGACATCACCCACAGTAATCTTCATCTCTTTGCCAGGCTCCAATGCCTCATTCGCCCTGGCCCCAAATTGGGAGAGGCGGGCGTAAAAGACCCCCTTCACTTGATGCCTAATATAGAGATTACCACCCACGATATAGGCTGCTACCAGCACCACTATGAACAACAAAATAGTTCGTACTTTCATCATCTCCCCCCATAAAAACTTTCAAAATTTTACTCTATCAGTCCGGTCCCTATAACAAAAGGGCAAAGGACCAGGAGTTCCCCTATCTATGAAAGAGGTCCTGGGCAACATGGAGATTGACAGCAACTTTCTCAACCCTTAATAAGGAAAAAGATCAGCTTGGGGGAGGAACAGCATGGATCTTCTAAAAAAAGTGGAAGAAGACCACCAGTTCGATTGGGTCAGGGCCTACGAGACCCTGGGAGAACATCACGCCCTGAGAGGCATCATTATCCTGGTCTTTGTTATAGGGGCATTGGCCAGCATCATCTACTTCTTAAGGGACTTTTCCCATTATCTAAAGATAATAGGCCAGACCAAGGTAGGCCTGCTGGGCTTTAAAAAACTGGCCGTTCTTTTACACCTCATAGGCTGAGGAGCTTCCAAAGCCCATCCAACCCCATGACAGGTGAGAAACCGGCCCACGCCATCGCCATCATCCCCGGTAATGGCATAGACCCTGAGGTAATAGACGCCACCCTCCCTGTCCTTGAAAAAGCCGCCGAGCAAAGCGGATTCTCTCTTTTATTTGTTTTTCAGCAGGCAGGGGCACTCCATCAGGCATCATGAAAGTGGTCAAGTGCTACCACAGCAAGGCCAAGACATGGATAGAAAGCCAGATCAAGCGTATCCCCTTTCCCATAAGGGAAATCCTGAGGGAGGTAAGGGTTTACTGTTTCCGAACGGATGCCTCTGTAGATGGCACCATCTCCAGAAATCGCAGGACCACCGACGGCAGGCCCTCCTGCCATACCTCCCATTTCAATGAAGAGCTGAACGCCATCATTCTGTTCGCCAAGGACGTGTGCATTGAGGAGGGCACCTTCAACATGTTTCTCCACGAGGTGGGCCATGCCTTAGACTGGCGCCTTGGCCAAAAAAGATTGTACATATCCGAATACCTGGACTGTGGCGAGTCCTTGGATAAATACGCCTCCCTGAGCCCCCGGGAGCAATTCGCCCAGGCCTTTGAGGCATGGTTCAGGTCCCATGATACACCCACTTCCTCAGCACTTGAACATACCCGGGAAAAGGTACTTGAAAAGGCTCCCAGGCTCTTCTATCTCTTCCAAGAACTGACAAAGGAACCTTAACACGATGCAAGGGCTGATTCACTACTTTTATGAAGGCAGTCATCTTAAGAGTAACGAATGAGCAGATACCCGCTCAACAACCGGGCAGACATTGAGTTGAAACTTTTCTTCAAAACCCTTATCCTTCCCTGAAGGTCTATTCAAGAAACCTTGATTTTTAGATTTATTAGGATCATCCACCACAGCTTTCCCGACCCCGCAGACACAGAGGGGAAAGATGCCATAAAGGGTTTGTGCAGGAAATGTTTTCCCAAGAATAAAGTGGATATTTTCACTGGAATGGATTGTTAGGAATTTCTTATCTTCCATTTGTCTAACTCCTTTAAAACCCAACCATTTAAGTGTATTCACCACTTCTTAAGGTTTTTGCCTGGTATTTGAGTCTTCGCTCAGAGGTACTACGGTGAGGACCCACCTTACGGCAAAACCAGAGACGGGTTTCTCTTGGGCAGATTTCGGACAGAGATGGACTGGTATCATCACTTCCGCCTGGCCCAGAGCAGGGACGGGTGGTCCCTCAACCCCTCTTTCTTGGGACACGAAATAGACGTGGTGACCGGGTGGAAACTTGGACAACATCAAGAACTACAGGCAGGATACGGCCACTTCCGGCCCGGGGAGTTTGTTAAAAAAGGAGCATCTCCTTCGGAAGCCAACTGGTTCTTCCTCCAGTACAGGACCAAGACAGGCAATAACCTTTAGATCCTGACTTGGATTACCCTATCCGCCTCTTTATAATACCACACCATGGAAAGGAACAGCCACTACATCCTGAAAATCAAAGATCTCAGAGCCGAGGAGAAGCCCCGGGAAAAGCTCATAGCTTACGGCCCCTCGACTCTGAGAAACTATGAACTCATGGCCATTATTCTTTCCAGAGGCACCAGGAGAGAAGGCGTCTTGGAAACAGCCCATCGCATTATAGACCAGTACCACCCTGCTGCTTTAGAGCAGGACCTCACCGTGGAGCGAGTGAAAACCCTTTACAACCTGGGGGAAGTCCACTCCTGCCAGTTCATAGCCACCTTGGAGCTGGGTAAGCGCCTCTTCCAGAAGGGCAAAGAGGTATACTTCAGGACCCCGGCCCAGGTTTATGAATACCTTAAGAGCATGACATTCCTGGCCAAAGAGCATGTACGAGCCCTTTACTTGGATGTGAAAAACCGCCTCATCAGGGAAGAGGTAATCAGCATAGGTAGTCTCAACTCCAGTCCCCTTCATCCCCGGGAGGTGATACGCCCCGCCATCCTTTGCAACGCCGCGGGTATCATCTTAGCCCATAATCACCCTTCGGGGGATCCCACTCCCAGCCCAGGGGACCAGGAAATTACCCAAAGGATCAAAGAGACCTGCAGACTCATGGAAGTAGAGCTTCTGGATCACATCATCTTGGGAGAAGGAGGCTATGTAAGCCTCCGAGAGAAGGGGGTTATCTAAAACGAAAACTAAACTCATTTCTCCACAAGAGTAAGCGCCCCGTTGGCATAACGA
>CAZBOO010000117.1:0-4239 GCA_964493535.1 uncultured Aquificales bacterium
CCCCTGGTCCAGTCTATTATAAAGGCCTATGAAGAATACGAAAGGCATTCCAAGAAAGACGGGGACTTCCGAGAGATCCTGGAGCCCGCTTAAGGTAATTAAGGTCTTTCCTTCTAAGCTTGATTTTCTCTTATTCCTTTTGGCTTCCCTGGCAGTTACGCTCCTGGTTTTGCCCTGGCCGGTTACGGGTATCCCTGAGTACAGGGTGGGTCAGGTGGCCCAGGTTGAGGTGCGGGCCCTCGGCAATATCGAGGTTGTGGATAAAAGGGCTACCAGCTTTTTCTTGAAACGGGTTCGGGAGAAGGTGAAGCCTGTCTTTGATCTGGATACCCGCTGGATTTCCCAAACATCGGATAAGATTGCCACCCTTTTCTCCGAGCTACGGGTTTCCTTTGAAGAGAGTGACGTGAAACGGGACCTGGGCCAGTTCAAAGAGATGCTGGGAGTGGACTTGCCTGAGGATGTGGTAAGGACATTTAGACGGTACGAATACACCCCTTGGGTGGAGGATGCCATTACCTTTCTTCTTTTTAAGCTGGGTGAGTACTGGATCTTGCCTCCTGGAACCCCCATAGATCCCCAGGCCTTGGTTGGAGGGTTAGCGGTTCGGGATGTTCAGCTTTCCAAAGAGTTTATCAGCCGGGGAGTGGAGCGCATCTATTCCCTCTCCGAGGTGAGAGTTCTCATAAGGCGCTTGGTGGTGGAGAAGCTCCCTTACAGGATGGGTTCTTTAAGGAGAGCCGTTATTATCCTCCTTTCCCGTCTGGCAAAGCCTGACTTTTTCTACAACCAAAAGGTCACCCAGGAGAGATTGAGGCAGGCCCAGGAGAAGGTTAAGCCTGTGTTTATTAAAGTGGGGAAAGGGGAGGTGATTATTGGCAAAGGCAAGAAGGTGACTCCTAAAACAGCCTTGTTGTTGGCGGCGGCCCAGGGCGAGGCGAAGAGCAATTTCCTCTTGCCTGTCCTTGGCCACTTTTGGGGAATCCTTCTTCTCCTATATATATCCACTTTGTGTTGGTTCAGGGTTTATAAGGGAAGGGCCGAGTCTTATGTCTCTTATCGTCTGTTTCTTTCTCTCTTGGTGGGCTTTATGGTTATGGTCCGCTTCTTCTTTATGATTAGCCATAGGATGCCCCTTCTCTTCTCTTGGACGGGGGATGCCAACACCATGCAGGCCATTCCTTGGGCCTTTCCCGGGGTTTTTATGGCCTTCTTGTTTCACTTTCTACCTTCTTTGGTATTGATCCTGGCTTTAACGGGATGCATGGCTTTTCTATCCGGTTTAGATCCTCTCCTTACGGTCACCTTTTTGGCCGTTTCCACTGCAGGGGCTTATGCCATCAGGAAAGGCAAGGGAGAGAAGGCGGTGGTTATAGGTATAGGTATGGCCCTTTTGGTTTCTATTATCTTGGAAGGGGCCTTTCTGTTGATAAAGGGTTATCCCTGGGGTTTTTCTCTCATATTAGAGGGGGTGGCTTTGCTCATATCCGCTCTTCTTTCTCTTTTCTTGGTTCTGGCTGCTATTCCTCTGACAGAGTTGATCTTTGGGGTAGTGACGGACATAAAGCTTCTTTCTTTCATAAACCTGGACCACCCCCTCATGCGGGAACTTCTGGAAAAGGCCCCTGGCACCTATAACCATTCTGTAGATGTGGCCACCTTGGCCGAGGCTGCAACCCGGGCTGTGGATGCCAACCCTGTTTTGGCCAAGGCAGGGGCTTACTATCATGATATAGGGAAGCTAAAAAACCCTGAATATTTTATCGAGAACACGGAAGGGGTGAGCCGCCATGATAAACTGGCCCCTTCCATGAGTCGTCTCGTTCTTATCTCCCATGTGAAGGACGGGGTGGAGTTGGCTTGGGAGTACAAGCTGCCTGAGGCCATAAGGGATATCATCCAGCAGCACCATGGCACCAGTCTCATCTATTACTTCTACCATAAGGCCAGGGAGGGCAGTAAGAACAGGGATGTGGAAGAGGAAGACTACAGGTACCCTGGACCCAAGCCCCGAACCAAAGAAGCGGCCATAGTGATGATGGCCGATTCTGTGGAGGCGGCAGCCAGGAGTTTGGAGGAAGCTTCCCCCTCGAGGATCAGGAATCTGGTCAGGGAGATCGTGACTAGTATCTTTTTAGATGGTCAGTTGGAAGAGTGCGAACTGACCCTTAGGGATATCTATAGGATTATGGATGTCTTCAGCCGGATTCTCACGGCCATTTACCATAAAAGGGTGGAGTACCCTGAAAGGGAGGAGAGGGGTGGGGGTTTCCATCTTGGACCAGCAAAAGATCAAGGTTCCTAAACGGCTCATGGGAAGGGTGGCCCGGGAGACCCTGGGATACATGGGTAAGGACCCCAGGAAGCGCTCCCTGACCCTGGTCCTGGTGGATAATGACACCATCAAAGGGTATAATCACAAGTTCAGGGGAGAGGATACCTGTACCGATGTGTTGGCTTTTCTGGGGGATGATGAGTATTTGGGAGATATAATCATATCCGTGGAGAGGGCCAAGGAGCAGGCCCCCTGCTATGGATTTACCCTGGAAAGGGAGCTGGCTTTGTTGGTGATTCACGGGGTGCTTCACCTCTTGGGTTATCGGGATTATTCCCCATTGGAGGCAAAGGAGATGGAGGAGTTACAGACGATGATCCTGAGGGACTTGGAGACCCGGGGTTTCATCTCCCCCCTTTGAGCTGAAGGGAAGAGGAAAAACCGTTGACTGTCTGCTCCATGGATATGATTTGGCCTATGTGGTATAAACTTAAAAACCTTGTCCTACATAGGGGAATCTGGAGGCGATGCTTTGGAGCCCTTTACTATGTCCTTGGGGATGATGGATTTCCAGGGAGGGTTGGCCGGAAGCAGAGGCAGGCACCTTACTCCTTACTGGTATGGGGAAGATAGGGAGATCCATATTCCTGGAGTAGGGAAGGCCAGACTTCCCAAGGGGTTGATAAGGCCCTTCTTTAAACCCTCCCCTGAAAGGGGAAAGACCAGAGTTTTATCTTCCACCTCAGCTTTCTTCGAGGCCTTCAAGGCCTTCCAAGGGGGAAGGTATTTGGAGGCCTTGGTGTACCTCCAGGGTGGAGATGAGTCTCCCGAGGCGGTGGCCTTGACAGGTTTCATCATGCTCCTCCAGGGGAAGAGGAGGGCTGCCATCCCCTTTTTGGAGATGGCCTTGGTTGAGGAGGAGGGTTCCTTGGGGGATTCTTGTATCAAGGGGGGGATAATGCCCTATCTATCCTTCTCTTTTTTCCCTGGAGCCCGGGCTGGGGTGACCCTTTCCCAGGGGGGTGTAAGATTTCTTCTGGCCCATCTCTATCGGGAGATGGAGGCTTATGAACCCTCTTCGGAACTCTTGGAGGAATTGGTATTGGGGAGTGAAGACCCTTTTCTCCTTTTGGAATTGGTGGAACTCATTTTTGGCTCAGGGGAATATGACCAGGTAGTGGAGGTCCTCCATGATGTGGAGAACCTTTCTCCCATCCATACCCTTTTGCTCTTCTATCTGACCCGTTCCTTGGAGGTTTTGGAGGTTCCCTACCTGGCCCTTGTCGCTTACAACAAAGCCTTAAAGAGGAAGAAGGACAGGGACCCTGGTCTTCTGAAGGTTATTAGATACCACAGGGCCCTTCTCTATCAGAAGATGGGGAGACGCCGTCGATACCGCCAGGAGTTGGAGATACTCATGGATGAGGATCCCCATTACATGGACGTGGGGAAGCGGATGCTGGAGATGCCCTGATGCTTTCTCCAAAGGGAGGGGTCGGTCAGTGGCGGTGAAGGTCCTGGTGGGTCCGGCTGGGACAGGGAAGACAAAAAGGATCCTTCAGGCATTCGTCCGGGAGATCAGGGAAGGGGGAGAGCCTATTCTCCTTCTGCCTTCCAGCCATCGGGTAGGAGAGGTTAAAAGGTTTCTTTTCTCCCGGGGAGAACCCTTGGGTTTAGATACCATTCACACCTTGGAGAGCCTGGTAGGGGCCCTTTTGGAAGGCACATCCTATGCCTACTCCTGCCTTAACGCCATAGAAACCCAGGCGGTGGTGGAAGAGGTGGTGAGGCGGGTGGCTGACAGATTGGAGTATTTTGCCGAGATAGGAAATCGGTGGGGTTTTGCCCGGGTGGTGGGTAGATTTCTCAGGGATGGAGTGGCGTGGGGAAAGGGCCTCTTCCCCTTAGATAGGGTGGAACCTCCTGAAAAGGCCCGGGATTTGGCCTTGATTTTAGAGACCTAC
>CAZBOO010000118.1:0-4233 GCA_964493535.1 uncultured Aquificales bacterium
GAGATGGTTGTGGGGGTGGGTGCCGCCCGGGTCCGGGATCTCTTTGAGCAGGCCAAAAGTCACGCTCCTTGCATCATCTTTGTAGATGAAATCGATGCTGTGGGACGCCACAGGGGAGCTGGCTTAGGGGGAGGCCATGATGAGAGGGAGCAGACCCTGAATCAGCTTCTGGTAGAGATGGATGGTATGGACACCAGCGAAGGTATCATCATGGTGGCTGCCACCAATAGGCCTGATATCCTGGACCCTGCCCTTTTGAGACCAGGGCGTTTTGACAGGCGGGTGGTGATCCCCAGACCTGATGTGAAGGGGAGGGAGGAGGTTCTCAAGGTTCATGTCAAGGGAAAACCCTTGGCCGATGATGTGGATCTATCGGTGATAGCTAAGTCCACTCCAGGGTTTTCGGGGGCCGATCTGGCCAACTTAGTGAACGAGGCAGCCCTCCTCGCAGCTCGGAAGGAAAGGGATGGAGTCATAATGGAAGACTTCGAGGAGGCTAAGGATAAGATCCTCATGGGGGTGGAGAGAAAGAGCATGATCATCAGCGACGAGGAGAAGAGGAACACCGCCTATCATGAAGCGGGCCACGCCTTGGTAGCCAAGCTTATTCCTGGTACCGACCCTGTGCACAAGGTGACCATTATTCCCAGGGGACTGGCCCTGGGCTTGACCCAACAGCTTCCTACTGATGACAGGTACACCTATACCAAAGAGCAACTGATGAAGAATATTACTGTTCTTCTGGGAGGTCGAGCTGCTGAGGAAGTGGTGCTTCATCACCAGACTACAGGGGCGGCTAACGATTTGGAGAGGGCCACGGCGGTCGCCAGGAAGATGGTATGCCAATTTGGCATGAGCGATAGATTGGGTCCCCTCACCTTTGGGAAAAAGGATGAGTTGGTCTTTCTTGGCAAGGAGTTGGCTGCTCATAAAGAGTACAGCGAAAGGACAGCCGAAGAAATAGACGGGGAGGTGACTAAGATTGTTCGGGAGTGCTATCAGGAGGCCAAAGAGCTGCTCACTGATAACCCGGAGGCCTTGGAGGCTCTGGCCAAGACCCTTTTAGAAAAGGAGGTGCTCTCTTCGGATGAGCTCGAGAAGATTCTCTCCCAGTTCGATTTGAAGAGGAGCACCCGCTTTGAGAATGCAGGGGCAGTTGCAGGGACTGGGTAAACGGCCTTTGGTTATGGGCATCCTCAACGTGACTCCCGACTCCTTCTCTGATGGAGGGAGGTACATGGAGAGGGAGAGGGCCTTGGAGTATGCCCGAGAGATGGTGGCCCAGGGAGCGGATATTATAGATGTGGGCGGAGAATCTACCAGGCCTGGTGCACATCCTGTTTCTTTGGAAGAGGAGGTAGATCGGGTGGTGCCTGTGGTGGAAGCGCTGTCAAGGGAGCTGGAGGTTCCCATCTCTGTAGATACCTGTAAGGCCCCTGTGGCTAAAGGGGCTTTGGAGACAGGGGCTATTATGGTGAATGACATTTCGGGTTTGCGCTTTTCTCCCCATATGGTTGATGTAGTGGCTCAGTACAAGCCTTGGGTGGTAGTGATGCATATGAAGGGTACACCCAGGGACATGCAAGAGGGACCCTGGTATGAAAATGTGATGGGGGAAGTAGAGGGGTTCTTTGAGGATAGGCTAAGGTATCTGGAGTCCCACGGGATTTCCAAAGAGAGGATCATCCTGGATCCGGGGATAGGCTTTGGTAAAAGGCTAGAGGATAACCTTTCCCTACTGAGGAATATAGATAGGTTTCTCCATCTGGGCTGTCCCATCATGGTAGGGCCAAGCCGTAAGTCCTTCATAGGGACTGTGTTGGACTTGCCTGTGGAGGAAAGGTTGGAAGGCACTTTAGCAGCCGTTTCCATTGCCGTATTTCAGGGGGCCCAGGTGGTGAGGGTCCATGATGTGCAACCCGTCAGGAGGGCGGTGGATTTGGCCTGGGCCATGAGAGGGACAGCATGAAGGATATTTTACCCTACCTCACCAGGTCTTTCTTTTCCATGCGTTGGCAGGATGTCCTGGACATCTTTGTGGTGGCCTTTATTATCTATCACTTTATTCTTATGCTCAAGGGCACCAGGGCGTTCAGGATGTTGGTAGGGGTAGTGGTTATCATCCTGGTCACCATCCTATCCCAGTGGCTCAAACTCCACACCCTCAACTGGCTTTTCTCCAATTTCTGGCAGATGGGGGTGCTTATCCTGGTCATCCTTTTCCAGCCAGAGCTGAGGAGGGCCTTGGCTCAAGTGGGGACTACTCCTTTCTATCTGGGGGCCACCATCAAAGAGGAACTGGTATTAAAAGAGATTGCAGAGGCAGCCCATACCCTGGCTACAAGGAAGATAGGGGGACTTGTAGTAATAGAGAGGGAGATGGGGCTAAAGAGCTATATCGATTCGGGGATCAGGATGAACGCTGACGTGAGCAAGGAATTGCTCATCTCCATCTTTCTCCCTTACTCTCCCCTTCATGATGGAGCAGCTATTATCCGCTATGATAAGGTAGTGGCTGCCGCCTGTCTCCTTCCCCTGTCCACGGATCCCCGTATCAGCAAGGTTCTAGGTACCAGACACAGAGCGGCTCTTGGCCTTTCCGAGGAGACGGACGCCGTGGTTGTGGTGGTTTCAGAAGAGAGGGGTACCATTTCGGTGGCCATAGGAGGCAAGCTTACCAGAGAACTGGACAAGGAGAGCCTCTATAGGGTTTTGAGCAACCTCTTTCTCAAGGGAGGCAAAAAGGGTAGGCCTGTGTGGGCCATTATGACAAGAGAGTGAGGGGGTTCATGAAGATAGGTATTGTAGCCAAGCCCAGAAAACCCGCTGATGAGGTAGTTAAAAGCCTGGGGGGCTGGCTTACGGAAAGGGGACATAAGGTTGTCCTTGATGAAGATACAGCCGTGTTGGCAGGATTAGAGTCTACCTACAAAAAGTCAGAGATTCCCGGTCTCACGGAACTCATGGTGGTTCTGGGAGGGGACGGTACCCTCCTCTCTGTTGCCCGTCTGGTAGGAGAGAAGGAGGTGCCTTTGTTGGCGGTAAACCTGGGTGCTTTGGGTTTTCTTACAGAGGTCACCTTGGATGAGATCTATCCCGTTTTGGAAAAGGTGCTGGAGGGGGATTACGTTCTGGATGAAAGATCCATGTTAGAGGCCCACGTCCATCGTCAGGGAGAGCGTATAGCCAGGTATCGGGTTTTAAACGACGTGGTGATCCATAAAGGCACCCTGGCCAGGATAATAGACCTGGAGACCTTTATAGATGACTACTACCTCACCACCTATAGGGCTGATGGCCTCATCATCTCTACCCCTACAGGGTCTACGGCCTACTCTTTGGCAGCGGGAGGGCCCATTATTCATCCCTCCCTCCCAGCCGTTATCTTGAATCCCATATGTCCTTTCACATTGGGTCAGAGACCCCTTGTGATACCTGATGCCTTAGGGAGGGTGACGGTGACCCTGCTTACGGAGAACGAGGACGTATTTCTGACCTTGGATGGCCAGGTAGGTTTTGCTCTAAGGGTGAGAGACACCGTGGAAATCAGGAAAGCCCCCTACACCATAAAGCTCGTTAAAAGCCCTTACAGGAACTACTTTGAGGTTTTGAGGACCAAACTCAAGTGGGGGAAATGAAGGCTTTTCCTTAACAATCTTAACAACAGGTCCGAAGGGCCTGTCTGCGCCTGCCTGTGCGTGCCCTACGCTCAGCATCACCCTGCCCTCTTAGAGGAGTAACGGAACCGCTGTGAAGGTCACTCATCATAACTCGGAGGTATTGCAAAGATCATATTCTCCTTTAATAATCTTCACAATGACCCCCACCTTTTACAAGGGGGAAGTGCTCCCTTCGGGCTCGCCCCAGCCTCCACCTCCGGGGGTTTCTATGCGTAACCTGTCACCCTGTTGGAGTTTGGCCTGGAATTTACTTGGCATCTCTTTTATGTCGTCGTTGGCTCTTATGATGGTGTTGCGGCCTGAGGCACCTGGCTTTCCTCCCATGAGGCCGTAGGGAGGAATTCTTCTCCTTTCAGAGAGGAGGGTTACTTCTACCTCACCTAAGGCCTCTATCTCTCGTATGAGGCCATCCCCCCCTGGCTGCTTTCCCTTTCCCCCTGATCCCTTTCGGATGGAGTAGCGGGTAATCCTCAAGGGGTAGGCGTATTCCAAGGCCTCTATGGGGGTATTCATGGTGTTGGTCATGTGGGAATGGACCCCTGAAGCCCCTGGG
>CAZBOO010000119.1:0-1359 GCA_964493535.1 uncultured Aquificales bacterium
GCACTGGAGAGGGCCCGCACAGTTCATCTCCAGGGGAGGAGGAGCTTCGATCTGCCCGGGGATATACCCCGGGATCCCCAGGGGGTGAAGTGTTGGTACTGTGGCAACAACTGCTCCATTCCCTCAGGGGGGGTGGGGTTCTGCGGCACCAAGGCCAATAGAGAAGGAAAGCTTGTCCATCTGGTGGGGGACAGGGGAAGGGGGAAGCTCCAGTGGTATCACGATCCTTTGCCCACTAACTGTGTGGCCCATTGGGTTTGTGCGGGTTCCTCTTCTGCCGGGTATCCCCGCTACAGCTACTCCCCTGAGGCAGAGTATGGTTACAAGAATTTGGCGGTTTTCTACTGCTCCTGCACCTTCCACTGTTTATTTTGCCAGAACTGGCACTACATGAGGGTTAGGGCGGCGGCGGATCTGGTGGATGCCGGGGAATTGGCGGCCCAGGCCCAGGGGGATGTTTCCTGCATCTGCTTTTTTGGAGGTGATCCCTCCTCTCAGATTCTCCACGCCTTGGCCGTGAGCTATGAGGCCCTGAGGTTGGCCCAGGGAAGGATCCTTCGTATCTGTTGGGAGACCAACGGCAGTCTCAGCCGATCCCTTTTGGAGCAAATGATCCAGCTTTCCCTTGCCACGGGAGGGACCATCAAGTTTGACCTGAAGGCCTGGAACGGCAACCTCCATAAGGCCCTTTGCGGTGTGGATAACCAGGCTACCTTTTCCAATTTCCATTATGCGGCCCACTTCATCTTCCAGCGTCCCCAGCTTCCCCTGTTGGTGGCCAGTACTCTGCTGGTTCCGGGTTACGTGGATGCCCGGGAGGTTGGACAGATAGCGGGATTCATTGCCTCTTGCAGCCCGGATATCCCCTATTCCCTCCTGGCTTTCCATCCCCAGTACCTCATGGACGATCTTCCCCCAACCCCCCGTTGGTGGGCTATGGAGTGTCTTCAGGCTGCCCAGGATGCCGGGCTCAGGAATGTTCATCTGGGGAACCTTCATCTTCTCTGGTGAAAAGGGAGGGTAGAGGCATCATTTTGAAGGGAAGGAGAAATAGGGGAACTCCTGAGTGTTGATCCCTTGGTCTGGATGGGCTAAAGGGATGGGGATTGGAGGAGCCGTGAGACGGATCCGGCGTTTATACTATGATCTTTTTTCCAAGATATACGATGGGATTATAGCCCTTCACTCCGCCGATAAGGCGGGAAGGCTCAGGACGTGGCTTGTGGAGAGGTCGGGCGCTACAGGGGGTACCAAGGTCCTGGATCTCTGTACAGGTACGGGTTCTGTGGCAGTAGAGGCCAACCAGGTGGTGGGGGCCCATGGTATGGTGGTGGGTCTGGATTTTTCCCGGGGTATGCT
>CAZBOO010000119.1:1369-4153 GCA_964493535.1 uncultured Aquificales bacterium
TATGCTAAAGAAGGCTAAAGAGAAGGCCCATGGAACGGAAAACCTGTATTGGATTGAGGCCGGCGCCCCTTTTCTCCCTTTCAAAGGGGGGAGCTTCCATGTGGTGTTGTGCTCCCATGCCTTCTACGAACTGAAGGATTGGGAGAAGATGTGGGCCTTGGCCGAGGTGAAAAGGGTGCTTAAGCCGGAGGGGCGGTTCTTGATGATGGAGCATGAGGAGCCCTCCCAGCCCCTGGTGAGGTTTTTGTATAAGGTGCGTTTGGCGTTCATGGGTTCCTGGGACTCCAGCCGCTTTATTGCCCGGGAGCTAAATCTCTTTTCTCGGTTTTTCAAGGGCGTAATGAAAGAGAAGAGCCCTACGGGTAACTCTAAGCTCATAGTGGGGATCAGGGGATGATGGCGGCAACTAAGGGTAAGAAGCAAGGGGCTAAAGGGGCCATACTGATTTCTATCCTGGGTCTTATCCTCATGGGGGCCGACTTTTTCACCTCCCGCCGGGGATGGGAGCTGTGTCCTTATCAAGGTTGCAGGTTGGCCCAGGGTTCCCCTTATGCCCACATACTGGGGGTATCCCTTTCGGTTGTGGGATCGGCCTTCTTTTTTGTGGCCCTTATCCTCTGCGGGATATGGCGAAAGGGGCTTCTTTACTGGTCTTCCTTGGGTTTGGGGGCTTCTTTATACTTTCTTTATCTCCAACGATGGGTCCTGGGCGAGATGTGTTTAGTCTGTGTGGCGGTAGAGGTGCTGATTTTTCTCCTCTTTCTCTTTTCCCTCACCGGGGTCTCCCCCTGGTCTATCATTTCCTTGGTGCTTATGGCTTTCCTGGGTCTCCATGGTGTCTATGCCTGGCAAATGGGAAGGATCAACCCGTGTATGGGGCCCTTGGAGAAGAAAATCCTGGATCGATACTATACCGTGGGGAAAGGGGAGAGGCAGGTCCTTTTCTTTTTCAGCGTGGGGTGCCCTGGCTGTGTCGAGGTCCTTCCTACAGTGAGGGATTGGGCCGAAAGGGAGAATATGAGTCTTTTACTGAGGGAGGTCCAGGTCCACTCGGAGGCCAAGGAGGCCTGGGCCCTCCTTGGCCTTATAAAAGGCGGTGTGGATCCATTGAAGGCCTTGGAAGAGGTGGAGAAGGGGAAGGGGAAAAGCCTTCCTACCTCTTTAAGCAAAGAGGAAAAGGATGCCTTAATCAGGCTCATGGCCTTCAATAAGGCTATGCTGGAGGCTGTGGGAATGGACGGGGTGCCTGCCCTCATGGTTCAAAGGGAAGGAAAAGTGGAGATGGTTCAGGGATTGGATGCCATAAGATCCTTGTTGGCTGCTCCCCACGCTCTTCAAAAGCATGGCTCCAGTGAGCTGGAGATGGATTTTGGGGGCATCTGCACCCCTTCTGGATGTCGGTGATAATGCCCAGGCTTTTGTCCTTCTCTGAAGTGATTGAACCTTTACCTAAGCAATGTTAGAAAGGACCGGGAGGATTTGGTGAAGGCACTGTGGGCGCCGTGGAGGATGGAGTATATCCTTTCCCCAAAAAGGGGGAAGTGTTTTATTTGTGAGGCTGTGAAGGATCTCCAAAGGGAAGATGCCCTTGTTCTACATGTGTCGGATTTGGGACTCGTGCTCCTCAATAGATTTCCCTATAACCCTGGCCATATCCTCATAGCCCCCAAGAGGCATGTGGACTCCATAGGGGATATGACCTCTAAAGAGAGGGGAGAGATCATAGAGCTTCTACATCTCTCCTTGGGGGTAGTTAAAGAGGTGATGAACCCTGAAGGTTTCAATGTGGGAATGAATCTGGGCAAGATTTCGGGGGCAGGTTTGGAGGACCATATTCATCTTCACGTGGTTCCCCGTTGGGGGGGCGACACCAATTTCATGCCTGTATTGGCTAATGTAAAGGTGGTGCCGGAACACCTTAAAAAGACATATAGAAAACTGAGGAAGGCCTTTCAAGAGGCTGCAGGAGGATAGAATGGTTATTTTCAGATTACTGATAGGTATGATCCTCGTCTTTTTGCTGGTGGCTTTTGCCATTGCCAATATGGGTGGGGTGATAGTGAGCTTCTATTTTTACCGTACTCCCCAGATTCCCCTTTTTGTGGTCATTTTTCTCTCCCTCCTCTTGGGAGTCATAGTGGCCTGGGGGCTGGCCGTCTCTGAACAGTTGAGGCTGAGGGGTCAGATCCGAGCCAAGGATAAGAAAATCAAGGAATTACTTAAGGAAATGGAGGAACTGGAGGGGAGGCTTTCCCGTCTCTCTCCACCTCACTCCGGGGAGGAGGAGTCCCTTGATGTTGCTGAGGGGGAAGTCTTGACTCCTGTGGAGGAGGTGGAGGAGACGCCTCAGCCTGCACCAGAAGAGGAGGGGGCAAAAGAGGGTGAGTAAGGAGGGTCCTGCTTACCTAACTCACCCTGCTTGCCTAACCCACCTCTCATCCTGAAGAAAAACAGGTATGTGGTTTTTCTACGCCTTTCTTGCAGCCTTTTCCTGGGCTACTGCCGATCTTTTTTCAAAGAAGCTCATGAACGAAAGGGGGATGGACGAGTACATCACCCTTTGGGCCCGTTTTGCCTTTGCTGTTCCTCTGCTGGGGGCCTTTCTGGTTTTTCGGGGAATACCTTCCGTGGCATTGTCATTTTGGTGGACTGTTCTTATTTGGCTCCCCGGGGATCTGGTGGCCTCTCTCCTTTATATAAAGGCCGTTAAGGGTTACCCCCTCTCCTTGGTGGTGCCCCTTCTCTCCACTGCTCCCGTTTTCATGATCCTCACCTCCATAGTTA
>CAZBOO010000120.1:0-526 GCA_964493535.1 uncultured Aquificales bacterium
AATTAAAGTAAAATCACAGTGTTACTCGGTATTATCCTTTGGCAGTCATGTGGAACATCCGATACATGTGAAAGGAGAAACGGGAGAGGTGACCCGTGGAGTGCTTTCCAGCGTACATCCAATTCTTTGAGTTTCCTGGGGTCATATGAATCCCTTGGATTTCAGGGAATTTATCCCCGACAAAGAGATTGAAGCCCCTTTCATCATTTGCTATGAGGGGTGCGAGCTTTAAACCCGTCCCTTGTGTTTGAGGGGCAGGCAAGTATTGTATAGGAGGGATTTTTCCCCAGGAGGGAGGCCATGGCACTGGTGGTGCAGAAATACGGCGGGACTTCGGTGGGTACGGTGGAGAAGATAAAAAACGTGGCCAAGAGGGTGGCCCAGACCCAGGAAGCCGGGAATGACGTGGTGGTGGTCATATCGGCTATGGCGGGGGAGACAGACAGGCTCACAAATCTGGCTAAACAGATATCCGAGATGCCCGATGAGAGGGAGATGGATCTTTTGCTCTCCTCTGGGGAGAGGG
>CAZBOO010000120.1:536-4058 GCA_964493535.1 uncultured Aquificales bacterium
TTAAGACTGGGGGGTACCCTTCCCGGGCCCTCACCGGGAGGCCGGCGGGGTTTATCACCAATGGGGTTCACACCAAGGCCCGGATAAAAAAGATAGAGGCCCAGAAAATCCACGAGGCGTTGAGGGATGGGGAAATCGTGGTGGTGGCGGGTTTCCAGGGTGTGGATGAGCTGTCCCACGATGTGACCACCTTAGGCCGGGGGGGGTCAGATACCACGGCTGTTGCCTTGGCGGCAGCCCTTAATGCGGACGTATGCGAGATTTACACTGATGTGGAGGGGGTCTATACCGCTGACCCCAGGATCGTGCCCCATGCCAAAAAGCTGGATCGCGTCTGTTTTGAAGAGATGATGGAGATGGCCAGTGCTGGGGCCAAGGTGCTTCAGGTGCGATCCGTGGAGATAGGGATGAAGTATGGGATTCCCATACATGTGAGATCTACCTTTGGTGAAAAGGAGGGAACCATGGTGGTGCCGTTCAGTCAGGAGATGGAAGCTGTGTTGGTTTCGGGGGTGACCCACGACAAGAACCAGGCAAAGATTACGGTGATGGGGGTGCCTGATAGACCGGGGATTGCCAAGGCTCTTTTTATACCTATAGCTGATGCCTCCATAAACGTGGACATGATTATCCAGAATGTGAGCCAGGATGGTTTAACGGATATCTCTTTCACTATAGCCCGTACGGACTTGCCCAAGGCCATTGAGGTGGCGAAGGAGGTGGTGCCGGCCTTAGGGGCCAGGGGTTTTACCACCAACGCCGATATTGCCAAGGTCTCCATAGTGGGAGTGGGCATGCGTTCCCATCCAGGAGCGGCTTCCAAGATGTTCGAGACCTTGGCGAATGAAGGGATCAATATTCTCATGATCTCTACTTCCGAGATAAAGGTGAGCTGTATTATTGAGAGTAAGTACACGGAGCTGGCCGTCAGGGCCCTCCATGATGCTTTTGTTAAGCAGGGGGAGGAGAGTGAAGAAAGTAAATAAGGTGAAGCTTTATGATACCACTTTGAGGGATGGCACTCAGGCCGAGGAGGTCAGCTTCTCCAGCATGGACAAGCTTATGATAGCGGAGAAGCTCGATGAAATGGGCATCCGCTATATCGAGGGGGGATGGCCTGGTTCCAATCCCAAGGACATGGAGTTTTTTGAGCTGAGCGAGAGGCTCAACCTGAAAAACGCCAAGATAGCCGCTTTTGGTTCTACCAGGAGGGCGGACATTGATGCCCAGGATGATCCCAATATCAAGATGCTCCTTAAGGCAGGGGTACCCGTGATCACCATCTTTGGTAAGTCCTGGGACCTTCATGTCACGGATGCGCTGAGATGCAGTCTGGAAGAGAATCTGCGGATTATTTACGACTCGGTTTCCTATCTCAAGAAGCATGTGCCCGAGGTGATCTATGACGCTGAGCATTTCTTTGATGGTTATAAGAGGAATCCAGAGTATGCCATGAAGACCATCAAGGAGGCGGAAGGGGCGGGGGCCGATTGTATCGTTCTTTGCGACACTAACGGAGGTTGTTTGCCCTTTGAGGTCCAGGAAATAGTGACTAAGGTCAGGCAGGAGGTTTCTGCCCCCCTGGGCATTCACGCCCACAATGATTCGGAGACGGGGGTAGCCAATACCGTTATGGCTGTTTTTTGCGGAGCTGAGCATGTTCAGGGTACCATAAACGGTTTTGGAGAGCGATGCGGCAATGCCAATCTCTGCTCTATTATCCCCAATCTCCAGCTTAAGATGGGCATGGAGTGCATATCTCCGGATCAGCTGAAAAACCTTACTCGGATCTCTCGGTTTGTCTATGAGGTGGCCAATCTCAAGCCCTGGTCTCATCAGCCTTACGTGGGAAAGAGTGCCTTTGCCCATAAGGGTGGCGTTCATGTTTCAGCGGTGATGAGGAACCCCGAGACCTATGAGCATATAAGGCCGGAGCTGGTGGGAAACCGCCAGAGGGTTCTGGTTTCTGACCTCTCTGGAAGAAGCAGCGTGGTTTACAAGGCCCAGGAGTTTGGCTTGGACTTGGATTCCAAGGACACCGTGGTCCGGGATGTCCTGGAGGATCTAAAGGTTTTGGAGCATCAGGGGTACCAGTTTGAGGGTGCGGAGGCCTCCTTTGAGATCCTTATTAAAAAGGCCATGAAGAGATTTGAACCTTACTTTTCCCTCAGGGGGTTCAGGGTTATCGTGGAGAAGAGGAGCAGGGAGGATGAGCCTGTGAGCGAGGCGACAGTGAGGGTGAGCGTGCCTCGGGGAGGGTATCAGCTCATGGCGGCCGAGGGCAACGGCCCTGTGAATGCCTTGGATAAAGCCTTGAGGAAGGCTTTAGAAGAGTTTTATCCTACCCTTGCCACCGTTCAGCTTACAGATTACAAGGTCCGTATCCTGGATGAAACCGCGGGTACGGCGGCCAAGGTGAGGGTCATCATCGAATCCACTGACGGCAAGCGCCGTTGGGGTACAGTGGGGCTTCATGAGAACGTTATAGAGGCTTCCTGGCAAGCATTGGTGGATTCAATCGAATACAAGCTCATGAAGGATGAGGAGGAAGACGGGGAGGTCTAAGGGGCCTCCCCCACCCTTTTCTTTTCGGTCGTGCCTTCTTTTATCTTCCAGCCTTTCAGGGTGCCTTCCATCTTACCCAGGAATATGTCTGCTTCCACTTTTACAGGTATCCGCCGCTGGTCTTTGGTGAACCATATGTAAATGTGGCCCTTTTCCTTTTTTTTGAAGATCCCCTTCATGCGTTTCCAACGGGGCTCTACCTTCTCAGTTAAGAAGGTCTTGCCGGCTACTTTCACCTCTTCCTCTTTTATGGGAACCACTGCCATCACTTCCAGGTGCTTACCATCAGTGGCGGTGAGGTGGCAGGTTTTCTCCAAGGGGCACAGGAAGCGATAGGCGAAGAGGATGGAGAAGGGGTCATAAAGGGGAGGCAGATGGGTCCATTGGGCTTTTTTCTTCCCGTTTTTGGTGTAGGTGATAAGACCTGTGGATGGGTTGTAGGTGATGACGTCGTGTCGGCGATACTTCCCTTCTCGGAGCTTCTTCTCATAGTGGAGAAAGGCTGACAGGTCCTTAGGGGCACTGGCGAAGAACCGAT
Organism: uncultured Aquificales bacterium; assembly: GCA_964493535.1. Taxonomy (GTDB): domain Bacteria; phylum Thermosulfidibacterota; class Thermosulfidibacteria; order Thermosulfidibacterales; family B14-G1; genus WFSI01. Next base: position 3,640 of record CAZBOO010000120.1, read on the forward strand.
CCCGTACGGAGAAGAAGGTATCAACGGGGGCTATGGTCTTTGCCTTGATTTCCATGGCCAGGACTTCCTCCTCCCTGTGCATGGTGAGGCTGGCCTCTCCCACAGGCATCATCCTGTTCCACGTGATGCGGTAGGTAAAAGTCTCTTTTTGGGGTATCTCTCTTGCCCCAAGGTATCCGGGGAACAGTAAAATTACGACAATGAGAGGAAGGAATCTGTTCATTTAGTCTCCTTTTACCTTGTAACAGAGGAGTTCCTTCTCTTCCCAAATATCCACCAGATCCTCTCTTTCCAAAAGATCAAGACGGCCCGTGATTTCGGATGGAAGGACAAAGGCTTCTCCCTTTCGCCTCTCCGGGTAGATCTCCCTCATGGGGGCAAAGGGGGTGATGGGGTCTCTTTTAATAAGGTACACATAC
>CAZBOO010000121.1:0-3900 GCA_964493535.1 uncultured Aquificales bacterium
ACACTTGACCTTTTCCTCTTCAAGGGGTTGCCAGTAGAGGGCTTCCTTTTTCATTGGTAGCGATCCACTTTGAATCTGTAAACCTTGATGGGTTCTCCAGGATGGATCCCTGCCTTGGCCATGGCAATGGAGAGCTGCTGACTTACAGTATCCACCCCCTCCAGATCAGGGAGGAGGAGTCCCCTCTTCCAGCCTGACTCCACGATTACGCCGTAGGTTTTGGGGTCCAACCCTTCCTGGGACTCCACGGGTTCAGGCTCGGAAAGAACATCTACAGATATGTCTAGATCCTTTAGTTCCTTGGGCCCCACTGGGGGAAACCTGGGATCTTGGGTGGAGGCGGCTATGGCGTTCTTGATGGTTTCCTGGGCCACGTTCTCCGTGCCGGCCAGGAAGGTGCCAATGCAGCCCCTGAGCTGCCCTTTCTTTTTCAGGGATACGAAAACCCCTGCCTTTTTTTTCATTTCAGGGATCATCTCTTTGGGAGGTGGGGGACCTATCGCCCTTCCGTTTTTCACATACTCTTCAATGGTTCTTCTGGCCAAGGCCGCCAAGGGATGCTCTTTCCCCATCACACCTCTCTCTTTGCACTTAAAAGGGCTACTTTTGTAAGATAATGCTTTTCAAGGCTTTCGTCAAAGATTTCCAGTTGCTCCACGGCTCGGAGGGCGTGTTCCCGGGCCTTTTCCCTGGCTGCCTCTATGCCCCCGTAGTTCATTATAATGGTCTTTACTCTCTGGAAGAGCTGTGGGGTGATCTCGTCAGCCAGAACGGCTTCCTGGATGGCCCTTTTCTCCTCCTTGCTGGCCTTTTCTAAAGTCAGAAGAAGGGGCAGGGTGAGTTTACCTTCCTTCGGGTCGTTGCCTGAGGGTTTTCCCGTTTTCTTAGGATCCCCTGTCACATCCAAGCAGTCGTCTACAATCTGGAAGGTGTAGCCCAGCTCCTGCCCAAAGGTTTTAAGGGCTTCCCTTTCCTCGTCCCGGGCCTCGGAGAGGATGGCCCCCACCTCGCAACAGGCAGAGATGAGGGCGGCAGTCTTTCCAAAGATGATGCGGTAGTAGTTATCTATCGTTGTGTTTATGTTGAAGCTGTTCAAGAGCTGGAGGATTTCTCCCTCGGCCAGATGCATGCATGCCTGGGCCATAACCCTCAGGGGTGGGGGGGGAAGGTGATATACCATCATGGAGAAGGCCTGGGCCAAAAGGAAATCTCCCACAAGGACGGATGCCTCGTTACCCCAGATGTTGTTGGCTGATGTCTTGCCCCTTCGGGTGTCCGATTCGTCAACCACGTCGTCATGTAACAGGGTGGCTGTGTGGATGTACTCCGCCACGCAGGCTGCTATGTGGGCCTTTTCTCCCCAATAACCGCAAAGGGCGGCTGAAGCGATGACTATGAGGGGTCGGAACCTCTTGCCTCCGCTCTCAAGGATGTACTGGGAGAGTTCGGGAATCACCTTGATGGTAGAATGGATGTTGTTGTTGATGATCTCCTCGGCCGCTGCAAGATCGTCTTTGAAGTAATCCAAAATTTCCTTCAAAGTCCCTCCCTTAAAGTTGATGCTTGAATGAATCCTTCTAAACTTATATCTAAAAGGCCCGGTCTGTCCAAGGGGAGGGGTAGTTGTGAAGAAAGTTTTTGTTTTTCTTGTGATGCTTGTGTTGCCCGGTGTTCTCTGGGCGGGTTCCCTCCACGTGGTGGCTACCATCTATCCTCTAACTGCCATAGTTAGGGCTGTAGGAGGGGATAGGGTGGAGGTGGCAACCCTGGTTCCTCCAGGGGTCTCGCCCCACGGGTTTGAGCTGAGACCCTCTCATATGGAAGCCATTCATAGGGCCTCTCTTCTGGTCAAGGTAGGGGCCTATCTGGATGATTGGCTGGATAAAGCCCTGACGGGTGAAGGGAAGAGAGTTCTTGTTTTGTGCCGGGGCTTGGATTTGGAGGAGGGAAATCCCCATGTGTGGCTCGATCCCTTTATGGTGAAAAAGAGAGTTCCTGAGCTGGTCAGTCTTCTCTCCCAGTTGGATCCTCCAGGAACTGGTTACTACAGGGAGAGGGGCAGGCGGTTCCAGCTGGAGTTGGAGCGGGTTACCGCCAAGATAAGGGTCCTCTTGGCTTCTATGCCCTGTCGTTATTACGTGGCTCAGCATGGGGCCTGGCGCTACTTCTGCCAGCGCTTTGGCCTTACCTCTTTAGGGGTGGTGGAGGAGGTGCCCGGTAAGGAACCCGGTCCCCGGAGGTTTATGTTCCTTTTGAAGATGATCAAGGAGTATGCCCCCGTTCTCCTCTTTGCTGATAAGGGGGGAAACCCTCGGGCCATGGAGGTTTTGGCCAGGGATAGCGGGGGTGTTTTGGTCACCCTTGATCCCTTGGGAGATCCCAGGGATCCTGAAAAGAGGGACTTGGTCCCCCTTCTGCTTCACAATGCGAGGAGGATTTATCATGGCTGTACCCGCCGTTAGTCTGGAAGGAATTAGGGTGGTTTTTGATGGGAAAACCATCTTGGATAAGGTTACCCTCCAGGTGGGAAAGGGGGAGTTTTGGGGGATCATAGGTCCCAATGGTGGTGGCAAAACCACTCTTTTGAGAACGGTTCTGGGTATCCTTCGGCCCAAAGAGGGGAGCGTTTTCATCATGGGATATTCTCCTAAGACGGCGGTGAGGAAAGGGCTGGTGGGATATCTTCCCCAGAGGATGGATGCCCGGATCTTTCCACTTTCAGCTTTAGAGGTGGTCATGTTGGGAGAATGCAACCGCTCCAATTTCTTCAGGTCTTTCGGTGCCCGGCAGCGAAATGATGCTATGGAGGCCTTAGAGATGGTGGATATGGAGAAAAAGGCCCATGATCCTTTTCCATGTCTCTCTGGGGGGGAACAACAGAGGGTACTCGTAGCCATGGTCTTAGTCTCCAAACCCCAGGTCCTCCTTTTGGATGAACCCAATACGGGGGTGGATATGGTGGCCCAGGAGGGGTTCTATCAAGTGATGAAGGGACTTAAAGAGAGGCTGGGTTTCACTGTTCTTATGGTGACCCACGACGTGGGGGTCGTCTCCCACTTTGTGGATCATATAGCCTGCCTCAATGTCACCCTTCATTACGCCGGGGATCCCTGGGGGGCCTTGGATTGTCATCTCTTGGAGAATCTCTACGGTGAGTCCGTGGATGTCTTTGTCCATCATCCCCTGTGTGAGGGATGCCATGTACTGAGGGGTTTGAAGAGGTGACATGGATGCCCCTTTTTGTCCAATATTCTTTGGGTGCTGCTCTTCTTTTGGCCCTCCTCCTTTCCCTTCTCTCCTTTTTTGTAGTGGTCCACAACTGGTCCTTCTTAGGGGTGGGTATTTCCCACGCCGCCTTTGGGGGCGTGGCCTTGGGTTTTCTCTTGGGGGTGCCCCCCGATATTCCGGCCCTTGTCTTTGCCATGGGAGCGGGGCTCACCATCGGTTTGGTGAAGCGCAAGTGGGGGCTCCATGAGGACGTGGCCATTGGTATCATCTTTTCCAGTGCCATGGGATTGGGGGTGGTCCTCTTCTCCATGTCTAAAGGTTGCACATCTGACGCCTTCAGCTATCTCTTCGGCAATATCCTTACCCTCACCAAGGGGGATCTCATAGCCATCGCTGTTGTCACCCTTTTGGCTTATCTCTTTGTGGGGATCTTCTTGAAAGGCCTCCTCCTCATGGCCCTCAACGAGGAGCTGGCTTATTCCCGGGGGCTCCCTGTGGATTTTCTCTATTACTCCCTTTTGGTCATTTTGGCCCTGGCCGTTGTTCTGGCCATAAAGCTGGTGGGGGTAATCCTGGTGACGGCTCTGGTGGTGGCTCCTGCCTCTGTGGCCCTTCGTTTCCTCACAGGGTATAGGGGCATCTTCTTCCTTTCTATAGGGGTGGGGCTGGGGG
>CAZBOO010000122.1:0-3857 GCA_964493535.1 uncultured Aquificales bacterium
AATCCCAGAGCACCGCCCGGTCCCTGTTGATGGAAATCTCACAATGAACCGCTATGGGAATACCTTCCATGAGCACCTCCTTCATGGAAGGAAAAAAAAGCCCCTTAAGCTCCACCTGGAGATGGGGATAGCCACTCCCAATGCCCACCAGCTTCGCCTCCTGGATTGCCACCTCTCCAGCCAGCAGGGGGCGAGAAAAAAGAAAAAGCAGTCCTATAACAACCCAGATCCTCTTCATCAACGTTGATTTAATCCATTTGTCCTGACAGAAGCAATCCCTGGCCATCCATGGACTTTATCCTTTTCTCCTATTATATAGGGCAAAATAAGGAGGATGGAAAGATGGGGTATAAGGCTATAGATGTTCACGTCCATGTGGGAAACCTTAACCACTGGAAACCCTGGGTGAAAGATTGGTGGCAGAAAGCCAGTCCCCGGGACTTCACCATGATCAGGGAGGACGGTTCTCTGGACAGGGACACATTCATGAATCACTTGACTTTAAGAGAAATGCCTTAAGGGTGTTGGGGGTAAAAGAATAAATGGGATGCCAAATCCACAAGGGAAAGGGGTTTACCGTTTTCTATTTGGAAGGAGACTGGTATTCCATGGGTCTCTTTTTTGGCCAAGCCTTGAAAGCAAGGCTCCAGGGGAGCCCCTTGGAATACTACCTAAGGAACCATCGGCGGGTCATCAACCATGCCCTCCAGGGATACCCCAAGCCCCTCCGAATTCCCTCCCGCTGGGCCATCAAATACCTGTTCCTCCTTCCCGTAGCCCTGGGTACATACAAGGGAGACCGAGAGTTCCTGAAGGGCATGGCCCATGGCTCAGGGCTCTCTTCCTTGAACCTATGGCTCACCTATTCCTCCGCCGATGCCTTCAACTTACTGGCCTCCCTTCTCACCAGGCTTTCCGGAACAGCCATCCCCCAGGTACCCGTGGCCTGTTCATCCTTCGTAGCGTGGGGAGAAGCCACCCAAGACGGGAGCCTCTACCATGGCAGAAACCTGGACTTCACTGGGGGACCCCGGTGGTCCCATAAACAAATGGTTATTGTCCTGAAACCCTCCCAAGGAATCCCATCCATCACCGTCTCGGGAGATGGAGTCTATATTCCAGGGGTTTCCTCCACCAACGCAGAAGGCCTCACCATGAGTCTCCATCTCAACTTCACCAGGGACATAAACCTGCTGGGGAGAAACATCCTTACCTCAGCCTCCAGAGCCATCGGCCAGGCAAGGAACCTGGAGGATGCTGAAGAAATCCTGGGTAATGGGAGGAGAATCTCGGGATGGACCTTCATCCTCTCCCACGCCCCATCAAAAAAGGGGGCTATTCTGGAACTGTCGGGCAACAGGTCCGGTAGAGTGGAAGGGGAGAAAGGCTGGCTGGTTTATTCCAACTGCTATCTGTCCCAGCATCTGAGGGAGACAGAGTATGCCCCCACATACACCTGGGTGGAAGATAATTACAGCCGCTACTACAGGTTAAGATCCCTCCTACAGGAACACCAGGGGAATCTGGATCCGGCCTTGGGGGTAAAGATTCTGGGAGACAGGTTGGACATCACCTGCCAAAAAGAACCGGCCCTGGGGTACGGGGTGAGCGCCATGGCCAATGTCTCTTCGGTCCTCTTCTGCCCCGAAAAAGACAGACTTTGGATGGCCCTTGGACCCATCCCACCCAATGGGACAGGGCAGTACATAGGCCTATCCTTAGGAGACCTCTTTGACGGTAAGGCCCCTACCTTACTGGAAAAGCACCCGGGAAACCCCCTACCCCAGGCCAAGAAGGCTTCTATAGAACACTACGCCGAGGCCCTTCGTTTGTGGGACGAGGAGATGGACTTGAAAGGTGCCCTTCAAGCCATAAACCAGGCCATCAAGATCCAAGGTATCGAAAAGGAACCTCTCTTCTTCATGGTAAGGGGCCTATTGCTGGCCAAGGCCGGCAAATATGAATCCGCCCACGAAGATTTTCAAGGGGTCCTCAACTCTTTTCTATCCCCCTATCGAAAAGCCCAGGCCCTTCTATGGACGGGAAGGCTGGCGGACCTGAGAGGGAAAAGGAGAGAGGCCCTGGAGATTTACAGGGAAGTCCTCTCTCAATCTTCCTGGCTGGACATAACCAGGGCAGCCTGGCAGGGCACAAAGAAACCCTATAGCGTTACCCTGCTCAAGAGGATGGACGTGGCCCCTCTGATGGCCGATTATATCGACTACTAAAGGAGGAGACATGCTTTTCAGAACTACCAGTAGCACGGTACTGGGCATTGAAGCCCACCTCATAGATGTAGAAGTGGATTTTTCCAGGGGGCTCCCTGCCTTCAATGTGGTGGGGCTACCCGACACCGCCGTTAAAGAGGCCAGGGACCGGGTAAGGGCGGCCATCAAAAACTCGGGATTCGACTTCCCTATGAAACGTATCACGGTAAATCTGGCCCCTGCAGACCTGAAAAAGGAAGGGGCCGCTTTTGATCTTCCCATGGCCATGGGCATTCTGGGGGCCATGGGGGCAATAGAGGAAGCCAAGACCAGGGGTCTCATGATGGCGGGAGAACTCTCCCTCAACGGGGACCTCAAACCCGTAAAGGGGGCCCTCCCCTTAGCCTTAGGAGCCCATAAAGAGGGGATCCAAGGGCTCATCCTCCCTTTAGCCAACACCCAGGAAGCCGCCTTGGTTGACGGGCTAAAGGTGTATGGATTCTCCCATCTGACAGAGGTCCTGGCCTTCCTAAGGGGCGAAATCCCCCCCCAACTTGTCACTGTAGACCGAGACGCCCTCTTCCGCCAATCCCGAAACTACCCCTTAGACTTCGCCGATGTGAAAGGTCAGGAGACTACCAAGAGGGCCTTAGAAGTGGCTGCGGCAGGGGGACACAATATCCTCATGTTCGGTCCTCCCGGCTCGGGGAAAACCATGCTGGCCAGGAGACTTCCCACCATCCTCCCCGATCTCACCTTCCAAGAAGCCTTAGAAACCACCAAGATCCACAGCGTAGCAGGCATTCTAAAAGGACCCCTGGTAGCGGTAAGGCCCTACCGATCCCCCCACCACACCATTTCAGATGTAGCCCTCATCGGGGGAGGCAGCTATCCCAAGCCCGGTGAGGTCTCCTTGGCCCACAACGGAGTCCTCTTTTTGGACGAATTGCCCGAATTTAAGAGAAACGTCTTGGAGGTGCTGCGCCAGCCCCTGGAAGACGGGGATGTGACCATCGCCCGGGCCAGCCTCACCATCACCTACCCCGCCCGTTTTCTCCTGGTGGGATCCATGAACCCCTGCCCCTGCGGATATCTGGGCCATCCCACCAAAGAGTGCCACTGCACCCCCCAACAGATCCGCCGATACACGGCTAAGATCTCGGGGCCTCTCTTAGACCGCATTGATCTTTACATCGAAGTGCCCGCTTTGGAGTACCAGGAGATGCGAAAAGAGAGGGAAGGAGAGCCATCCCACGTTATACGGGAACGGGTAGAGTCGGCCCGCCAGATCCAGGAGCAACGCTTCTCAGGCACAGGATTCCACTTCAATGCCCACATGGGTGTACGGGAGATCAAGAATTTCTGCAGGCTCAATGGGCCATCCCATACCCTCTTAGAAAGGGCCGTTAAGAGTTTCGGTCTCTCCGCCAGGGCCTACCATCGCATCCTCAAAGTGGCAAGGACCATCGCCGACCTATCAGGAGAAGAGGAGATCTCCCCCGCCCACATCGCCGAAGCTATTCAGTACAGGAGCTTAGAGAGACGGGAAAGATGGGTCTGACCCCCACTATGGGGATTGGCCTCCAAAATGATCAAAACGACTCGGGCCACCTCTGTTCATTTCCATGGATGATGGGGGTTTCCATGTTT
>CAZBOO010000123.1:0-3747 GCA_964493535.1 uncultured Aquificales bacterium
CTACGAAGGGTGTGGGGCTCTTCACTCCAAGACTGCAAGGAGGTCTCCAGGTTCCACGGCGTCTCCCCGGGAGACCATGATCTCCTGAACCTTCCCTTCCTCGGGGGCGGCTACGGCTGTTTCTACCTTCATGGCCTCCACCACAAGGACGGTTTCTCCCTTTTTCACCTGGGCCCCGGGCTCCACCAGGAGCTTTACCACCTTGCCGGGCATGGGGGCAGCGATGTGATGGGGGTTGCTGGGCTCGGCCTTGGGGCGTTGCACCTCTTCCACCTGGACGGAGAGATCCCTGACCCTGACCTCCCGGGGCTGACCATTGAGTTCAAAGTGGATCACCCGGGTGCCATCGGGCAGCAGCTCGCCTACGGCGTTGAGTTTTATCACCAGGGTCTTACCCTCCTCTATGTCTACGCTGTCCTCCTGGCCCAATTCTAAGCCATAGAGGAAGAGGGGGGTTTTCATGACGGAGATGTCTGAGTAGGTCTTCTGATGCTCTAAAAAATCCTCGTAAACGCCGGGGTAGAGAAAGGCCGAGAGGATATCCCTGTCAGTGGGCTCCCTGCCCAGAAACTCCCTCAACTCTGTCTTTTTGCCTTCAAAATCCGCTGGGGGCAGGAGTTCACCGGGCCGGCAGGTGATGGGCGTCTCCCCCTTCAGGACCACCTGTTGGAGTTTCTCGTTAAAGCCCCCATAGGGCTGGCCGATCATGCCCTTGAAGTAGTCTACCACTGACTGGGGGAAGGAGAGGCTTTCGCCTTGCTGGTATAGATCTTCTTCGGTGAGGTTGTTTCTCAGCATGAAGAGGGCCAAGTCGGCCACCACCTTGGAGGAGGGGGTTACCTTGATGATATCTCCAAGCATCTCATTGACAAGGGTGTAGGTGGCCTTCAGCTCCTCCCACCTGTCACCTAAACCCAGTTGAATGGCCCGCGGCTTCAGGTTGCTGTACTGGCCGCCGGGTATCTCATGAAAATAGAGTTCTCCCGTTGGACCTTTCAGACCGCTCTCAAAGGGGGCGTAGAAATCCCTCACCCTTTCCCAGTATGCGGATATGGCCGTGGCCTGATCCAGGGTGACTTGGGGCTCCCTCTCCGAGGCCTTTAAAGCGGCTATAACGGCTTCCATAGAGGGTTGGGCCGTCAGCCCCGCCATGCTGGAGAGGGCCAGATCAACTATATCCACCCCTGCCTTTGCAGCCATGAGGCATGAGGCCACTCCATTACCTGCGGTGTCGTGGGTATGGAAGTGGATGGGCAGGGAAGTTTCCTCTTTGAGGGCCTTCACCAGTTGATAGGCTGCCTGGGGTTTGCACAGCCCCGCCATATCCTTGACGGCCAGGATATGGATGCCCATGGATTCCAGTTCCTTGGCTAAGTCTAAGTAGTAATCCAGTGTGTACTTGGTGCGCTTAGGGTCGTTGATGTCTCCTGTATAGCACAGGGAAACTTCTACCAGCTTACCCGTCTTCAGGGCCTCTTCAATGGACCCCTTCATTGCCTCTATCCAATTGAAGCAATCGAAGATGCGAAAGAGGTCTATCCCCGCCCGGGCTGACTCCCGGACAAAGGTTTTCACCACGTTGTCGGGATAGTTGGTGTAGCCCACGGCGTTGGCTCCCCTGAGGAGCATTTGGAAGAGGATGTTTGGTATCTTTTCTTTTAGCTTCACTACCCTCTCCCAGGGATCCTCCTTGAGAAATCTCATGGCCACGTCGAAGGTGGCCCCTCCCCACATCTCCAGGGAGAAGAGGCGCGGCAAGAGATGTGCCACGCTTCTTGCCACCTGGAGCATGTCGTAGGTGCGTACACGGGTGGCCATGATGGACTGGTGGGCGTCTCGGAAGGTGGTATCTGTGATGAGTAGGGGCTTCTGTTCTTTGATCCATTGGCTGAAGCCCTTAGGACCCTTCTTCTCCAAGAGATCCCTGGTACCAGCAGGAGGAGAAGAGGAAGAGACGACAGGGGGAGAGGGATCCCTCACCATTATGGAAGGCTTCTCCTCGATGCCGGGGAAACCGTTTATACTCACATCGGCCAGGTAGGATAGGATCTTGGTGCCCCGGTCCTTTCTTTCAGGAAACCTGAAGAGCTCAGGCGAAGTCTCTACAAAGGTGGTGTCGCACTTGCCTTCCAAAAACCGGGGATGCTCCAGGACGTTGAGGAGAAAGGGGATATTGGTCTTGACGCCCCGGATGCGGAACTCACGGAGGGCTCGGTCCGTCTTAGCCACGGCGTTGGGGAAGGTGAGGGCCCAGCTGGTTACTTTCACCAAAAGAGGGTCGTAATAGGGGCTGATCCGGGCCCCCACAAAGCCGTCGCCTCCATCCAGACGGACACCGAAGCCTGCTGCCGTTCTGTAAGCCACAATACGACCTGTATCGGGAAGAAAATTGTGGGTGGGGTTCTCTGTAGTAACCCGACACTGTATGGCGTATCCGCTCTTCTTCACCACCTCTTGCCCCAGGATGCCTATGTCCTTCAGGGATTCGCCCCGGGCGATACGCAGCTGGGCTTGGACCAGATCCCTGCCCGTGATCATTTCTGTAACGGTGTGCTCCACCTGGATCCGGGGGTTCACCTCTATGAAATAATAGTGGCCTTCCCCGTCCACCAGGAACTCCATGGTGCCTGCACCCACGTACTTGACTGCCCGGCCAATTCTGATGGCCTGATTGTAGAGATGCTCTTTGAGAAAGGGGTCCAGCCCCAAGGATGGGGCTATCTCTAAGAGCTTCTGGTGGCGGCGCTGGATGGAGCAGTCCCTTTCGAAGAGGTGGACCACGTTGCCCTGATTATCAGCCAGGACCTGTACCTCTATGTGTTTGGGTTTAACCAGGTACTTTTCCAGGAATATGCGGTTATCCCCAAAGGCCTTTCGGGCTTCGGACTGGGCCATTTCCAGGCTCTTGGCCAGCTCTTCCTCTTTCCAGGCCACCCGCATGCCCCGGCCACCTCCACCGGCGGCGGCCTTGATGATGACAGGATAGCCGTTCTCCCGGGCAAAGGCCAGGGCTTCCTCCGGGTCTTCCACAGCGTGAGGGGTGCCAGGGATGACGGGAACACCCAGGTCCTGGGCCAACTTTCTGGCCCTCACCTTGTCTCCCACCAGCTCCAGCACCTCTGGAGAGGGGCCTACGAAGGCGATGCCCTTCTCTAAACAGGCCTTGGCGAATTGGGCGTTTTCCGCCAGAAAACCGTAGCCGGGGTGGATGGCGTCTACCTTCTTTTCCTTGGCCAGATCCAGAATCTCTTCCCAATCCAGGTAAGCAGAGACAGGTTCCTTGCCCTTCCCCACCATATAAGCCTCGTCGGCCTTGTACCTGTGGAGGGATAGGCGGTCTTCGTAAGAGTAGATGGCCACTGTTCTCAGACCCAACTCGGTACAGGCCCTGAAGATGCGTATGGCGATCTCGCTTCTGTTTGCTGCCATAACCTTGTTCATTTTTACCCCTTTGCCTTTCTAATCTGAAGTAACCTACCTTTACTTTAAATTTCCATGGAGGAAAAGGGTTGAATTTTTTAAATTTTATCAAATGGAGGTATTTTTAGTGAGCGGTTGCTTTAATCTTCTTTCTGGTGCATCTTTCTTTTGCACCTTTCAGGGGAGGTGGTTTTTTGAGAGAAGACAGGCTTTCTAAAATCTTTCCCGTGGTGATTCTGGCTGCAGGGGAGGGGAAAAGGCTCAGGGAAGGGGGTTTTTTGTCTCCTAAGCCCCTTGTGCCCCTTCTGGGGCCCACCCTTTTAGAAC
>CAZBOO010000124.1:0-3730 GCA_964493535.1 uncultured Aquificales bacterium
GGCCATGGAGGGGTCTGTGGGTGTTTCTTGGTGGAAGCGGGCCACCTTTTTGGCCACCTTGTTTATAGCATCAGAAGGCACCTGATCTTTCATGATAAGGTGCTGGAGGAAACCCTCCTGGGGAAGGCGGATCATCTCTACTACTACTTCTTCCACACCTTGATCATCCGGGTCTAACCATTTCCACTGGTCATCTATCTTCCCCAGGCCCTTCACCCCTAAATAGATATCGGGGGAGAGCCTGGAGTTGAGGGCCACCTCTTGAAAGGAAAAGTGGATACGTTTTTCTAAGGTTGAGAAGTCTAAAAAACCGAAATTTACGGGTTTTTTCACCTTGTATGCCCTGTCTTGGGTGAGGAATATGTGGGAGATATGGGTTTGGAGGTGTTCTATTCGAAAGGTGGGCCTGGGGTAAAAGCCGGGGTCCAGCATTCTCTCCAGAAGGGTGGGGTCCATCTTTCTCTCCTTGGTCACCTTTTAGAGATATATAATTTTATTTCTTTGGGGGGTGCAAGTTGCAAATCACCCCCGAGGGGGAGTATTGAAAAAAGAGGAAAGGGTGGGCTAATTTATTATGCCCTTTGGTTATAATGCAGTTCTCGACGGAGGTTCGATATGGGTGACAAGAAGGTGAGGCTGGCCGTGGTGGGGCTGGGAAACTGTGCTTGTTCCCTCATTCAGGGATTTTACTACTACGAGGCCATGGATAGTGAGGATACCAATGGGCTTATGCACCCCGATATTGGGGGATACCGGCCCTGGGATATTGAAGTGGTGGCGGCCTTTGATGTGGATGAGAGAAAGGTGGGAAAGGACGTGGCTGAAGCCATCTTTGCTCCCCCTAATTGTACTAAGGTTTTCTATCCCCAGGTGCCCAAGCTGGGAATAGATGTGCTTATGGGGCCTGTATTGGACGGTGTAGCTGCCCACATGGCAGAGTATCCTCCAGATAAGAGGTTTGTTGTGGCCGACAAGGAGCCTGTGGATGTGAAAAGGGTCCTTGAGGAGTCGGGGGCGGAGGTGGTGGTGAACTACATGCCTGTGGGTTCTGAAGAGGCAGTGAGGTTTTACGCCCAGGCAGCCTTAGAGGCAGGGTGTGCCTTTGTCAACTGCATGCCTGTGTTTATAGCTTCTGACGAGGTGTGGGCCAATCGATTCCAGGAGGCCGGTCTTCCTGTGGTAGGGGATGATATCAAGTCCCAGTTGGGGGCTACCATCACCCATAGGGTTTTGGCCGATCTCTTTTCTCAAAGGGGAGTGGCCTTGGACAAGACATATCAGGTGAATTTTGGCGGCAATACAGATTTTCTTATTATGTTAGAGAGGAAGAGGCTGAAGACCAAAAAGGTCTCCAAAACCGAGGCGGTCCAGTCTTCCTTGGATGTTCCCATGCCCTCCAATGACATTCACATAGGTCCTTCGGACTATGTTCCCTGGCTCAAAGACAACAAAATCTGCTATATCAGGATGGAGGGGAAGACATTTGGCGATGTGCCCATGTATCTGGAGCTGAGGCTTAGCGTGGAGGATTCTCCCAACTCAGGGGGTTGCGCCATTGATGCCATCAGATGCGCAAAACTGGCTTTGGAGCGGGGAATAGGAGGCCCCCTCTATTCCATATCCGCCTACATCATGAAGCACCCCCCCATCCAGTATCCAGATCATCAGGCCAGGGAGATGGTGGATGCCTTTATCAGGGGGGAGAGGGAGAGGTGATACCCCTCTTTTTCCCGTTTGCCAATGGGGGAGCCTTCCCCCATTTTTTTGATGTGGGTGTAGAATGGCCATTAGAACCATAGAGGAGATTAACGAGAAGATCTCCAAAGGTCAGGTAGTGGTGGTCACTGCCGAAGAGATGGTTTCTATTGTGGAGAAGAAGGGGGTGGAGAAGGCAGCCCGGGAGGTTGATGTGGTAACCACAGGGACCTTTGCCCCCATGTGTTCCAGTGGAGCCCTCTTGAACCTGGGTCATCCCAGGCCCCGAATCAAGATTGAGAAGGCCTGGCTTAGCGGTGTGCCGGCTTATGGGGGCCTTGCGGCTGTGGACATCTATATTGGTGCTACCGCTCTCCCCGATGAGGATCCTCGTAACAAGGTCTATCCTGGGGAGTTTCGTTATGGAGGGGGACACGTCATCGAGGACCTTATAAGAGGTAAGGACGTGGTACTAAAGGCCCAGGGTTACGGTACCGACTGTTACCCCAGGAGGGAGCTGGAAACCTGGATTAACCTTAGGGATCTGAATCAGGCTTTCCTTTTGAATCCCAGGAACTGCTGTCAAAACTACGCTTGCGCCGTTAACCTCTCTGACAGGGTAATCTACACCTACATGGGGGTGTTGAAGCCCCACTTGGGAAACGCCAATTACTGTTCTGCGGGCCAGCTCAGTCCCCTTCTCAATGATCCCCTTTACCGCAGCGTAGGTGTGGGCGCCAGGATCTTTTTAGGAGGAGGTGTGGGATACGTCGTCTCCCCAGGCACCCAGCACAACCCCACTGTTGAGAGGAACGATAAGGGGGTGGTCAAGGAACCGGCGGGTACCTTGGCGGTCATGGGGGACATGAAACAGATGGATCCTTCCTGGGTTAGGGGTGTGAGTGTTTTGGGTTATGGAGTGAGCTTGGCTGTGGGCATAGGCATACCCATTCCTATTCTGGATGAGGAGATGGCGGCCTATACTGGGGTAAGGGATGAGGACATCTCTACAGTGGTTATAGATTGTGGTAGGGACTATCCCTATGGCGAAGAGAGGGTCCTGGGAGAGGTGACTTACAAAGAGCTGAAAAGCGGGACTATTCGGATTATGGGAAAGGAGGTGCCCACGGCTCCCCTTTCAAGCTATCCCATGGCCCGGCGTATTGCGGGTATTCTCAAAGACTGGATTGGTGGAGGGGGTTTTCCCCTTGCCAAACCTGTGGATACCCTCCCAGGACCGGAATCGAGGTCGGTTTTTAGGGGACTCACCATAAGGTCTATAAGGTCTATTAAGTAAGGAGGGGTCGATTACCGACCTTCTTTTGAATGTTTGTTCTTGATGATTTCGTAAAAAGTCACCCGAATTAAATTCCTGAAAACACAGGAAACTTGGGATTTTCTACTTGCATAAGGTAATGGACTGTGGCATACTACTTCTGCAATTTCAATAACTTACATGGGAGGGGCCATGCAGTGGATAAAGGACCACAAAACCCCTTACTTGATTGATCCCTTCCACTATCTGGGTTCAAAGCGCAAACGGCTCTTAGACTCCTGCTGGGCTGGGGTATTCCGTAGACACATTCGTCCCATCCTGCCTGTTCATCTGTTGGCCGGGCACTTCAGCCCCGACACCGGACGTCCGACCAACGAGTTAGTAGCCATGATGGGCGCCATGATTCTGCAGCAGATGCACGACCTCACCGATGCAGAGACCCAGGAGCAATCCTCCTTCAACATCCAGTGATACTATGCCTTAGACATCACCACCGAGAGTGACAAAGACGCCTATGTCTGTTTAAAGAGCCTGTGGAACATTAGACATATCATGACGGAGCATGGCCTCTACGAGGAAGTGTTCAAGGCAGTCTCTGAGCATCTCACCAAGGTCTTTGGGGTGGACACCAGGCTACAGCGGATCTTCCGCAGGCTGTTTTAGTGATTGGATAATAAAACCAAGCAGTTAATTGGGATTTCAGCCAAGAGATGTTGCCACTACTTTTTATTTTTTCCTGTTGACATCAAAGGAGAAATA
>CAZBOO010000125.1:0-3673 GCA_964493535.1 uncultured Aquificales bacterium
GTGGGAGAGAAGAACGAAAGGGCCAAGGCCTTTTACGCTCATTTGGGTTTCCGGGAGAAAGGCTCCCAGGGTAAATGGGTCAGGATGGAGTGTGCCCTGGAGTGAGATTCTCCAAAAGGACCTCTAAAGTTTTGTAAGCCAGCCAAAGCTCTTGGATGCTCACTTTCTCCATGGGTGTATGGCAGAGGTGGAGGCTCCCGGGACCGAAGACCACAGGGCGTACTCTACCCCTTATGAGATGGGCAGCGTCGGTCCAGCTTTTCATTCCTCCCAATGAGGCCTGATCCCCTGTGGCTTTTTCAAAGGCCCGGCCTATGGCCTGAACTATCCACTCCTGGGGAGAGAGTTCATAGGGGAGGGAGACATCGGCGAATCTGTACTCCACCTTTTCTCTTTCCATGAGTTGGACTATCTCCTGGGCGGCTTTTTCAATGTCTTGTTGGGGTAGGATCCTGAAATCGGTCAGGACCCGGCAGGAGTCAGGTATCCTCAGGGTACCGTCTCCTCCAGAGATCTGAAGGATGTTCATGAGGCTTTCTCCCAAAAAGGGATGCTCTGTGCCTAAGAAAGAGAGGCCCTTGAGACCCTCGATCACTTCAAGGGCTTTATCAATGGCGTTTTCCCCCTTTTCCACCTCGCTTCCATGGGCCATTTTGCCCTTGGCGATAAACTCTACCTCCAGGGACCCTGCTTCACAGTGGCATACCTCCAGGTTAGTAGGCTCGAGGACTATACCCCAGGAATGAGAAATCTCCTGGACCAGGCACTCCGAGCCTTTGCCTGTGTTTTCTTCGTCTACCAGAAGGGCAAAGGTGACGGGTAGCCCTTCCAATTCCTGGGAAAAGCGGACCAGGAGGGCTAAGATGATGGCTACCCCCGCCTTGTCGTCGCAGGCCCCCAACCCCCAAAGGACTCCATTGTCCACCCGGGGTCGGGGAGGGGCACCGTCTAAGGAAGGCAGAGTGTCCACATGGGCCGTGATGATGAGCCTGTTCTTTTCCCGGTGATTGACGATGAGGTTGTACCACTGATCTTCTACCCTTTGCCTCAGGGCAGGAAAACCCATGGAGGTGAGCCAATCCTCTAAGTAGCCCAGGATCTCCCCTTCTTCCCCTGATACACTGGGGATGGCTACCAGATGGCCAAGTTCGTTTACCAGGAAATCTTTCATGTCTTTGGCTCCAGGTTCCTGAAGCTGTAAATGCTTTTGATGAAAGCTTTTCTACAACTCATGGGGTGTTTTGTCCTTTCTGAATCGCAGAAAAAGGTAGAAGCCGATGAGGAACGGCTCGAACCGAATCACCATGTTGTCTGTGAAGCTCCACAGGAATTGATAGAGGATGAGTTTGGCCTTGCTCATGGGTTCCAGGCCTTTCCCCATGAATAGCTCCGTGAGCATCCTTAATTCCAATGAGAAGACAAAGAGGGAGTGGATGAAGAGGAGGGCCACGATGGCCTCGAGATACGCCCTCTTCCTCTTTTTGGTGAAGGGATAGAGGGTAGCCATTATGGCGTAGGTGAGGGGGGCGTTGAAGGTGTAGGCGGAGGTCTTTACAGGGACCTCTGCCACGGCAGTGCCCATGTAGGCATGTTTGCTGAAGGTCACCTTCAGCATGTCTCCCCCCCTGGTGATGGATTCGATCAGGACCCCTTTCACCATGGCAGTGAAGTGGGAAACGGTGCTGGTTATGGCATAGCCATAGGTGTTCTTTACCGCTATCCACAGGACGAGAAACAGGAGGTAGGAGACGATAAAGATGGCAGCGGCCATCAATATAGGCCTGCTAAGATTGAGGCGTATCAGCCTTTGCATAGCCAATCCACAGCAGGTATATTCCTAATGCCACGGCGATCATCATTCCCTGGGCCACGTAGATGTGGATATACTCGAATAACTTTCTGAAGTGGATCCCCGAGTAGGCAAGGGCCACAATCCGGATGACATTCACAATCTGGATCAGTACAAATCCCCCTACGATCCCTATAAGTCTCTTCTTCCAGGAGGCAGGAAAGGCGATGACGGCCACAGCATAGATCATAACGGCCTCCAATCCGTTGCAGCCAAACCGGACGTCCATGCTCGTGCCCGGCAGGGTGATCACCGCTCCGTGGCATGTGCAGGCTATGCCCAACAGCTTCATGATGCCGGCTGTGATGGTTACCACCCCCTTTGTGTAGAATCTGTTCAGGTCCACGATGTCCCGGATGGGTTGAAAGGCGATGAGAACAAAAAAGAAGCCCATGAGAGAGATGTAAGTGATCCCAAACCGCTTCAGGCTTATGGCTTGGGTGGTCTTCTTTGGAACATGCTCCCTCTTCCTGCGCTTGGGGCCCATGGTGTTCCTTTAGAGTGGGAGGCGGATGTTGTCAAACAGGGGGGTTAGACAACTGACCCTTCATGCATATTGCAAGGGCAGGGTTTACCCCCGCCCGAATAAGGGGGGCGTAAAGCCCTCCCCTACAGATGCTCCTTTCCTCTTAGGCGAAGCAGGGCTGCCATCGCCAGAAGCAACCCAAAGATCACCATTCCCCACTGGTTCATCGTAGGCACAGAAGAGGTGGGGGCGGCTCCCTGTACTGGCTGACCTGGACCACCCTGATCAACAATGGTGCTATCAGCACCCGTGTCATCTCCCAGTTGGCCGTCTGTCAGGGTGAACTCGGCATACGCCACTGTCTGACCTCCTATGGTGGCAGTACCATAGGTGACCCCTGGCAGGGTGTACCAGGCCGTGGTGGCATCATCACCCGGGGTTGTGGGTCCGTACTTCCGGTAGATGTATCCATTGAGGCTTGTGGCACCATGGAAGTACACCCTCACTGTGGCAATCCCACAGTTTGGCAGCTCGAATCCCACCAACCCAAATGGATAGGTGTATCCAGGGTCGTCGGGATCCTCGGTGTAGGTCTGCACATTGCTGTTCTGGGAACAACTGGAAACCACCACCGTCACATACCCCTGCCCTGCGGCCGAGGGTAGAGAGGTAACTACCGGTTGATCCTTGTCCAGTGTGCCATCGCCGTTTCCATCACCACTATTAGGTGCATTGTCCTCTGTGACATTCCCCACGCCATCACCGTCACTGTCCAACACAAATGTGGCACTACACGTTCTGTCCGCATCCATGGTGATAGTACAAGAGATGCCTCGGCAGCTTGAGCAGTCACCCTGCCAGTTAGAGAGGGCGTAGCCAGCATCAGCTTCGGCGTATAAGGTAACATCGGTGCCATCTGCATAATCTGTCGTACAATCCGTCCCACTCGAGCCGCAGTTTATCTGAGAGCCATCCTGGGGCACCTTCACCGTCCCATGGGCGAGAACTGGGCTTATGGTGAGGGTGTGGATCACCAAATCCATGCGCTCCACTTCATCTAACGATGTAGCCCCTGAGCCCAAACCCGCCACACTGAAGAGCGCATTTTCCTCCAGCACAAAGACCAGGGGTGCCGTAGACTTGGAAGTGATGAGTTCTTTGATGTTACGCTCCTCGTAAAAGTAGCTGTCTGTAGCAGGCTCGTACTCCATGTAGATGGGAAGATAGCCCCACCACCAGTACGAATTGGTCCCCCCTGCCATATAGACCTTCTGGCCACCTGTGGCAGCCCCCATCCTGGCAAGAGCAAAGGGCATATTTGAGATGGTGTTCCAGTTGCCGGTAGTTGAATCATAAAC
>CAZBOO010000126.1:0-3659 GCA_964493535.1 uncultured Aquificales bacterium
TCGCATATACATCCCTCTGGTCGAACTCCTCCATCTTCAATTATCTTCTCCTCCCCTATCTTCAAGCTATCCAGTGGGCTTTTAATCTTGCTCAGATTCTTGGTGCTCACGTGAGTATAAATTTCTGTTGTCCTTGAACTCTTATGCCCCAATAATTCCTGGGTATATCGCAAGTCGGTCTCACCTTCTAAGAGATGGGGGCAACGCTGTGTCGTAAGGTATGAACAGATACTTCCTCCATTCGCTCCCCCCAAGCTAAAATAGGGTTTAACAAAGCGTATCACTGGCCTAAGAGTGCGTCAAGAAAATTTCTGAGACCTCTACTTCAAACTTTGTCATTCATAATACTTTATCTCATCTTCGATGAATGTCCCTTTCCCTTCAATACCACCGGTATCCCGCAGACGGTGAGAATCACCCTGTCGGCCAGGCGGGCTATCTCTTGGTTCAATAAGCCAGCCACATCTCTAAATTCCCTGACCCCTGGATCAGAGGGTACAATACCCAATCCCACCTCATTGGTCACAATGATCAAATCACAGGATAGGTGCCTAAGGACATCCAGAAAGGCTTGGATCATGGGAGAATTCATAGACAACTTCCCCTCCCGATGCTGGAGATTCCCCAGCCATACGGTGAGGCAATCCACGATGGCCACCTCGATCTCAGGGGGCAGGTTATCAAGGGCATAGGCCAGATCCACAGGTTCCTCTACGGTAATAAAATCGGGGCCTCTATCAAGCCGGTGTTTTTTGATACGCTCTTTCATCTCATCATCCACGGGTTCTGCCGTGGCGATAAACGCCCTCTTCCCATAGCCAGAAGCCATCTCAAGGGCATAGCGGCTCTTTCCGCTTCTTGCCCCTCCTGTGATGAGCGTGATGCGCCCCATCTAAGATGTATTCTCCCGCTCGTTGGAGACCACGATTATATAGGGCCTGGATGAGATGGGGTGCCTCCTTACCAGCACCCCTGTTTTGTACACCTCCTTTAGGATCCCCTGAGTCAACACCTCTTCCGGGAGGCCCATACTATGTACCCTCCCTCTGTCTAAAAGCAACAGCCGATGGCAGAACTCACTGGCCAGATTCAACTCGTGGAGCACTATCACCACCGTGAGCCCCAACTCTTTGTTGAGCCTCTTCACCAGGTCGAGGACTGCCACCTGGTGAGCAATGTCCAGATGGGCCACCGGCTCATCAAGGAGCAAAAGCTCTGGCTCCTGGGCCAGGGCCCTGGCCATAAGGGCCAGTTGCCTTTCCCCCCCGCTCATCTCCCTGAGGGGGCGATTCTTGAGGTGCAGGATCCCGGTCATGGACATGGCCTTCTGCGCAGCCTCAAGGTCCCTTTTTGTTTCAAGGAACTGGAGCCCCCGATAGTGGGGTATCCTGCCCAAAAGCACGTATTCCTGGACCCTCATGAGGCCTGCCCGGGCCTCCTGGGAGACCACCGCCACCTTCTTTGCAAATGCCTTCAGGTCCATCTCCCGGATGTTCCTTCCGTCCAGCAGGACCTCCCCCTTTGCGGGTTTAAGCACCCTGGAGATGGCTCGAATGAGGGTGGTCTTGCCGGAGCCGTTGGGGCCGATCACCCCCAAAAGCTCTCCCCTGCCCACCTCGAGGCATACATCCTTCAGAAAGAACCTGGAGTCGTATCCGCATACCAGTCCCCTGACGCTGAGCATCATCCCTCCCCCAGGACCACCTCCCTCCTTGTAAGGGCATACACAAAGAGGGCCCCGCCTAAGATGCCGGTGATTACTCCCACGGGAAGCTCCAATGGGGCAATGACGGTCCTGGCTAAGGTATCGCAGAGTACCAGGAAGCCGGCCCCGCATAAAAATGATGCAATGAGCAGGATGCGGTGGTCCTCCCCAACAAACATACGGACGAAGTGGGGCACCACCAGCCCCACGAAACCGATGATCCCGGCAGAGGAGACACACAACCCGGTGAGGAGGGAGGCAAGAACGAAGAGGAGCCGCTTGCTCCTCTCCACATTGACCCCTAAGTGTAGGGCCTCCTCCTCTCCCAAGGATAGGGCGTTAAGGTCCAGGGCAAAGAAGTAAGAGAGGAGGAGGCCTATGATGGAGGCGGCACCCATGAGCTTCACGAAGGGCCAGTCGGACTCCCCCAGCGAACCCATTATCCAGAAGACGATGCCGTGGAGGTCCTCGGCCCGTGATACAGCCATGATGAGCATGATAAGTGAAGAGGAGATGAAGCTGATCATCACACCCGTGAGCAGAAGACCCTGCATCTTGAGTATGCCCCGCCTCATGCTCAGGGAGTAGAGGAGGAGAATCACCGCCAATGCCCCGATAAATCCGGAGAGAGGCAGGGAAACCACGCCTGCCGTGTGGTAGAGATGGAGCGCAATGTTCAGGGAGACCCCTAACGCCGCCCCACCGGATATGCCCAGGGTATAGGGTTCCACCAGGGGATTGCGAAAGAGCCCCTGGAGCATCACTCCCGAAAGACTGAGCGCCCCACCAACGGCAAAACCCAGCAGCACCCTGGGCAGTCGCAGATTAAATACGATGCTATAGCCTATGTCTCCCTTCCCCTTTGACAAGGCCTGGAGCATCTCCCTAAGTGATACCCCTGTGGAGCCTATGGAGAGTGAAAAGACCCCTACACAAAGGAGTACCACCACCAGTGCCACAACCCATATGAGCCAACGGATCAGCTTTTCTTCCAACTTACCTTCCCCGGATGCAGGATCCTCGCCATCTCCTCCAGTGCCTCCACAAACGTGACCGGGGTGGGGCTGCAGAGCTTATAGGAGTCCATCACATAGATCCTGCCGTTTTTGACTGCCCTCATGCCCTTGAATCTCTGCCATACCCCTTTTTCCTCTGCCGTGATCCCCATGGTCACTATAATGATCACGTCGGGGTCCTGCCTCACCACCTCCTCTCTGCTGTAGATCCCATAAGCCGCATTCTTGGCTATGTTTACTCCGCCTGCAAAGGCTATAATATCATTGATGAAAGAGTCGCGAGTAACTGTGAAAAGAGGCCTGGCCCCAATCTCCACAAAGACTCTGGGCTTTCTGAGCCCTCCCACCTTTTCCATAATACGCATCACCTGGGCCTCTACCCTGCGAACGACCTTTATCGCCTTCTCTTCCTCCCCAATGAGCCTGGCGAGTTCCATAAATTGGTCACATACCTCTCGAAAGTTCTTTGGCTCAGGAAAGACCACCACCTTTGTGCCCAACTCCCTCATCCTTTTAATAGCCCTAAGATCCGTGAGGGAGGTGGCAAAAACGATGTCCGGCCTGAGGGCGACAGCCTTCTCCATATCCACATCTATCACCGTGCCTACCTTCTCCTTCATTTTGGCCTCTGGCCTTTTGCAGTAGGTGGTGCAGCCAACAAGGCGATCCCCCGCTCCCAACAGGTAAATCTCCTCCGTAATGGAGGGGCCTAAAGAGATGATGCGTTGGGGCGGCCGCCTTGCATCTGCAACGCCAAATATGAAAAGAAAAAACACAAGGAGAATGGCAGATCTCTTCACTAATATATCCTCCTCACTTCGTATTTCAGATCAATGCCATGGTGTAATATGGAGACATCATCAAGGAACTGTTCAGCCACACCTTTTGCCCTCTCCATCTCCTCTATAGTGGGCCTTCTGAATCTGTCGTTTTTTAGG
>CAZBOO010000127.1:0-3644 GCA_964493535.1 uncultured Aquificales bacterium
GCCAAGACACATCCCTTCCCCGCCACCTTCACCAGGATTTCTCCCAAAAGCCGGGTCTGTCCGGGACTTTCTGTGATCAACTTGAGGATCATCCGGCAATAAGGGCGTAAAGAACGGCCATCCTCACCGCCACACCGTTGGTCACCTGATCCAATATCACGTTCCTGGGGTAGTCAGAGACCTCGGGGGAAAGCTCGACCCCCCAGTTCACTGGCCCCGGATGCATAACCAAAAGATCCGTGTTCATTCTCTTCCTGAGTTTATCCATGTTGAGGCCAAAATATTTAGAATACTCCCTCAAAGATGGAAAAAGGGGAGATGTCTGCCTCTCCAACTGAATCCTCAGCATGATCACCACATCCACCTCCTCCAGCACCCTGTCTACAGACGACGCCACTGAGACGCCCATAGACTCGATGCCTGGAGGCATCATAGTAGGAGGCCCCACGGCAACCACATGGGCCCCCAATTTGCGCAAGCCATGTATATCAGACCTAGCCACCCTGCTGTGGGTGATATCCCCCGCAATGGCAACCCTGAGTCCCTTGACCCTGCCCTTAACCTCCCTGATAGTGAAAATGTCCAGAAGACCCTGGGTGGGATGCTCGTGGGCCCCGTCCCCGGCATTCACCACGGGGGCCTCCAAAACCCGGGAGAGATACCTGGCCACCCCAGAGGCCTTGTGCCTCACCACCACAGCATCCACGCCCATGGCCTCTATGTTTTTGGCTGTGTCTTTGAGGGTCTCCCCCTTAGTAAGGCTGCTGGTCGCAGCAGAGAAATTGACCACATCCGCCGACAGCCTTTTACCAGCCATCTCGAAGGAGGTTCGGGTTCGGGTGCTGGGCTCGAAAAAGAGATTCACCACCGTCTTTCCCCTAAGGGTGGGCACCTTTCTGATATCCCGGGTGAGCACCTCTTTCATGGATTCAGCCGTATCCAAGAGATAAAGGATTTCTTCCTTAGAAAGATCCGCTAAAGCCACCAGATCTCTACCCTTCAGCATCCCCTTCCTCCACCAGAACCACCTTGTCCTCCCCGTCCATCTCCTTAAGAAAAACCAGCACATTCTCATTGAGAGAGGTGGGTACCACCCTTCCCACATAGTCAGGCTGGATAGGCAACTCCCTGTGGCCCCTGTCCACCAAAACCGCCAGCTGAATGTTCTGGGGCCTCCCCAAATCCATGACAGCATCCAAGGCCGCCCGGGTAGTCCTGCCCGTGAAGATCACATCATCCACCAACACAAGCCTTTTCCCTTCTAAAGGAAAGGGAATCTCTGTTCTTCCTATCTTGGGGTGCTGGGCCAGAAGACTGAGATCATCCCTGTACAGGGTTATATCCAGCACGCCCATGGGCACCTTTTTACCAAGAACCTTAGCGATCATCTCCGCCATCCGGCGTGCCAGCACATCCCCCCTCCTCCTCACACCAACTAAGGCCAGATCTTCTCCCCCCTTACTCCTCTCCAAAATCTCATGGACCATACGGTTAAGGGTCCTTTCCATGGAATCCCCATTCATGAGGACCTTTTTTAATTTGAAATGTTGGGGGATCTCCATCACAAGGCCCCCCAAAGCCTCTCATTCATCTTCACCTCTATCCTGCTCCTTAGGTCTTTGAACCACTGATCCTCCAGTTCCTTCTGTCTCCTGGACAAAAGGGCCTTCTCCACCCGGGGCTTGAGCCTCTCTATTACCCCTTCCTTCACCTCTTGCCTGTCCGCCACGGCAAAAATCACTACCCCCTTCCCCTTCTTGGCCCAGGCGTATTTCCCCTCACCCAAATCGAAGGCCTTCTCAACAATCTGCCTCTCCCAGAGACCCGGCGCTGCCCGGCTGATGAAAGGCGAAAACTTAATCTCCACCTTGGAGAGACCGATGGCTTTCAAGGCCCCCCTCAGACTCTTGGATTCAGCCTGGCTCACAAGGTGATCAGCCTCCTTGTAGAGAAGCTCCTGGGCCTTCTGAAGCCTGACGGCCTCCTCCACCCGGTCCTTAACATCCTTCAAGGAAGGGATATAGGAGGGCCTCTTCTCCAAAACCTTCAAGATATAAAAGCCATCCTTGGTCCTGACAATATCCGAAAGGGAACCCTCCGCCACTTCAAAGGCCACCTGGGCCAACTTGGGCGGTGCTTTAGGAATCCCCTCTCCTTTTGAAAAAAAAGGGGGGGTAACCACAGAGAGACCCAAGGCCTTTGCCGCCCCTTCCATGGAGGAACCCTTTTTCAGCATTTGCCTGGCCCGGGCTGCACTTCTAAGGGCCTCCTTTCTGGCCGCCTCTCCCAAAAGGTGCTTCTCTATTACCCCCTTCACATCACCGAAGGGCTTCACTCCCCCTTCTTTCCTCTCCACCACCTTGAAAATCTTGAACCCCTTCCCCACCTTTACTGGCTTAGAAAGGCTCTCCTCTCTCAAGGACGACACAGCCTGGGCAACGGTGGCGGGAAGGGAGGTAACCTCTACCCATCCCATATCTCCCCCCTTGGCAGACAAGGAGTCATGAGAATAGCGCCGGGCCACCTCCGAAAACCCCTGGATGTTAAGGGCATCTTCCACCTTGCCCAGGTCCTTCTTATCCTTGATGGTTATGACCAACAGATGCACCTTGGTAGGGGCAGGAAACTCTTCCATATTCTCCTGGTAATACTTCTTCATTTCCCCTTCCTCCACCTTCACCCTCTTCTTGAAATCCCCAATAAGGAAGGGAATGTAAGCAACCCTCACCTTCTCCGGAACCCTAAACTCCTCCTTGTGGTTCTGGTAGTAAGGTTCCAAATCCCCCTCTATCTTTACCTTAGCGGTGAAAAGCCTGGGCATAAGCTCGGCGTATTTGAGCTTTATCTTTTCCATCCCATAAAGGATCTCGTCCCTCACCTCCGCCGGAGAAACCACTGCACTGTCCTTCACCAGGGCCAAGACCTTCTCCTTTAACAGGGAAGCCTCTATATCCCCCTCGAATTCGGAGGGAGTAAGCCTGTTGAGCTGGAGGATCTGCTTGTACCTCTGGGGGTCAAACCTCCCATTGGTCTTGAAGGCCTCCATCTTGGATATCTCATCCACTACCTCCTGGGGGTAAACCTTGATACCCTCCTTTTGGGCCATCACCTCTATGAGCTTATCATTGATAAGGCTATTCAGCACCTGCTCCTTGAGATGAACCCTCTTCATGAGATCTTCGCTAAATTTGTCCTTAAACATCTTCCTATAAAAGTCATAGGCTCGGGCGTAAGACCTTCTAAACTCCATGTATGTGATAACCCTATTACCCACATGGGCCAGAGTGTCCTTATTTCCTTCGAGCCCCCCTTTTCCCCACACCAAAAAGATGGTCCCTATAAAAGCCGCCACCACGATCCAGAGGGTCACGCTCAGAGACTTCATGTTCTCTCTCATGGTCCTAAGCATACCCCTTCCTCCTTCCCCTTTCTGTGCTCCCATCTTTATACTCCAGAGGCAATACCATCAAGGCCGGGGGTCTACAAACCCTGGGGTGAAAAGGTGCAATACTCCTGGAGGTCATGGTCTTGACATGCCGTGGAGGTAAATATATAAAAATTTCTACCATTGAGCGGGAATAGCTCAGGGGTAGAGCACTGCCTTGCCAAGGCAGGGGTCGCGGGTTCAAATCCCGTTTCCCGCT
>CAZBOO010000128.1:0-3555 GCA_964493535.1 uncultured Aquificales bacterium
ACGCAGCTCGGGAGAGAAAGGAAAGAACCATGATTGAACGCCTTACTGGAGAGATACTGGATGCAGCCAGGGGGGTGGGGGCCTCCGCTAAAAAGAGGGAGGATACCCATCGCATGGCGGAAGCCAATAAGGCCTTTGCCCATTACCGTTGGTAGGAGGAAGTAGGGTTTGGAAAGCAAAGAAGAAGGCAGGTTGTCCCTCAAGATAGTACGGAATATCGGCATCATGGCCCATATCGATGCTGGTAAGACGACCACTACTGAGCGGATCCTTTACTATACGGGCAGGACTCATAGGATTGGAGAGGTCCATGATGGTACAGCCACCATGGACTGGATGGATCAAGAGAAGGAGAGGGGCATCACTATCACTTCTGCCTGTACCACCTGCTTTTGGAGGGAGCACAGAATTAATATCATTGATACCCCGGGCCATGTGGACTTTACTGTGGAAGTAGAGCGTTCCCTGCGGGTGTTAGATGGGGGGGTGGTGGTTTTCTGTGCCGTGGGGGGTGTGGAGCCCCAGTCAGAAACGGTATGGAGGCAGGCGGACAAGTATCACGTACCCAGGATCGCCTTTGTCAATAAGATGGATAGGGTGGGGGCTGATTTCTTCAACGTGGCAGACATGATGGTGGAACGTTTAGGGGCTAATCCCTGTCCCATTCAGCTTCCCTTGGGGTCTGAGTCCGACTTTCAAGGGGTGATAGATCTTATCAACATGCGGGCCATAGTTTGGGAAGATGAGACCCTGGGGGCCCGTTTTCATTATGAGGATATACCTGAACACTTTATGGATCTTGCTCAGGAGTACAGAGATAAGCTTTTAGAGAAGGTGTCTGATGTGGATGGTTCCATTATGGATAAGTATCTCCTGGGGGATAAAGTAACCCCTCAGGAGATACTAACGGCCCTTCGTAAGGGCACAGTGGATCTCACCTTGGTGCCTGTCCTTTGCGGATCGGCCTTTAAAAACAAGGGGGTTCAGCCCCTTTTGGATGCCATCGTGGATTTTCTCCCTTCTCCTTTGGAAGTGCCCCCTGTTAAAGGTACCAATCCGGACACGGGGGAGGAGGAAGTCAGGATAACTGATCCCAAGGAGCCCTTTTCTGCCTTGGCTTTTAAGGTGATGGTGGATCCTTATGTTGGGCAGTTGGTCTTCTTCAGGGTTTATTCCGGTACAATGGCTTCAGGGAGTCCTGTCTACAACCCTGCCCGGAGAAAGAAGGAGAGGGTGGGAAGGCTTCTGAGGATGCATGCCAACAAAAGGGAAGAGATCACATCTGTGGAAGCAGGGGACATAGCTGCCGCCGTGGGGTTGAAATATACCTTAACGGGGGATACCTTTTGTGATCCACATCGGCCTGTCCTTCTTGAGGCTATGCAGTTTCCTGAGCCTGTCATTTCTGTAGCCATTGAGCCCAAAACCCGGGCCGACCAAGATAAACTGGGGATGGCCTTGGCCCGTCTGGCCCAGGAGGATCCCAGTTTTCAAGTGAAGGTGGATGAGGAAACGGGAGAAACCATTATTTCTGGTATGGGAGAGCTTCACTTAGAGATTATTGTGAACCGCTTAAGAAGGGAGTTTGGGGTGGGGGCCAACGTAGGCAAACCCCAAGTGGCTTACAGGGAGACCATACGGAGGGGGGCCAAAGCCGAAGGGAGGTATGTGAAACAGACCGGGGGCAGGGGCCAGTACGGAGTGGTCTTTCTGGAAGTGGAGCCCTTAGAACCCGGTTCGGGCTTCAACCTTGAAGACAAGATTGTGGGTGGGGCTGTTCCCAAAGAGTATATTTCCTCCATTGAGAAGGGTGTAAAGGAGACTGCTGAGACAGGGGTTCTTGCAGGTTATTCCATGGTGGACATGAAGGTTACCCTTTACGATGGATCTTATCATGAGGTAGATTCTTCGGAGATGGCCTTCAAGATTGCATCTTCCATGGCTTTCAGAGAGGCTGTCCATAAGGCCCGGCCTGTGCTTTTGGAGCCCATAATGAAGGTGGAAGTGGTGGTTCCCGAAGAGTACTTGGGAGAGGTTATAGGTGATCTAAACTCCCGGAGAGGGAGGATTCAGGGTATAGAAGAGAGGAAAAGCGCCAAGGTTATTACCGCCCTTGTGCCTCTGGCCGAGATGTTCGGCTACGCAACGACCCTCCGATCGTTAACCCAGGGAAGAGGTACGTACACCATGCAGTTTTGCCGTTATGAAGAGGTACCCGCCAACGTGGCCCAGGAGGTGATTGGTAAGAAAACGGCTAGGGTCTGAAAGGTGGGAGTCGGGTTGAGTCAAGGAGGGTTTTAGGACCTTAAGGGTTAGGGGTGTGAAAGTATTTTGAAGAGAAGGAGGTAAGGGATGGGAAAGGCGAAATTTGAGCGTAAGAAGCCTCACGTAAACATAGGGACGATAGGGCATGTAGATCATGGCAAGACGACGTTGACGGCAGCCATAACGGAGGTATTAGAGAAGAAGGGGTGGGCGGATTTCACGCCCTTTGATGAGATAGACAAGGCGCCTGAGGAGCGTGAGAGGGGGGTTACGATAAACGTAGCCCACATAGAGTATGAGACGGAGAAGAGGCACTATGCCCATATAGACTGTCCTGGTCATGCGGACTACATCAAGAACATGATAACGGGTGCGGCGCAGATGGACGGGGCTGTATTAGTGGTGAGTGCGGCGGATGGGCCCATGCCGCAGACGAGGGAGCACGTATTATTAGCGAGGCAGGTGAACGTGCCTGCGGTGGTAGTATACATGAACAAGGTAGACATGGTGGATGATCCTGAGTTGTTGGACTTAGTGGAATTAGAGATAAGGGAACTATTAAGCAAGTATGAATTTCCTGGTGACGAGGTACCTGTGATTAGAGGTAGTGCGTTAAAGGCGTTGGAGTGTGGATGTGGGAAAGAGGACTGTGAATGGTGCAAGAGCGTATGGGAGTTACTGAATGGGGTAGACGAGTACATACCTGAGCCTGAGAGGCCTGTAGATCTACCGTTTTTAATGCCGATAGAAGACATATTCAGCATAAGCGGACGTGGTACGGTGGTGACGGGGAGGGTAGAGCGTGGTCGGATACGGCCTGGGGAGGAAGTGGGGATAGTGGGTTTGGGGCCGACGCGCAAGACGGTAGCGACCAGTGTAGAGATGTTCAGGAAGATTCTGGATGAGGGTTTGGCAGGAGACAACATAGGAGTGCTTTTGAGGGGGATAGGGAAGGACGAGGTAAAGCGTGGGCAGGTATTGGCGCAACCTGGGAGCATTGAGCCTTACAGGAAGTTCAAGGCGGAGGTATACGTATTGACGAAGGAAGAGGGGGGCAGGCACACGCCCTTTTTCACTGGGTATCGGCCCCAGTTTTATTTCAGGACGACGGACGTGACGGGGACCATAGTGTTACCTGAAGGGGTGGAGATGGTGATGCCTGGTGACAATGTAAACATGGATGTGGAGTTGATATACCCGGTGGCGTTGGAGCCTGGGTTGAGGTTTGCGGTGAGGGAAGGTGGCAGGACTGTGGGAGCCGGGGTGGTAACCGACGTGATAGAGGACTGA
>CAZBOO010000129.1:0-1030 GCA_964493535.1 uncultured Aquificales bacterium
GCAAGCGTGGTCGAGGTGCAAGCAAAAAGAGCAAAGTGGTGATTGCTGTTGAGGATAAAGAGGACAGGTAGGAAAGGGACCTCGAGCGGCTGAGTTGCTGCCATGGGTCCATACGATGATAGCCAATGCCAAGGGGGTAATTAGAGGAGTGTATCACGGGGTCAACCCCAAGCACCTAAGCTTCTATCTGGCAGCGTTCTGTTACAGGACTAATCGTCGTTTCTGGGAATCTCAACTTTTCAACCGACTTCTGAATGCGTGCCTCAGTACCACAACCATTACTTTTGCGGAATTAAAGGCATAATCGGATAACTCTATTCAAACTGAGGAATGTCAAGGCTGAGCCCACGGAACCCCACAAAAATAAAGACAAAAAATAATCCCACTAATCTCATAGAACAGGCTAAACCTTTGATTTAACCGCCCTCACCTTGCCTTCCATGGTAAGGGGCTTGTCCCGCCGCTCATCTATCTTGAGAGTGGTAACCACCCGATGAATATCCTTAGAGAAGAGGGAGTTATGCATCTTGAGAACCACTTCCATGATATCCCGAGGATCCCCCTGGATAACGGTACCCATGGGGGTAAGTTGATAGGTGAGCCCGGAATCCTCCAAAATCTTCAAAACCTCAGCCACATAAGCACTGAGGGAAGGGGTACCCGTTCCCAGGGGCACCACCGTCACTTCCGCCACAGCCATCTACCATCCCCCTTGGCAAGTCTACGCCTTTAGTCCTCCTCTACCCTATAGACCTTGTCCCCAGGCCGCACCCTCTCCGGCACCTTTATACCCACCAGATCCCCAGGCTTGGCCTCTTCTATAGGGTTCCTATCTATTTCCATAGAGTCAATCTCAAGGTTGAAATCCGTGGTGGCCCCCTTGAAATGGAGCTCATCCCCCACTTTAATAGAATCCGTCACATCCACCGCTGCCACACTCACTTTGCCGAAAAACTTATTTACCCTTCCCACTTCCAGTTCCGCCATGTTCCTCCTCCTCCTCCTTTTCTATCTTTCCACTGATAACCTC
>CAZBOO010000129.1:1040-3171 GCA_964493535.1 uncultured Aquificales bacterium
CTTGTTAGCCCTGTCTACCCACTTGTGTTTGGGATAGCGGGCCGCAAAGAGTTTATAGTAGCGAAGGGCATCTAAGCAGTCTCCCGTCTTCTCATATGTCCGGGCCAGCATGAACATGGCCTCATCGGCAAGTCCGTTGTTGGGATAATAGCTCACCACATCGGTAAAGGCGGTGATGGCCCTGGAGTAATCCCCTGCATTGAAGGCGTCCAGGCCTTCCTCATAAAGGGGCGCAGCAGGATTCATAACGTTCACCTTCATGCTGCCTCCCCCGTAAGTACAGCCGAGAAGAAGCATCAATCCCATAACCGCCAATACTCTCACCGTCCTGCCCATATTTTCCCCCTTGTGAAGGTTTCAACTAAAATACAACGAAATGCCATAAAAATAAAGGATCATATAAAAATCTTCTCACCTGTCCCCTAAAGGGAAAAGGTGCTAATTAAAGACCTGCCCTTAGGGCACAGGAGAAAGGGGAAAAATAGAGACTGTGGAAGAGATGAACAGCATAAAAACATTAACCGAAAAGCTCCTCAGCAGGGATCTCCTATCCCCTTTTTTGGAGAGCTACGAGGCCCGGGAGAGCCAAGGGATAATGGCTGAAGAGGTGGCCCGCATCATGGAGAAAGGAGGCATAAGCCTTATAGAAGGGGGAACGGGAGTGGGTAAAACCTTGGCTTACCTTATCCCCGCCGCCCTTTTTGCCTTGGACAGGGACACCCGAACAGTCATCTCCACCAGCACTAAAAGCCTCCAAGACCAGGTAACCTTCAAGGACCTTCCCTTAGTCAAGGAACTTTTCAAAAACCAGGGGTTATCCCTGACAGCATCTCCCCTCAAAGGGAGGAACAACTACCTGTGTCTACATCGTCTAAGGAGAGCCGTGGAGATGGGCCAGGCATCAGGGGATGTGGTAAACTGGGCCCACACCACTCCCTGGGGAGATCTGGAACAGGCACCCCAACCAAGGCTGGCCACCCTTTTGGGAAGCCGCTGGGAATACTGCTTAGGGAAAAACTGTCCATACAGAGAGGTCTGCTTCTATCAGAAGGCATGGAAAAGGGCAGAAGACGCCCATGTTGTGGTGGTGAACCATTACCTTCTCCTCAGCCATCTCTTGGGGGAAAAAAGGGGCCTCCCTTATTTTGAGCGACTCATTGTGGACGAAGCCCATCGGCTGGAAAAAACGGCTTTAGAGGTCTTGGGAGAAAATTGCTCCCTCAACCGTATGTTGCGCCGAGCCCAGGGTCTTTCAGGTCTTGGCCTCTCTCTGGAAGGGGGCCAACCCTTCGTGAAAGGGCTCCAGGGCCTTGAAAGGCACTTGAACCGCGCTTTGACTTTCCTGGCCTCCATCCTACCCCAAGGGCGGGTTCCCCAAGAGGGCCTACCGGAAAAGGGTGAAGTGGAGAGGCTTTTGAGGCAGCTCTCCTTCACCATGGAGGAGGTAGCCCTCAAGGGAGAAGGGCTGGTGCGGCGTTTAGGAGAGGATGCCCCTCTCATAGGGGAGATGGCCTTGGCTTCCCGGGAGCTCCTCTCCTCGGCCCAGGTCCTTGAACATTGGGCGGCAGAAGAAGAAGAGATGGTGAAGTGGGTGGAAAGGGGGTTGGGAGATCCCCTTATTGTCTCCTTCCACCTGGTTCCCTTAGATGTCTCTTCATCCTTAGATGATGCCCTCTTCTCCGTGGTGGACGGTGTGGTCCTCACTTCAGCCACCATTTCCGTGGGAGAAAGCATGGAACATATCAGAAGGACCCTGGGCATAAAAAAAGCTCAAGAGATATTTCTGCCCCCTGAGTTCTCTTACAGCCATCAGGTACGCCTTGTAGTGAAAGGAAGCCTCCCCAATCCAGGATCCAAGGACTACAAAGAAAAAATCTTGGAGGCCATCTCCTCCATCCTCCTGGAAAAGGGAGGCCAGACCCTCATCCTCTTCACAGCCTACCGACTAATGGAAGGAGTGGTTAAGGCCCTCAGGAGAGCCTTTCCCCATCTGCGCTTCTATGTCCAGGGGGAAGAGGGAAGAGATATACTGGTGAACAAATTCCGGGAGGATCCCCTGGGGGTCCTGGCAGGGGTAGAGAGTTTCTGGGAGGGGATAGACCTTCCCGGGGACTCCCTCAAGACCCTGATC
>CAZBOO010000129.1:3181-3541 GCA_964493535.1 uncultured Aquificales bacterium
CCCCCTTCCGCTCCCCCGAAGAACCCCTGGTGGCAGCCCGCTCCCGGTGGTTTCAAGGACAGGGGAGAGACCCTTTCTGGGACTACCTCCTTCCCGAAGCCGTTCTGGTCTTTCGCCAGGGGTTTGGAAGGCTCATCAGAAGCAAGGAAGATACAGGAGTAGTCTACATATTAGACTCCCGTATTCTGGAAAAAAGCTACGGACGGGTCTTCCTCTCCTCCCTCCCCCAAGTCAATGTGGAGATGGAATAAAGAGGGATAGGAAAAAGACTAAACCCGCTATTATAGCCATGGTGGCCCCTGGAGGAAAGTCCAAAAGGTAAGCGGCAGCCAGGCCCATGCCATTCACCCCCAGCCCCAC
>CAZBOO010000130.1:0-3520 GCA_964493535.1 uncultured Aquificales bacterium
CTGTAGGCAGGTTGGGCTGTTTCTCCGCGGGTTGTTGCTATGGGAGGCCCTGTCACCTTCCCTGGGCTGTGACCTTCACCGATCCCCGATCCTTGGCCAGATTGGGGGGGCCCCTTCACCCTACCCAGCTTTACCATGCCTTGGCCAATCTTTTGATCTTTCTCTTTCTCTGTTGGTTTTATCCTAAAAGGCGTTTCTCTGGTGAGGTTTTTGTGGCCTATCTCTTTCTCTATGGCCTGGGCCGATTTACCGTGGAGTTTTTCAGGGGTGATCCCCGAACCTTTATAGGTCCCCTTTCCCTGCCCCAGTGGTTCTCCATCTTAGCCATGATGGTGGCCGGAGTGGCCTATCTTGTTATGAGAAAGAAGGTGAAAGGGCCGTGAACCTCATAAGGACACTGATATGGTGGATGGTGGCTGGGGGGATGGTAGTAGTAGTTGGCATTCCCACGGCTCTCCTTTCGATCCCTGACCCCAAAAGGAGACCCATTGGATGGGGAGCCTATCTTTGGTCCTGGGTCCTTATGAAGGCAGCAGGATGCACTATGGAGGTGGAGGGTAGGGAGAAGCTTAAGACCCATAAGCATTTTGTGGTTGTTTCCAATCACCAGAGTTACTTTGACATTTTCACCCTTATTTGTATCCTGAAAACCGCTCCCCACTTCCTGGCTAAGAAGGAACTCTTCAGGATCCCTGTTTTCGGTCAGATGCTCAGTTTGGCCCAGGTCCTTAAAATAGATCGGCAGAACCCGGAGGCTGCCGTGGCTACCATCAAGGCTGACTTAGCCAAGGGGATGGGCAGGCCTATAGCCATTTTTCCTGAGGGGACCAGGTCTCCTGACGGGCGTTTCCAGCCCTTCAGGAAGAAGGGGCTCAACATTCTAATAGAGACGGAGCTTCCCATGTTTCCTATGGCTATTAAGGGCACAAGGGATGCCATGCCCAAGAGGCGTTATAGCGTGAGGCCCGCCCAAATCCGGGTGAAGATGGGGGATCCCTTTTTCCCCAAATCCGGCCTCTCCGATGAAGAGAAGGATCGTGTCAGAGAAGACCTTTGGAAGAGCATCCATACCTTCTTGGAAACCCTGTGAAGCTCCTCTCTTCGTCTATGGCACCCTAATGCTCGCAGTATCATGCCCCAGGTTTTGGTTATTGGGGATAGACTTCGAAGGGTATCTCAAGGTGACCGGCGCTTCTGGAGAGGAAGAACCACCTCTTGAAGCGGGTTTTCCTTATAGCCTTTTTTATGGCGGGAATGGCTTTCTCCGCGGCTTCTTCACCCGCTTTTATAATCTCTTGGGCTTTTTTTAAGTCGGCCCAGTTCATGTGTCCCACCTCTGGGGCAACGACCACGTCACACTCCCTGAGGCGGAAACCCCCTAAGTAGTGGCGACTGATTTCATCGGCTCTGGAAAAAATGTCGATGGAGTTTCCTAAGCGGAATGTCTCCTCCAGCTCGCTTCCCACCCATACCCCGATGACCAGATGCGCTCCTAAAGAGCGGGCTACAGAAGCGGGCACCAAGTTTAGCCACCCTCCATCCACCAACTCGTAGTCTCCTATCTTCATGGGGGGAACTACCCCTGGTAATGCGCAACTGGCAGCAATTGCTTCCCTTAGAGGCCCGGCATGGAGTACAATTTCTTTTCCCCTGTTCAGATCCACTGCCGTGGCAGCAAAAGGGATCCGGGTAAAGGCCATGGGCACATCGGGGATAAGGAAGTCTATGGTCCTTTTGAAAGTCTCCTTCTTTATGAGAGATTGTTGGTTGGCAGCCATGGTGTAGTACACCCTTTTGGATATGTACCGGCTTAGCTGGAAGAAAAAGCCCTTCTTCTCCTCTTCCCCTTCCCTGAGAAAGTCCAGTTGGGCTTCCCTGAAGGCATTGCTTTCCAGGAACCTTTGAAGATCCTCCTCAAGGACCTTCACACTGGGGGTCAAGGCGTATTTGGAGCCTATGATAGCCCCCATGCTGGTGCCTCCAATGGCATGGATAGGGATACCCTCCCCTTCCAGGACCCGGATCACACCGATGTGGGCCAGTCCCCTGGCTGCGCCTCCTCCCAAGGCCAGGCCTATCTTCATGAATCTTACCGGTCCTCCCAGAGGGGATGCCTGTATAACCCTTCTTTGAGAGCCTCTTCAGGAAAGGCCCTGTAGAACTCCTCCTGGGTGAAGCGGAAGGGGTATTTGGTGCAGAAATCTACCACCTGCCGGTATGCCCAGTTCAAGTCTACCAGATCTTGGGAAGAGGCCCCCTTCACCTTCTTTCTGTATACGGTTTTTACTCCCTCTAAGCTGGTTCCTGGAGGGATACCCAGGACAGAGAGGGCCCTTTTCAGGTCAGAATAGCTCAACCTTGCCTACCTTCTCCAGGGTGAGCCTTTTTTCTTTCAGAAAGTTGGCGGCCATCTGCTGGATAATCCTCACCACTTCTTCCCCTTTCTTTTCCCCAGTTACTCGCCAGGATAGGACCCTTACCCCGTCCAGTTTCTCATCCCCTTTCCATTCTATGGAAAGGGGATGAGAAAAAGCGGGGGTGGGGTGATCTGCCACCTGGTTTATGCGTTCTACTCCTTCCCTTGCCATTATGAGCCTCTCGTCTAAGGTGACCAACTCTTCCCATGCCTTTACTGAGGCCAAGGCGGCGTGGAGACCCAGATCTCTCAGAGATCCCTCAAAAATTTTATTGTAAACGTACCTTTGGGCCAGCTCTACAGCTTTGAGATTGATCCGAAGGATGGGGAGGGGTAAATCCCTCAAGAGGCGGGCTGCCCATTCCCTTCGGGGTTCGTTGAGGTTATGGATCTCGGCCAAGAGGAGTTCGGAGATGTGGCCATCTTTCTCCCTTATTTCTTGGAGGTAGGAACGGACCTCTTCCCCCAAGGGGTCTTCCCCTAAGGCCGCCAGGACCACGGAGGTTTCTATGAGGATACCTTTCTCAGCCATCACAGCCTCCCTCGGGATAAGCTGTATCTTCCCAATACGGAGCCTAAGGATACATACTGGACTGTGGGGGGAAGATAGACTAAGGGTTGGGCCTCCATGACATTAAGGGTTTCGTCTTCCCATAAATCCTCGTCTACATGGGCTGCTACTACCTTTCCCAAAAACAGGGTGTGGGAGCCTAAATCCAGGGTATCGGTCACCACACATTCCAGGTTTACAGGGCATTCTTTTATCAATGGGGTATGGATCTCTTTGCCCCTGAAGGGGGTGTACTCGCACTTTTCGAACTTGTTCACCTTTTTGCCCGAGGCCACACCGCAAAAGTCCACCTTTTCCAGGTCCCCCCTCTTGGGAAAGTTGATGCCGAACTCCCGGGAGAAGGCCACCAGCCCGTGGGAGTGCCGGCTTGGCCTGATGGCTATCCCTACAGTGGGGGGTTCGGAGGAGACTACACCCATCCAGGCTATGGTGATAATATTAGAGTCATCTCCCTTTCTGCTACAGGTGACCAGTGCTACCGGAGCAGGGTAAAAGAGGGTCACAGATGGATCTACCCTTTCTTTTTTCATGAT
>CAZBOO010000131.1:0-3461 GCA_964493535.1 uncultured Aquificales bacterium
GGGGGGGGTGGCTCCCCCTTTTTCAATGGATGATTCTCTTTGTGGTTGTGGTCTTGACCGTCTATTTCGCCCGGGAACTCCTGCGTCTCAGGGACCGCAGGGCCGTGACTCAAAGGGATGCCAGGAGGGTTGTGACCCTTCTGGCCCGTCAAAGGGGATGGACCCTCCTCACCAGCACCTGGGTGGACAGGATTGAGGGGAGGGAGAAGTGGACCATGGCGGTGACCACATGGAAGGTGGCCGGTCCTCCCCAGCGTACCCTTCAAACCTTGTCCAAGCCTTTTCCCCAGGTGCGTCTTGAGAAAGAGGAAGGTGGTTGGTCCTATTATCGG
This sequence comes from uncultured Aquificales bacterium, assembly GCA_964493535.1. Taxonomy (GTDB): domain Bacteria; phylum Thermosulfidibacterota; class Thermosulfidibacteria; order Thermosulfidibacterales; family B14-G1; genus WFSI01. The sequence goes on from CAZBOO010000131.1 coordinate 333, forward strand.
GGATCCATGGAGATTTTGAGGCTCTTGATAGTTCCTGCTGGACAGGGAATTAAAGAGAGAAAAAAGGCAGAAAAGATTCGGGCTGAACCCAGATTTCAGGTGGCTATTGTGATAGACGATATGGGTTACCGGATGGATATGGCCCAGGCATTCCTGGACCTTCCCTGGCCCATCACCTTTTCCATTTTGCCTTTCACCCCTAAGGAAAAGGAGATAGCCCGGCTGGCCCGGGAAAAAGGCAAGGACGTGATGCTCCATATTCCCATGGCCGCTAATGGTAAGGGAGAGGCCATTGAAAGATTGGAGTCCCGGACACCTGGTATGCTCCAGGTCTCCATGTCGGACGGAGAATTGAGGCGTCTGGTGAGGCAGGAGATCCAGGAAGTTCCATACGCTAAGGGGGCCAATAACCATATGGGTTCTTGGTTCACTCGGGATCCCAGGAAGATGCGTATCGTCCTTGAAGAGCTTAAGGCCCGGGGTTACTATTTTTTAGATTCCTTCACAGACAGTCGGAGTGTGGCTTACAGGGTGGCGTCCCGCTTGGGGATGAAAAGTTTCAGGCGGGATGTGTTTTTGGATAATTCCAAGGATGTACCTTACATCCTTCACCAGTTGTATGCCTTAGGGTGCCTGGCCCGGAAGAGGGGATACGCCGTTGCCATAGGCCATCCCAGCAGGGCTACCCTCCTGGCCTTGAGACAGGGCCTTCCCAAACTGGAAAAGAGGGGCATAAAGGTGGTACCTTTATCAGAGTTGTGACTTTGGAGAAGGGGGAAGTCAATGAAGGCGGTCTTTAAGAGACCTGAGAGCCTTACCCAGAAGGAGTTCCACTTCTGTCCTGGATGTCACCACGGTATCGCCCACCGCTTGGTGGCAGAGGTGATAGATCGACTGGGCATAAGGGAGAGGACCATAGGCATTGCCCCCGTGGGGTGTGCCGTTTTTCTTTACGACTATTTCGATCTGGATGTGGCCGAGTCTCCCCATGGCAGGGCACCGGCTGTAGCCACGGGGATTAAGCGTTCCCAACCGGAAAAGGTGGTATTCTGTTATCAAGGAGATGGGGAGATTACGGCCATAGGAACGGCGGAGATTATCCACGCTGCCAACAGGGGAGAGAACATTACGGTTGTTTACATCAATAACGCTGTTTACGGGATGACAGGGGGGCAGATGGCCCCTACCACCATTGTGGGTCAGAAGGCCTCCACCTGTCCTTACGGAAGGGATCCCAGTAATTCTGGGCACCCCATCAGGATGGTGGAGATGCTGGCCACCCTGGAGGCCCCAGCCTTTCTGGCTCGGGTGGCCCTGAACAGTCCCGCCAACGTGAAGAGGGCCCGAAAGGCCATCAGAAAGGCCTTTGAGATGCAACTGAACCAGGTAGGTTTCTCTATGGTGGAGGTCCTTTCTGCCTGCCCCACCAATTGGAGGATGAGCCCCCTCAAGGCCAATCAGTGGATCCAGGAGGAGATGATGCGCTATTTCCCCTTGGGGGTCTACAAGGAGAAGGAGATCTGAGATGGGTGTTCATGTGGACTCTTTTATGGCCGGCATAGGGGGACAAGGGATCCTTCTCATGGGTCAGTTATTGGCCAGGGCCGCTGCCAATCAGGGTTTCCAGGTGACCTGGCTTCCCGAATATGGGGTGGAAAAAAGGGGGGGAGATGCCACCTGTACCGTCATCGTTTCTGAGGAAGAGATTTACTCCCCTGTGGTGGCCCATCCCCAGACCATGATCCTCATGCATTCCCGCATGGTGCCCCGTTTCCTTCCCTGCCTAAAAGGGGAGGGTCTTTTGATTGTCAACTCTACCCTCATAGACCGGGGGGAGATCACCCGGAATGACGTGGAACTGGCAGCGGTGCCTGCAGGGGAAATATCCCAGGAGATCGGCAGTGAGAAGGTGGCCAATCTGGTCCTTTTGGGGGTCTTTCTGAAGCGCACGGGGGTTTTGCCGTTGGGTGTGGTGGAGGAGGAGTTGGGGACTGCCAGTAAGGGAAAGAAGCATCGGCTGGAACTCAACTTCCAGGCCCTGGACAGGGGCTATACCTTTTAGGAAGCCGTGGATCTCTGGGGCCAGTCTGCCTTCTTGGGTCTTGTTCAGGGGCTTACGGAGTTTCTTCCTGTGAGCAGCTCTGGTCATCTGGTCCTTCTTCAGCATTTCATAGGGTTCAAAGGGAACAACCTCCTCTTTGATCTCCTGGTCCATTTGGCCACCCTTTTCGCTGTGGTCACCTATTTCTTGCGGGATATCGGGGCTATTGTTGCCTCCCTCTTTAAAGGAGGGAACGAAGGGGAAAGGCGCCTGGCCCTTTATATCCTTGTGGCCACGGTGGTTACCGCCTTCATCGGATTTACTTTCAGGAGGCTTTTGGAGATCCTCTTCTATAGGCCCCAGATGGTGGTGATAACTTTGGGGGTTACAGGGTTGATCCTCTTTGTGGGAGAGCGGTTTTCCCATGGGAGAAGGCCCATGACCTCCTTTGGCTTTTGGGGCAGCGCATGTGTGGGTTTGGCCCAGGGTATGGCCATAGTCCCTGGCATATCCCGGTCAGGAACCACGGTATCTGCGGCCCTTCTCTTGGGGATGGACAGGTCCCATGCGGGGAGATTTTCCTTTCTCATAGCCATTCCCGCCATCTTTGGGGCCTTTCTTCTGGAGGCCCGGGGATTGAAGGCCTTGCCCCACGAGGCCGTGGGGCCCTATCTTCTGGGGATGGGAGTGGCTTTTGGGGTGGGCCTGATCTCCATCAAAATCTTTCTCCAGGTTATTGTGAAAAGGAGGCTCCTTTGGTTTTCTCTCTACTGTTGGGCTGTGGCGGCCCTCTCTTTGGCGCTTTTTTTGTTGGGGTATTGAGATGGCTGAGGTGATCATGGAGGAGAGGAAGTGGGAGATTAGAAGGAGGATAAACGTCCTGCGCTTTTTGGAGAAGGAAGGCATCAATCCGGAAGAGGTTCTGGTTTTCATCAATGGCCGGGTGGTTACGGAAGATGCTGTTATGGAGTCCCAAGACCGGGTAGAGATCCTGTGGGTCCTCTCCAGGGGATAGGACATCTCAGACATAACCTTTCCGTGCTTGTGTCGGCTTGACCCCTCTCATTATAACGGATCTTCCGCAGGCT
>CAZBOO010000132.1:0-3450 GCA_964493535.1 uncultured Aquificales bacterium
AGGCCTTTCTTGTAGCTGCAGACGAAGAGCGGTCCTTCCTCATCTCAGGCACAGGGGATGTGATAGAGCCCGATGATGGTCTCACGGCCATCGGTTCAGGGGGACCTTACGCCTTAGCTGCTGCCCGGGCCCTTGTAACCCATACTAATTTAAGCCCAAAAGAAATAGCCTTAGAAGCCCTAAAAACCGCTTCAAGCATCTGCATATACACCAACCAAGAAGTTTTAGTGGAGGAACTGGGATAATGGAATGTCTAACCCCTAAAGAGATTGTGGAGGCCTTAGACAGGTTCATCATAGGCCAGGAAGAAGCCAAAAAGGCTGTAGCTATAGCCTTGAGAAACAGATGGAGACGGCAGCAACTCCCTCCCCATCTGAAGGAAGAGGTCCTTCCTAAAAACATCATCATGATGGGTCCCACAGGGGTAGGAAAAACGGAGATTGCCCGAAGATTGGCCCGCTTAGCCAAAGCTCCCTTCAGCAAGGTGGAGGCATCCAAGTTCACGGAAGTGGGCTACGTAGGAAGGGATGTGGAGTCTATCATCAGGGATCTTACCAAGCTGGCCATTCAGATGGTTAAAAGGGAAGCCACAAAAGGGGTTCAAGCAAAGGCCAAAGCCAACGCCGAGGAAGGGCTCTTAGACATCCTTTTGCCGCCTCCCCCTGTGGAGAAGAAGACCCACGCCCTCACACCCCAAGAGGAGGAGGCCCGGGAGCAGTACAAAAGAACCAGAGAAAAACTGAGGGAGATGCTGAAACAGGGAAAGTTAGATGACAGGACAGTCGAGATAGAGACGGAAGAGAAGGGATCCAGTGCCGCCATAGAGGTGATCAGCTCTTCAGGCCTGGAAGACATGGACATCAACTTTCGGGATCTCTTAGGGAACCTCTTTCCCAAAAGGTACAAGAAGAGGAGGGTGAAGGTCCCCGAGGCACTGGAGATTTTCACCGAGGAAGAGGCCCAACGCCTCATCGACATGGACCAGGTGGTGAGGAAAGCCATAGAACGGGTAGAAAACTCGGGCATAGTATTCTTGGATGAGATAGATAAAATAGCCGGCCGAGAAGGAGGCCATGGACCAGACGTCTCCCGAGAAGGGGTTCAGAGGGATCTTTTGCCCATCGTGGAAGGCACGACGGTAGCCACAAAGTACGGAATGGTTCGTACAGACCATATCCTGTTCATAGCGGCAGGGGCCTTCCACGTGTCCAAACCCTCGGACCTTATCCCCGAACTCCAGGGACGGTTTCCCATTCGGGTAGAGCTGAAAAGCCTCACCAAAGAGGATTTTATCAGGATTCTCACCGAGCCGGAAAACGCCCTCATCAAACAGTATGAGGCCCTCATGGAAACCGAAGGGATTCGCTTAAAATGTGTGCCAGAGGCTGTGGAAGAAGTGGCTGACATCTCGGTGAGGCTGAACGAGAAGATGGAGAACATCGGAGCCAGGAGACTATACACCGTCATGGAGAAGGTCTTGGAAGATCTTTCCTTCCATGCCCCGGATATGGCAGGAAAGAAGATCGTCATCAACGTTGCCTATGTGAGGGAAAGGCTGGAATCCATCATAAAGGACGAGGATCTAAGCAGGTATATCCTTTAGATCAGCTATACCAGCCAAACTACATTAAAACCGGGGGGGGGCAGAAAGATGAACCTTACACCCAAGATCATGGAGATTGTGCAAACGGGAAGGGCCCAAAAAATCCTCGTGGTGCCCAAATCCCCTATGCTACTCCGGATTGGCAGAATCACCAGTCCATTGGATCCCCATCCCGTCTTGCCCCAAGACGTAAAGGATACCCTGAGCGGCCTTGCCACCATAGCCAACTACCAGATTGTGGTAGGATCGGGTAAGACCAGCAACGGCACTTTCACCCTCTCCACCCACGACGTGGGCAGGCTCCGGGTTAACTTCATTATCCAAAGAGGTACCCCTGTGATCTTTGTAGAGAGGGTCCCTTCCCAAATACCCCCCATCAACGAACGGATACCACAAGTGGAAGTGAAAAGGGGGCTCATAGGTCTACTGGAGGCCGAGACAGGTATCATCCTCTTCACGGGAAGCGATGCAGAAGAAACAGCAGAGGTGATATGCGCCGTCCTGAAACACATCAACGACAACGAAAACAAAATCCTGTGCACCATAGAGAAACCCCTGAGGTACATCCTCAATAATAACAAATCCGTGGTGATCCAAAGGGAGGTGGGCGTGGACGTGGACAATGTAGCCCATGGGATAAACCGGAGCAGCTTCTTGGAGGCAGACGTCCTTTACATCAGCGACATACCCGACAAAAAATCTCTCGACGAGCTTATCCAGGTAGCCAACAGGAAGACTCTATGCTTAGTGAGATTCCCCTCGTGGTCCCCTTCCCTGGCCATCAAGTCCCTCCAGCACCTCCATGGCTCCCCAGACCTCTTCTCCCAGGTGGTCAAAGAACTCCTGCTGGGAGTGGTCCACCTGGGCAAAAAGGGAGAGATGACCCTGTACACCCGACAGGAGAAAGAGGCCTTGCTCCATGGGGCTTGAATCCACCATCCAGCAAATCGCCCTGGCGGCTCCTCCCCTCCTCTTCTCCATCACCTGTCACGAGGTCTCCCATGGATATATAGCCTACCGCCTGGGAGACCCCACAGCCAAGGAAGCGGGAAGGCTTACCCTCAACCCCTTAAAGCATTTGGATCCCTTGGGGCTCCTGGTCTTTGTGGTGACCCGCTTCATCGGGTGGGCAAAACCCGTGCCTGTCAATCCTTGGAACCTGAAAGACCCCAGGAAGGACATGATGTGGGTGGCCTTGGCGGGACCCACCACCAACTTCCTCCTGGCCATCACCTTAGCCATTCCTTTCCAACTCCTCTACAGGATGGATCCCATCCTCTCCAGATATCTTATGGCATTCTTCCTCACAGGCCGCATCCCCCCCTTGGAGGGCATCCACTACCTCTTGGTGCCCCTCTTCCTTATGATGTCCATGGGTATCATCATCAACGTCGCCCTGGGATTCTTCAATCTCCTACCCATACCCCCTCTGGATGGAGGAAGGATAGTAACGGGCCTCCTGCCATCATCTATGGCCAGGGAATACGCTCGAATAGAGCCTTATGGGCTAATTATTCTGGTGGTCTTCCTGGTTTTTGGGGGATTCAAATTTATCACCCCTCTCATTTGGAAGGTGGCCATCCTTCTTATGGGGTAAGTTCCACTCAGCCATCTGCTCTTTAAAACACCGGGGGCAATAAGTATGGCTCAAAAAAAAAGAGAACCACATGGGGCTTAAAAGACTCCAAGAACATGGGACAATCCATCCCCTTCCCCCCTAATAGAGAAAACCTAAAGCCTTTTAGACCTTAAGACAGTATTTTGTACATAATTATGACCATGCAGAAGATGGGGGAAGTCCCGGTTGACTGCAGCTTGGTTTTTTGCGAGGCTGCTAACCGTACTAA
>CAZBOO010000133.1:0-3447 GCA_964493535.1 uncultured Aquificales bacterium
CCTTTAAGCCCCTGACCCACCCAGGGATGACTGGGGGCCTCCGTGGCCCCTACCAGATAGAGATCAGCGTCCTCCTCTACCAACCGGGCCAAGGTGGAACCCATGCGTCCTGCTACACCCGTAACCACCACCCCTATCATAGGGCACCTCAGTGATGGATAAGGCCAGAATCCTCCAAGACCTTTCTTAGGCGCTCCCTGTTAGCCGGGGATATGGAACAGAGAGGAAGCTTAACCTCGTCCTGGATGAGACCCATCTCTACCAAGGCCGCCTTAACCGGTATAGGATTAGTCTCGTAGAACATGGCCTCACACAAAGGCTGTAGCTTATAGTGTAACTCCTTAGCCTTGGAGTGATCCCCCTTCTCAAAGCTTTCCACCAGATCGGCCATCATTCTGGGCACCACATTGGCCACTACAGAGATAACCCCCGTAGCCCCCACGCACATCAAGGGATAAACGATGAAGTCATCCCCCGAGAGAATGCAAAAGCCCTCCCTATCCACCAAAGCCAAAATCTCCGTGGTCCTCTTCACAGAACCCGTAGCCTCTTTTACCCCAGCGATCTGAGGGATCTTAGTCAAACGGGCAATGGTTTGGGAAAGGATATCCACTCCTGTGCGACTGGGAACGTTATAGACAATAATGGGAAAGTCCACTTCCCTGGCAAGATAGGAATAGTGCTGGTAGAGGCCCTCCTGAGGAGGCTTGTTGTAATAGGGAGTAATCACTAAAGCCGCATCGGCCTTAACCTCTTTTGCAAACCGAGTAAGCTCCAAGGCCTCAGCGGTAGAGTTAGAACCTGAGCCCGCAATGACGGGGACCCGACCCTTCACCTGATCCACCACAATCCCCACCACCTGTTTGTGCTCCTCATAAGTAAGGGTGGCCGATTCCCCCGTGGTACCGCAGGGCACAATCCCATGGGTACCTTGGGAAATATGAAACTCCACCAGCTCTCTGAGCCTCTCTTCATCCACCTGTCCCCCTACGAAAGGGGTAACGATAGCCACAATAGAACCTCTCAACATAAATTGCCTCCCTATGTCACTTTATTTTCACCACTGCCAAGATTCAGGCCTCATCCGACCATCATAGATCCAACGAGTGGCCCCTTGAAGATACACCTCTTTCCCCTTTTTCTCCACCCCTAAGGTCTCTCCGCTCCGGGTGACCACCTCCACCTGCCCCTCTTCACGGCTGCCCAGATAAATAAGGGCAGAGGCCGTAGCCCCTGTGCCACAAGCCAGGGTTTCATCCTCCACCCCTCTCTCGTAAGTTCTAATAGCCAAGCGTCCCTTCCCCAATTCCTGGACAAAATTGACATTTGTACCAGCGGGAGAAAAAAGGGGGTGGAAGCGTATCTTTCGTCCCATCTCTTTCACCGCTACTCCCTCTAAATCATCCACCATGATCACCCCATGGGGCACCCCTGTGTTCACAAAGGAGTATTCCACATAGCCATCATCCAACCTCAGGTTATCCCCCCACCTCCATCCATGGGGAGAAGGGAACTGAACCCTGACCACCCCCTCCTCCAACACCCGGGCCTTGACAACCCCTGCCAAGGTTTCGAAAGCCATATCCCGAGGGGCTATACCCATCTCAAAGGCAAAACGGGCAACACATCTCCCCCCGTTACCGCACATCTCCGCCTCAGATCCATCGGCATTAAAGAACCTCCACCGGAAATGGGCCAGAGTGGAGGGCTCCACAAAAATCACCCCATCAGCTCCTATGGACAAGGCCCGAAGGCATACCTTGGGAATATTCTCCCTGAAAGAATACACATTCACCCGACCTGCCAAATTGTCTATGAGAATGAAGTCGTTGCCGCTCCCCGTCAATTTGGAAAAGGCTATGGACATCAGGCCTCCAGGAGAAAGGAGGGGATCTTCTCACCTCTTATCAGGTCCTCATAGCTCTCCCTCTCCCTCACCACCCAAAACTCGCCATTCTTCACCATAACCTCAGCCACCCTGGGCCGGGAGTTGTAATTGCTGGACATGGTAAATCCATAGGCCCCTGCACTCATAACAGCCAAGAGATCCTCCTGTTCCAGAAAGGGAAGCTCCCTGTCCTTAGCCAGGAAATCTCCGCTTTCGCAAATGGGACCCACAACATCGGCCACCAAGGCCCCAGGAGGGTTCTCCTTTAAAGGAAAGATGGCATGATAGGCACCATAGAGGCTGGGCCTTGCCAAATCGTTCATGGCGGCATCCACCACCACAAAGTTTTTCTCTTCCCCCCTTTTCAAATACAGCACCCTAGTAAGGAGTATACCGGCATTACCAGCGATCACCCTCCCAGGCTCCAGAATAAGGATGACCCCCCGGTTTACCAAAAGGGGCCCTACAGCCTTGGCCAATTCCTTTGGAGGAGGGGGGGACTCACCCTTGTACTGGATACCCAATCCACCCCCCATGTTCACATAGGAAATCTCCATGCCCATACCCCTAAGCTCATCCACCAGATCCAGCACCCTCCCCAAGGCCTCCACAAAGGGGTTAACCTGGGTAATCTGGGAGCCTATATGGCAGTGAACACCCTTCACCTGGATACAGGAAAGACGGGCCGCCGTCTCATATTCCTTCACAGCTTCATTTATGGCTATACCAAATTTACTCTTCTTTAATCCCGTGGAGATATAAGGATGGGTTTTAGGATCCACATCGGGGTTGACCCGCAAAGCCACAGGGGCCTGGACACCTAACCTGCAAGCCACCTCCTGAAGGGTTTCCAGTTCCTGGTCCGATTCCACATTAAACATAAGTATACCCAACCTTAAGGCATACTCCATCTCCTGGGGGGTCTTCCCCACACCCGCGAAGACGATTTTTTCAGGATGGGCCCCCGCCCTCAAGGCCCGAAAGAGTTCACCCCCTGACACAATATCCATTCCGCTCCCTTCCCTCACCAGGGCCCTGAGAACGGCGACATTAGAATTGGCCTTCACTGCAAAACATACCAAATGGGGAAAAGCCGAAAATGCTTCATCCATCACCCTGAAATGGCGCTGGAGGGTAGAGTAGCTGTACACATAACAAGGAGTCCCCACCTCCTTGGCTATCTTCGCCAAAGACACCCCTTCACAGCAAAACTCCCCATCCCTATAGTGAAAGTGGTGCACCTATTCCCCCTTCACAGGAATCTTAATGGAAACCACCTGGGATGGGCTGCTCACATTACCCGACATATCTACAGCCACCACCCTATACTCATATTCCTGACCCTTCTTAATCTTCTCATCCACGTAGGTGGGTCGAGGTAAAACCTCCTTCACCACCAAGACCCAGGAGCCCCCTGTCACCCTTTTATAAACGTGGTAACCGGCAAGGTCCCCCACAGAAACGGGATCCCAGGCCAGATAAGCCGCCCCTTTCTTGTAATGGGCAGAAAACCCTTGGGGGGCAGGAGGTGGCACCGTATCCCGTGGTGTGGCTGAAAC
>CAZBOO010000134.1:0-3427 GCA_964493535.1 uncultured Aquificales bacterium
GTTCGGAGGGGTGCCGGGTAACCGGTCCTTCCCACCCCTATCGGATAGGGATGAGGTATGTACGGCGCTCAGAACGTCTTGCCTTGCCCAATTTCGGGGGAAGTCCCGGTTCTTTTTTGACGACCTGCTGTGCTATAAATCCATTTCATGGACGAGACGCGTCTTCTTTCGCCCCAGGGAATGCTGGGGTATGGGTATCCTGAAGGGTCATTAAAGGCGGGTTTGGCGGCAGAGCCCCACATGGTAGGGGTGGATAGTGGCTCCACTGATGCTGGACCCTATCGGCTGGGCTCGGGTAAGCCTACAGTGCCCCGTCAGGCGGTGAAGCGAGATTTGGCCCTCATGTTGAGGGGTGCCCTTTCCTTGGGTGTGCCTTTGATTGTTGGATCCGCCGGGGGTGCTGGGTCCAGGGAACATGTGGAGTGGGTGTTAGAGGTCCTGGGTGAGATAGTCCGAGACGAGGGCTTATCCTTCAAGATGGCGGTGATCTGGTCCGATGTGGATAAAGGCTGGTTGGGGGATAAACTCCTGGCGGGCCAGGTGAAGCCTTTGGGACCTGTGGAGCAACTCACAGTGGAGGAGATCCATAGGTCCCAGCGTATAGTGGCTGTTATGGGTATGGCCCCTTACATTGAGGCCTTGGAATCGGGGGTCCAGGTAGTCATTGCTGGGCGATCCAATGATCCTGCCATCTTTGCCTCCTATGCCGTGTGGAAAGGATTTGATCCTGGATTGGCCCTTCATCTGGGCAAGATTTTGGAGTGCGGGGCCCTGGCTGCTGTGCCTGGAAGCGCCTCAGATTCAATGCTGGGCATTCTTGGGAATGGCAGTTTTTGGGTGGAGCCCCTGAACTCCTCTCGCCGCTGTACTGAGGTTTCTGTGGCAGCCCACACCCTATATGAAAAGTCTGATCCCTTTCATATTCCTGGGCCCGAGGGGTTGATGAATCTCACCGGGGCCTCTTTCCACCAAAGGGGAGAGAGGAGGGTGGAGGTGGTGGGATCGGCCTTTGAACCTGCTCGTGAATGCTGGATAAAACTGGAAGGTGCCTGCTTTGAGGCCTATCGTTCCATCTTCGTTGCCGGTATCCGGGATCCTATCATGATCTCCCGGGTGGAGGAGTGGCAGGGCGCTACCAGAAGGGCTTTGGAGGACTACTTTGGTACTGGAGATTGGAGGGTGCTCTTCCACATCTATGGAAGGGATGGGGTCATGGGTTCCCTGGAACCTGTAAAGACCATCTCTTCCCATGAGCTGGGCCTGGTTTTTGAGGCGGTGGCACCCACCCAGGAAGAGGCCCAGGCCTTGTGTTCCTTTGCCCGGTCCTTCCTCATGCACTACCATTATGATGGGCGTAAGGCCACGGCGGGGAATTTGGCCCTTCTCTATTCTCCTTCGGAGGTTCCTCTGGGTCCTGTTTATGTCTTTAATGTCCACCATCTGGTGAAGGTGGAGGACCCCATGGAGCCCTTTGATATAGAGTTTATGGAGGTTAGGCCATGAAGAGGGTGAGACTGGCAGCATTGGCAGAGGTGATCCGAAGCAAGAACGCGGGTCCTTTTGAGTTGACTTTCGATGTTGTCTTTACCGACAGGGAGACCTTTGACCTGGTAAGACGCTCAGGGATCATCAGCCGGGATATGGTAGCCCGTCTCTACAGGTTGCCCCTTGATTATGTTCTCCATCTGGTCTTTGTCCCTGCTGCCAGGGCTTTTAAGGCTACCATAGTGAGGCCCGTACCTTCGGGGGACATTGGTGATACCGATGTTTACGGGGCCCAGCAACACGCCCTCTGGCTGGATGTGGAGATTCCTCTACCAGAGGAGAAAGATGAGTAAGTAGATGAGGAGGACCATCACCACCCGCACGCCCTGGCCGGTGAGGATGATGCTAAGGGCCAAACGGGTAGGGTACAGGGCAGCGTAGCGGGGGAGGTTGAGTCGGAGGCTCCTGAATGGGGTACCCACGGCATTGCCCAGGAGCATGGAGAGCACCGCCTCCTTGGGGGTGATGATCCCTCCCTGGAGTAGACCTCCGGCCACAGCGGCTCCTCCTGCTATGTGGGCGGCGTGGGCCACGCTTACGGTAAGGGCGGAGGGGGGCAGACCCGGAAATAGGAGATGGCTGGCCAGGGCCCTTTGGAGGTCTTGAAAGAAGCCTACGTTCACCAGATAGAATACCAGGCCCATGATGGGGGCAGTGATGAGGATGATCCTAAAGGTGATGTAGAAACCCTCCTTCAAAGCCCTTTTAAGGACCTTGTAGATAGGAGGCAAAGGTCCCTGATCATTATTTCTGTCGTCTTCCCATGTTTCCGGTGGTAACTTGAGCCTTCCTGTAGCCATGGCTGCCAGCATGAGGCCGAAGCTGGCCAGGATCTGGCAGCCTATGTAGACCAGTCCCACCCATTCCATAAGGGGATAGACGATACCCACCAGTAGAGGGACGAAGGAAAGGAAGAGGGGAAGGTTGAGGACCATGGAGGAGAGGATCACCTGCTGGGCTGAGAGCTTGCCTTCCCTGTAGTGGAGGGATAAGAGGGCGTCTCCAGCGTATCCTGAGACTAAGGCGGTGACCAGGGCCCCTTCGCAGGAGGTAGGAAGATGAGCGGTTTTTAGTATGGGCCGGGTGAAGACCCTGAAGAACCTGGTCCATCTCTTTTCCTCCATCACCTTGCCCAGGATCACCCCGCCGAAGACCATGATGGCAACCTTGATCAAAGTAACGGTATAGAGATGGAGGGTGAGTTTCATGCCTGTGGGTTCCTCAGTTTTCCAGGGACTTTTTTACCAGGAGTCTGGCGAGTCTTCTGGTTATTTCCTCGGGATAGAGAGTGGTGAGTTCGTCCTGGCAGATGGCTTTGAAGGTCATGGTTTCTGCGTTTTCCTTTTGGGTCTTTATGTTTTCTGCCAGCATGAGGGCTTCTTCTCGGGATCTCCGGAAAACCTGGGGAACCTGTTCCTTCTTGAAGTAATGGAGGTGTCCCAGAACCAAGATTGCAGGTTTTATATCTTCCATTCTACGGATGGAATCTAAATATAGGGCTAAACTTTGGAAGAACAGAGGGAAATGCTTACCCTTGGAGGAGTAGTACCCCAAGGCATCGGAGGCGAAGAGGATACCTTCTTTTTCCCAAAAGAGGGCACAGGAGCCGGGGCTGTGCCCCTGGGCGGGGATGATGTGGATGCCCGGAGGTAAATTCTCGGGTTTTATAGGAGCAGGGGGGAGAAAATCGCTCCACCCTGCTTTTTCCCCTTCACCCTGCTCTATTAACACCTTGGTGAAGAACCTGTCGGTCTCTTTATGGGACTGTATTGTCTTCTCTTGGGAGAGAAGCCGGGATGCTTCGGGTGTTGCTACCGCTTCTATGTGAGGCCACCGGGCCTTCAGAAGGGGAAGGCCCAACACATGATCGGGGTGCTCATGA
>CAZBOO010000135.1:0-3391 GCA_964493535.1 uncultured Aquificales bacterium
TTTCGCCTCTCCGGGTAGATCTCCCTCATGGGGGCAAAGGGGGTGATGGGGTCTTTTTTAATAAGGTACACATACACGGGGCCTATGGGGTAGGGGGTAGGGAGCTTTATTTGAAAGACCCCTCCTCTCACTTCCCGGGGTTTTCCCAGTTCATTCATGGCCCTTCATCCATACACTGTGGTTAGGGTGGAGGGAAAGGGGGGTATCCCTCTCTCCTGTCTGTGTCGGGGATACGGCGGACAGATGCCCATGAACTCAGCGCATGTCCACGGAATTAGCCATTAGCTATTTTTTTATCCCATGGTCTGCGATTGAAACGCCCCGCCTTCCTCATTTTAGGGGAAATGTGGGGGGAGTCCTGGCTGGGGTTCTATTGCCTGGGAGAAAGGATTTGTAATAGGATAAAAAAGCAGAGCGAAAAAGAGAGAGGAGAGGTGAGATGAAAAGAGCATGGTGGCTGGCTTTGGGATTGCTCTTGTTAATGGGTTGTGCCAGAACACCCCAGGGGTATTGGCCTGTGTTGCCTTCTCCAGTAACCCAAAAGGCTAAGCCCCAGAGAATATGCATTGCCATGCAGGGCAAGGAGGCAGAAAAGTATACTTCCTGGGTTTCCCTCTATCCTTCCAAGCATCCCTTCGTATGTACTAATCCCAACCTTGCTTATGCTGTAGAGAAGTATATCCGATCTGAGCTCTCGGATTTTGCTGAGGTCTTTTTCCTCGAGCAAGGGCAGAAGGAGCCCAAGGGTTGCTACAAAGTGGCTTTGGAGTGGGAAAACTGGTACAGGGGCCGGATGAAGGGTGGTATGGGGTTCTTGGGGAAGGCCTACTACATTAGAGGAAGGATTAAGGGTACCCTGAAGGGTGCTAAGGGTGAGTATGACTGCTCCGTGGTGGGTTGGGATATAGTCGCCGATAGAGATCTCAGGGGTCCCGAGGCCTATTTGTGCAAAGACAATCCCGCGGAGGTATTCTTTACCAAGGTGGCTTCTAAGCTGGCTTACAAGATGGCGTTGAGGGTGAGGAAGGCCATACTGGAGGATCTGGGCTATCCTGTGCCTTCCGAGCTGGCCCGGGCTGATACAAAGATGGCTCAGGAGCTGAGGTATTGGTAGATCTTCATACCCACACCATCTTCAGCGATGGAGAGCTCATTCCCAGTGAGTTGGCCAGAAGGGCCCAGGTTAAGGGGTTGAGGTATCTGGCCATTACGGATCATGGGGATATGTCCAATTTGGACATCATCATTCCAGCCATGGTGAAGGTGGCTGTCCAGCTTAATGAAGCCTTAGAAGGGATCCAGGTTATCCCTGGGATAGAGCTTACCCATGTGCCTCCTGAGAAGATTCCTTCTCTCATTATTGAAGCCCGGGATTTAGGGGCCAAGGTGGTGGTGGTTCATGGAGAAACTATAGTGGAGCCTGTGGCTCCGGGGACCAACAGGGCTGCCATTGATGGGGGAGCGGATATCCTTGCCCATCCCGGGCTTTTGACTGAGGAGGAGGCTGCCCAGGCCGCTCTGAGGGGTGTGGCTTTGGAAGTTTCTGGCCGTAAGGGCCATTCTTTCACCAACGGCCATGTGGTCCGTATGGCCAAAAAAGCGGGGGCGGTCCTTGTTTTTAACACCGATGCCCATGGCCCCCAGGACCTGATGGACAGGGATATGGCCTTGAGGGTCCTCATGGGCGCCGGTTTGGATCATGAGGAGACCTTGAAGGTGCTCTTTGGGGGAGAGAGGCTGGCTAAAAAACTGGGGGGTTGGCAGGATGGCTAAGAAGCGGGTAGAGTCTGAACCCCCCGATCCTTTTCTTAAGGCGGTTTCCCAAGGGTTGGACTGGGCTTCAAGGCGCAAGATTTCTTTGGCTGTTGTCATTGGACTCATCCTTTTGGCCGCTGCTTCTATTTGGGGGTGGAGTTCTTATAAGACTACCTACGACCGGGAGAGCGGCTTGGTCTTTTCCCGGGCCTTAAGGGTGTACCACGGGATCAAACCACATACCCGGGATGGGGGGGTGAAGGAAGCTATGGAGGCTTTTCAGAAGGTGGTGAAGGAGTACCCCCGTTCCCTTTGGGCCTCCTTAGCCCATCTGTATCTGGGAAGGTGCTACGAGCTTTCGGGGAATAAGGATAAGGCTGTCCAGGAACTTGCTTTGGGTATGTCAGGCATAAAATCCAAAAAGTATTTTTCCCCCCAATGGTTGGTGGCCTTTGCCCAGATCCAGGATCCCCAGAAGGGGATAGAGACTGTTAGGGATAAATTAAGCGAAGAGAAACCCTTTCTGGAGCCCTACCTCAGGTACAATCTGGCCCTTTTTTATCAGGAGAAGGGGGATATCAATGGGGCTATTAAGACCCTGGAGGATCTGAAGGGGCGCTTCCCTGCCTCTCCATTTGGCCGGGAGGCGGTCCGTCTTCTGGAGGTTCTTAAGTGAGGGTGCTCCTTTCGGGGGACGAGGCCATAGCTAAGGGTGCTTGGGAGGAGGGGGTGACAGTGGCCTCCGCCTATCCAGGCACTCCCAGCACAGAGATTTTAGAGCATCTTGCCCATCTTCCCGGGGTCTATGTGGAGTGGGCGCCTAACGAGAAGGTGGCTTTAGAGGTAGGGATAGGCGCCAGCATGGCGGGGGCCCGGGTATTGGTGGCCATGAAGCATGTGGGTCTCAATGTGGCCGCTGATCCCTTTATGACCCTTTCCTATACAGGTGTGGGCGGGGGATTGGTACTGGTCTCCGCTGATGATCCGGCCCTTTACAGCTCTCAGAACGAGCAGGATAACAGGCATTATGCCCCTATGGCCAAAGTGCCTATGCTGGAGCCCTCTGATAGTCAGGAGTGTAAAGACCTTGTGGGGGAGGCCTATCTCATCTCTGAGGTCTTCGATACCCCTGTGCTCCTTCGTATCACCACCCGGATAGCCCACGGTAAAGGGGTGGTTACTGTGGGGGAGAGGAGGGAGGTCCCTTCCAAGGGGATCAGCCTGGATCCTGAAAAGTGGGTGATGCTTCCTGTTTATGCCCGGAGGCGCCACCCCTTGGTTGAAGAGAGACTGGAGCGCATTCTGGGGTTTTCTGAGGATTTCCCTGGCAATAGGATTGAGATGGGGGATACATCTTTGGGTTTCATCACTTCGGGGGTGGCTTATCAGTATGTGAAGGAGGCCTTTCCTGAGGCTTCCATTTTCAAGCTTACCATGACCCATCCCCTTCCCAAGACCAAGGTGTTGGAGTTTGCTTCCCGTGTGGAGCGGATCTTCGTGGTAGAGGAGTTGGATCCCTTCTTGGAGGAGCAGATTAAGGCGTTGGGGATTTTTGTTGTGGGTAAGGGGTCTTTTCCCGTTACTGGGGAGCTTTCTCCTGAACTGGTAAGAAAAGGGGTGGATAAAGTCTATAGGC
>CAZBOO010000136.1:0-3350 GCA_964493535.1 uncultured Aquificales bacterium
GAGCGTGGGCTGCGGCACTTGGGAATTGGTCTGGGCGTCCTGGCCTGGGAGATTTCGGGGAAAGGCAACCGGTGGTTGGCCCCCACCCGGGTTGGTGGCGAGGTTCCTTCCCCCCGGTGTGGGCCCCGCCGTTTTGTGGGGCTGGCTTTTCAGGTGGTGGATGATATTCTGGGTTATGAAGGGGATCCCCATAAGCTGGGAAAACCCATAGGGAGGGATGTCCAAAGGGGGAAGCTCACCTATCCGGTTCTTTATGGTTTGGAAGTGTCCAAGGCAAAGGCCCGGGAGTTGGTGGAGGCTGGGGTGGCTGCCTTGGCTCCATTGGGAGATAGAGCTTGGTTTCTTAGAGAGTTGGCTTATCATGTGGTGGAGAGGGACAGATGAGACTTTTGGATGGAATAAAAGGTCCTGAGGATTTCAGGGAGCTGAGCATAAAAGATCTTGAGACCCTGGCCCAGGAGATTCGGGAGGCTATCCTGGATGTGGTTTCCCAGACGGGGGGGCATCTGGCCCCCAGCCTGGGCGTAGTGGAGCTTACTTTGGCCCTCCACTATGTTTTCCATACCCCTGAGGATAAGATCGTCTGGGATGTGGGTCATCAGACTTACGCCCACAAACTGGTGACGGGTCGTAAAGGGCTTTTCCACACCCTCCGCCAGTATGGGGGTATTTCCGGTTTTCCCAAGCCTTCGGAGAGCCTTTACGATGCCTTTGCCACGGGTCACAGTTCCACTTCCTTATCTGCGGCCTTAGGCCTGGCCGTGGCCAGGGATCTTCAGGGAAAAGGCAGCAAAGTAGTGGCAGTCATTGGGGATGGTTCTATGACGGCAGGATTGGCCTTTGAAGGGTTGAATCATGCCGGGCAACTGGACAGGGATCTGGTGGTGATTCTCAACGATAATGAGATGTGCATCTCTCCTACAAAAGGAGCCCTTTCCCATTATCTTTCAAGGAGAATGGCCGATCCCAGGTACCTGCACTTTCGGGAGGAGATCAAGAGGCTGGCCGCTGGAAAGCCTGGGGGCGACGTCCTCCTGGGGGCCGTGAGGAAGTTTGAAGAATCCGTCAAGGGGTTCTTTACTCCGGGGATCCTTTTTGAGGAGCTGGGTTTCAAATACGTGGGGCCCGTAAGGGGCCACCATTTGGGAGAATTGGTGAGGACCCTGGAGGCGGTTAAGAAGGCTAAGGAGCCTATACTGGTTCATGTGTTAACCAGGAAGGGCAAAGGATATGAGCCGGCGGAGAGGGAGCCCCACCGTTTTCACGGGGTGGGTCCCTTCCATATAGAGACCGGCGAGTCCAAGGCGAAGGGGAAGATAAGCTACACTCAGGCCTTCAGTCAGGCCCTTTTGAGGTTGGCAGAGGAAGACGATAGGGTGGTGGCCATTACAGCGGCCATGCCTGATGGCACGGGGCTTACCCCTTTTGCCCGGCGTTTCCCCCAAAGGTTTTTCGATGTGGGCATTGCTGAGCAGCATGCCGTCACCTTTGCTGCGGGATTAGCGGCTCAGGGTATGAGGCCTGTGGTGGCTGTTTATTCCACTTTCCTCCAGCGGGCGTATGATCAGATTATTCATGATGTGGCCCTCCAGAACCTGCCCGTCACCTTTGCCTTGGATCGGGGAGGCCTGGTGGGAGCCGATGGTCCCACCCATCACGGGGTTTTTGATCTCTCCTATCTTCGTTGTGTTCCTCGTATGGTTCTTATGGCCCCGGGGAATGAGGAAGATCTGGCTCGAATGCTGAAAACGGCCCTGACCTGGGAAGGCCCCATTGCCCTGAGGTATTCCAGAGGAGAGGCCACAGGGGTGGGAGTTCCCCGGGAAATAGAGCCCATGGAAGTGGGGAAAGGGGAACTGGTGAGAGAGGGGAAGGACTTAGTGTTGCTGGTGGCAGGCCATCTCTTGAGGGAAGCCAGGGAGGCAGTGGGCCTCCTGGAGGAGAGGGGAATAAATCCGGCCCTCGTCAATGCCCGATTCGTGAAACCTTTGGATAAGGATCTTATCCTCCAATGGGCCACCCTTACAGGAAGGGTGGTCACTTTAGAGGAAAACGCCATCCTGGGAGGATTTGGGTCTGCCGTCCTGGAGCTGCTGGCAGAGGAGGGGGTGATGGTGCCTGTCCTCAACCTGGGTATACCAGACGATTTTGTTACCCACGGGAGCCTGAGAGAGCTGAGGAAGAACCTGGGTCTTGATGGGACCTCGTTGGCATACAGGATTCAAGAATGGATAGCTGGAGCCTCTGAGGGAGAGGTTGTTTCCTTGGTGGGGTGAGGTTTTCTTGAAACTCCTCTTTCTTGGAACGGCGGGAGGCAGAAGGGTTGCCTTTAGGCAACTGAGGGCTTCGGGAGGCTTTCTTGTGGAGTCGGGATTGTGGAGGGTTCACGTGGACCCTGGTCCTGGGGCTTTGGTTAGGCTGGTCCAATGCGGTATTGACCCTGGATCTATTGATGCTATCCTCTTGACCCACAGGCACTTAGATCATTCGGGGGATGTGAACACCCTTATTGAGGCCAGAACCATGGGAGGGTGGACTAAAGGGGGCGCCCTATTTGCCCCCAAGGATGCCTTGGAAGGGGAGGATCCTGTGGTTTTTCGGTATCACCGGAGGAACCTGGGTAGGGTGGAGGAACTTTCCCCGGGATGGGAGACTACATGGAACGGGTTTTCCTTTCGAGCCCTGTGGCCCCATGTCCATAACGGGGTGGAAACTTATGGACTGGCCATCATGGGGGATGGGGTAAAGGTGGGCTATGTTTCTGATGGAAGAGGGGAGGAGGGCTTGGGTGATCTCTACAGGGCAATGGATATTCTCATTATCAATACCACTTTCCGTTATCCTCGGGACATGGATCATCTCTCCGTGGAGGACGCCATACCCCTTCTCCGGGTGGCGAGACCTCGCCTTGCCCTTATCACCCACTTCAGTATGGAGATGACCAAGGGTGTGGCTGAGGAGGCAGCCTTTTATCTTCAGGAAAGGACGGGGGTAAGGACTCTCCCAGTTCGGGATTTCATGGAGTTGACTTTGAAGAGAGAGGCAGGAGAACTTCAGATAGGGGTAAGGGATTGCTCCTTAGTTTCTCCTGTGGGTTTGGGGGACGAGGGGTGACCCCTGCTGAGAAATTCATAGCAGCCACTATTCTTCACAAAGGCCCCATCACCTTCAGGGATTTCATGGAGCTGGCCTTGTACCATCCCCAGGTGGGCTATTACGCTACAGGGAAGGGGAGCATGGGCAAGGAGGGTGACTATTACACCTCCAGTTCCTTAGGTCCCCTCTTTGGCCGGGTCCTGGCCCATCAGTTGGTTCAGATGCTGGGGGTCTTGGGGGGAGGGGTCTTGGTG
>CAZBOO010000137.1:0-3231 GCA_964493535.1 uncultured Aquificales bacterium
TGTGCTCATCTCCCAAACGGTTGAGCTTTCTCACCTCAGGATGCTGCTCGTACTCGTTGCTGGCGTTGATGAATAGAATCTTGCCCTGCCTCTCCTGGGGTTTACCCTTTCGCAGGACAATGACGGCCCCTGGAGCGCCGGTGTTGTAAAAGAGCTTCTCAGGAAGGAGAATGACACACTCTATCAGGTCCTTCTTCAAAGCACCCTGGCGGATGGCCTTTTCCTTTCCTCCCCGGAAGAGGGCCCCGTTGTCTATGACCACGGCTATGCGGCCCTCTTCTTCTGCCGATGCCAAAAGATGCTGGATCCATACCCAGTCTGCTGATTTCTTAGGAGTGAAGCCCAGGGGAAAGCGCTCCTTCCAGAATTCCCCCTTTTTCAGCACCTCTTCGGGATAGCCGTCCTGGTTCCAGGGAGGATTGGTGAGCACCACATGGAACCTAGTGTCCTTGAAGAACTTCGGATAGAGGAGGGTGTCTCCCAAGGCCAGTTGCGCATTGCGGATGTCGTGGATGTAGAAGTTCATCTTGGCCAGGGTCAGGGTCCTGTGGTTGGCTTCCTGCCCATAAAGAAAGAGTTTATCCGCCTCGTTCCGTCCAAGTCCTTTTTCCACGTGCTTGTAGGAGAGGATCAACATGCCCCCGGAACCACAGGCAGGATCATAGACCCTCTCTCCAGGTTGGGGATCCAGAACCCTCACCATGAGCCTGATCACCTGCCGGGGTGTGTAGACCTCGCCCTCTTTGGCCTTTTGGGGGGCGAAGTAGCGGAGGATCCATTCGTAGGCGTCGCCCAGGATGTCCGGAGAGACATGGGTGAGACTATGGCCGCTAAAGAGCTCGAAGAGTTGCCTCAGGATCTCGGCGTTCTCGGGACTGGAGGTAAATTGGATGAAGTCCACGTTTTCGAAGATGTCCTTCAGATTCGGGTTCCGCTCCGCCAGGGCCTTCATGGCTTGGGATAGATTTTCGGGAAGGCGTGCAGGGTCCTTGCGAATGTTCTCCCAGAGATACTCTTCTGGGATGTCGAAGTCGTGGTAGACCAACTGGTGTGCCTCTTGAACGGCCTCTATTTTGGCGAAGCCGTCCTCAAGAGATTGATTGTAGGCCCTTTCAAAGTCCTGCTGCCACTTATCGCAGATGCGCTTGTAAAAGAGGAGAAGAAGGATGTAGGTGTAGTCCACCCTGGTGCGGATGAGATCGGCGGCCTTTTTCAGAAGGGCCTCCAGCTCGGAGCGAGTGAGCTTGGGTTCCTCCTGGGGTTTGCCGCCCTCCCCGTTCAGGACCTCTGTAAGGAGCAGCAGTTGCTGTCGAATCACTGCCTCCGGGCTGGCGAGGCAGTAGATCTTCTTCCGGGCATCCCGGGGGTCTGTCTCTACAGAGAGGTATCCCCCCTTGCGGAGCTGTGAGAGAATGACGTTGACCTGGGCCTTGGAGTCTTCGTGGCGCCGACCCAGGACTTCAGCCGCATCCTTGGACCTGAAGGCCCTCTCACCGAAATGGAGCCAGAGGGTCTCATACCGCCTCTGCACCCAATTAGATAAGTGATTATCCATTCGGTTATATTATAAGTGAAAGATTGTCCATGTCAAGGCAACGCCCCAAAATCCCCTGCCTTCTGTTTGGCTTCAAAGCAACAACAACCGATCTCCTATAATGCCATGTGCTCTTTGAGTTTCTCTATGGTCATGTCCAGCCTGATGCCCCAGCGGGTGAGAACAAAATCATACTTCACGGGGTCCTGGGGACATATCTGGGCAAAGGCCCGGGTAACCTCCAGTGCTGCTTTAAGATGGGCCTGCCTGTACCGGGTGAAACCCAGAAGCATAGATATCCTGTACATATGTGTATCCAGGGGCACAATAAGCTTGGAAGCCGGTAAATCTTCCCATCCCCCGGGGTCCACATCATCCCTCCTCACCATCCATCGAAGGAACAGGTGGAGCCTCTTGCAGGCCCCTCCCTTAGCCGGGTGGGGAAGGAGAAAGGTGGGCCAATCCCCTGCCTTCCGGGAAAGGTTTTCCACAAAAGTGCTCAGAGCAGGCAAAAATGAGTCATGGGAGGGGGAATGCCCTGCCAAAAAGGCCTCATAAAGGGATCCATACTTTTTAATGGTCCCGGCCATCCCCATCAGCAAGAGAGCTAGATCCCGGTCTGTGGTGAACCTGTGCTTAAATCCAGAAAAGATGTGCTCCATCTCCCGCCTACCGGTCCCCATCAAGAACTGGCGAGGGGCACCCATATTCCCCAACACCCAGGAAACACTCTTTAGGATCTGTTCCACCCGGCCGTAGGCCAGGGAGGAAGATATGAGGGCTACTACCTCCCGGTCTGTAGGATCGGAATAGGGGTAGAGAAACTCCAAGGGATCAGGATGGACATACTCCCGGCAGTTGTAACACTGGTAACACTCCTCCAATCTCTCCTTCAGCAACTCCAGCTCCATGTCCTATCCCGCTTCCCACCTTCCGCTTGAGACCGGAGCTGACTTAAGAGGAAACTCTTCTGCTGGCCCACCATCCACACAAAAAAGAGACTCCAGCATAGCCCCAAAACCGGAACTATAGATAAAACCATTTTTCTTCCCAGACCTGAAGCCATTTTCACCCTCTACCCAGTCAGCATGGCTCACTTTGGGTCTATTTAGATCTCCCAAAGAGACATCTAAGGCTTTACACTTCTTTTACAATAATTAACTGTACTTTTACAGTCTGGCCGCTTGCAATCCAAAGGAGGTTTGTTCTTTATTGAAAAGAAAAAATACATTTATGGGAAAGGTAGTAGGTAACATCTGTGGAAGGGTTTTATTATCCCTGGTAATAGGCTTGGTAGTGGGAATAATCCTATGTTTTGTTGGAATTATGGTCGTTCACAGCACCTCCCAGTCTAATTTCTGCCTCTCCTGTCACGAGATGGGACCAGCGGGAAAGGACTGGCAGATTTCCGCCCACTACTCCAACAAACAAGGGGTAGTGGCGCAGTGCAGGGACTGCCATATTAACCCTGGCCTCACAGAAAAGCTTAAGGCCAAATTCACATCAGGCACCAGGGACATATTTACCCATCTCTTCCAAAAGCCCCAAGCCACCCACGAGGTGCGAGATGAGTGGAGAAAAAGGGCCAGGGCCAGCATCAAGGATGAAAGTTGTAAAAACTGCCATAGGGTACTGATACCTCCAGGGATAAGCAAAGGGGGCATTATTGCCCATCTTACTTACCGAAGGAGTAGAGA
>CAZBOO010000138.1:0-3225 GCA_964493535.1 uncultured Aquificales bacterium
CCATCGCCTGAATCCCATAAATAATCTCACCAACAAACCGCTGGGCTACTTTGGGAGATCTGGGGAACTTCTGATATTGTAGGGGTGGGGTTTTTTATCCCCGCCCGAATAAGGGGGGGCGTAAAGCCCTCCCCAGGTTTCAGTTGGGATGAAAAACAACGCTTTGAAGGGGGAACTCCTGGTTCCCTTCTCTTGAAACTTGGAGCCCTTTCCTATATTCCAAAAACCACCAGGGAAGAGGGTGATTTGTCTAAAACCTTAGGAGTTTTTGGAGGGTTTCTTGCCCGGTTTTCTCACTAAACACTGGCTGGAGAAGATCCTCTCCCTCCTCTTGGCCATGCTTCTCTGGGTGTATGTCACGGGTCAGGAGAAGTCGGAGATGGGTTTTACGGTGCCTTTGGAGTTGACCAATATTCCTGCCAATATGGAGATCGTCAATGAAATGCCGCCTTTTATCACCCTGAGGGTTCGGGGAAGCAGCCGGGTTCTCAACAATGTCAGACCAGGGAGGATTAAAGTGGTCTTGGACCTCTCTCACCTTAAAGAGGGTAAAAATATTTTCACTATCACCAGAGAACAGGTTATCCTCCCTAAGGAGCTGGTTGTCACCCGTATCAGCCCATTGTCCTTGAGGGTCATTGCTGAGGAGGTGGTAGAGAAGGAGGTGCTCGTGGTTCTAAGTGCTCGAGGGATAAGGTCTTCTTGGGATGTGATTTTAGAGCCTTCTGAGGTCACTATACAGGGCATAAAGTCCAAGGTGAAGCGGGTAAAGGTGGTAAGAACCCAACCTCTTCGCTTTTCCCAAGGGGATATTATGCCTGGAAAACCTTTGGAAAAAACGGTAGAATTGGTGCCTCCGGGAAAGGGTATGTACCTATTTCCCGACAGGGTGAAAGTGATTGTTAAGGTATGTGAAAAGGAGGGAAAGGCTCCATGAAACACATCTTTGGGACCGATGGTATCAGGGGGGTGGCCAACATAGAACCCATGACAGTGGAGACAGCTCTCCGGGTGGGCCGGGCCATAGGGTTCCTCTTCCGCAACTCTTCAAAGGGCCGTATTGTCATTGGAAAAGATACCCGACTCTCGGGCTATATGTTGGAGGCGGCCTTGGTGGCAGGCATCTGCTCCATGGGCTCAGATGCCATCCTGTTGGGGCCCCTCCCCACACCGGGGATCGGTTTCATCACTAAGGACATGAGGGCCGATGCAGGGGTGGTCATATCGGCTTCCCATAACCCTTACCAGGATAACGGCATAAAGGTCTTCAATGGGGAGGGGATGAAGCTCTCTGATGAGTTGGAAAGGAGGCTGGAAGATCTGGTGATGTCGGGGAAGATAGACCACATAAGGCCCACGGCTACCCAGATAGGGAAGGCTTACCGGGTGGTGGATGCCCTGGGCCGATATATAGTCCATTTGAAGAGGACCTTCCCCCCCGGTTTTTCTTTGGATGGGATAAAGATAGTGGCAGACTGTGCTCATGGGGCTACCTATAAGGTGGCTCCAGCCGTATTTTCTGAGCTGGGGGCCCACTTGGTGATCATGAATAATGCTCCCGATGGAACCAATATCAACAGGGAATGTGGGGCCATCTATCCCCAGGCCATGGCTCAAAGGGTGATGGAGGAGGGGGCTCATTTCGGAGTGGCTTTCGATGGGGACGGCGACAGGGCTGTCCTGGCTGATGAAAAGGGCCACATCTTAGACGGGGACTATGTGCTCTCCATATGCGGTGCGGATCTGCTCCAGTCTGGGGTTTTGCCCCAGAAGACAGTGGTGGCTACCATCATGTCCAACATGGGGCTGGAGTTTACCTTGGTTCCCTATCAGGGACGAGTGGTGAGGACGGCTGTGGGAGACCGGTACGTTTTTGAAGAGATGGAAAAAGGGGGTTACTCCTTGGGGGGGGAGGCGTCGGGCCACGTGATTTTCAGGGACCACTCATTCACCGGTGACGGTATTATCACCGCCTTGCAGGTGCTCAAGGTGATGATCAAAAGGGACAAGCCCCTTTCCCTGTTGGCCCGGGAGGTGGTGAGGCTACCCCAGGTTCAGAGGAGCCTGCCCGTGGCCAGGACCACTGCTTTAGATTCGTTGCCCGAGGTTCAGAGGGAGTTGGAGAGGGCCGAAGGGATTTTGAACGGAAGGGGACGGGTGGTGATGAGGTACTCGGGGACGGAGCCCAGGGTGAGGATCATGGTGGAAGGGGAGGATCAAAGCCTTATCGCCTCCATTCTGGATCGTCTGAGCGCTACCCTGTCCAGGAGCTTAGGGGAGGAGTGAGATGGCAGTGAAGCTGGGGGTGAATATAGACCATGTGGCCACAGTGAGGGAGGCCCGGAAGGCCCAGGAGCCAGAGCCTGTGGCGGCGGCTATCCTGGCGGAGTTGGGGGGTGCCGACGGCATTACTATCCATCTCAGGGCCGATCGGAGGCATATAAAGGACAGGGACCTTCGGCTCCTGGGCCAGGTGGTGAAGACTAAACTCAACCTGGAGATGGCTGCTACTGAGGGTATGATCAAGATAGCCCTTGAGGTTAAGCCCAATCAGGTGACCTTAGTGCCAGAGAAGCCCAATGAGGTCACCACCGAAGGGGGGCTGGATGTGGAGAATAACCAGGAGATGGTTGCCCAGGCCGTGGAGCGGTTGAAGGGGGGGGACATAACGGTGAGTATCTTTGTTGATCCCGACCCGGTCCAAGTGAAAGCGGCCAAGGAGTCAGGGGCCGATGCCATAGAGATCCACACGGGGCTTTATGCCGAGGCTCGGGGTGGGGGGAGAAAAAAGGAGTATAAGAAGATTGTGGATGCTGCCCAGTTGGCCCAGAACCTGGGCCTTGTTGTTCATGCTGGGCATGGACTGGATTACAGGAACGTGGGTCCTATAGCTTCCATCCCAGGTATAGGGGAGTTGAATATTGGCCATAGCATTGTGGCCCGGTCGGTACTGGTGGGTATGGAGAGGGCCGTTCAGGAGATGAAGGGGCTGTTGGGATGACTGCCAGGGCCCGTCTCCTCTTCCTTACAGGGCTGGGGGCAGGATACTCCCCCTGGGCCCCGGGTACGGCGGGTGCCTTGGTGGGTCTTGTGCTTTATCTGATTTTTGGGCATTATTTCTCCTGGTTTCTCTATTTGGGCTTCACCGTGATACTGTTTTTTCTGGGTGTTTGGGCATCGAATGCCGGGCTTCAGCTTTTTGGGGAGGAGGATAGCCCCCATATC
>CAZBOO010000139.1:0-3200 GCA_964493535.1 uncultured Aquificales bacterium
GGCCTATATAGAGGTGAAGGTTTATAGAAAAAGCAGCCCCCTTTTCTTTCCCCTGAACCTTATTTCTTTCCTCCTTCCCCCGGCCCCGGCGGATTTTGAGACAGACACGGTGAGGGTAGAGGTGCATAGGTGAATCAGGTGTCTTTCCAACAGGAGCAAAGCCCTTTACAGAAAAGGAAACGCTCTCTGCTCTTTACCGGGGCCCTTTTTTTCCTCTTTGTGAGCCTCACGGTGCTCCAGGTTTACCTCCAGCAGCAGCAGGGGAAACCTTCATCCATTCCTTCCAATATCCTGATTCTGGTGGTGGTAAACCTCAACGTTATTGTTCTCATGGTCTTGGTGGTTATGGTGGGAAGGAACCTGGCCAAGATCTATTTCGAGCACAAAAGGGGGCGTTTAGGTTCTAAATTCAAGGTGAAGCTCATTACTGCTTTTATTTCCCTCACCATTATTCCTACTTTCCTCCTTTTCCTTGTGGCCAGCGGTTTTATCACCTCTAACATAGAGGGATGGTTCAGCAAGCAGAAGGAGGAGGCCCTCAAGGATGCCCTTTCTGTGGCCCAGAGCTACTATCAGGGGATGGACCGTCGTGCTGGAACCCTGTCCCAAGAGATAGTGAATGTGGCCCGTAAGCAGGGGCTTTTGGGGAGCAGTAACTACTGGAAGTTGGTTTGGCTTCTCAAGGAAAAGGCCCGGGAACACAGGCTTAAGGCTGTGGAGATCTTTGATGTCAAAGGGCATATCTTGGCCAGCTCCAAGGGGAAGGGGAGGAGAGGCAAAGAGTATTTGGTGCAGGAAGGGGACACCAAGCTCCTTCAGTCGTTAAAGGATAAAAAGCCCATATCCTGGGATCATGGCCGTTACCATATAGTGGTAGTACCCTTTTCAGAAGGAGGAACGGCCTTCTCTTACAAGATACCATCTCGACTTTCCAAGAGTTTGGTGGCTATCACCCAGTACTACGAGGGGTATCGCCAGGTTAAGGAACTGAAGAATCCCATAAAAATCAGCTATATCCTCCTTTTCCTCATGGCTACCCTCCTCATCGTCTTCTCTTCCATCTGGTTTGGCCTCCATCTGGCCAAGGGCATTACCGTGCCCATAGAGGCCCTGGCTCTGGGGACCAGAGAGGTGGCCCGGGGGAATCTGGATACCCAGATTCAGGTCCAGGCCGATGACGAAATTGGTATTTTGGTGGACTCTTTCAACCTTATGATCAGGGACCTCAAGGGCTCCCGGGAAGAGCTGGAAGAGAGAAGGAGATATATCGAAACCATTTTGGAGAACATAGCCACGGGGGTGATCTCCTTGGACAAGGAGGGAAGAGTCATTAGCATAAACAGGGCCGCCAGGGGGTTGTTGAGGCTGGAAAATGAACCTTGTCTGGAGGTGTCCTACCGCCAGATCTTTCATGAGGAACACCTGGGTGTTCTGAAGGAGACGGTGAAGGTGATGCTGAGGAGGGGACGGGAAGGTAGCCGCCGGGAAGTGAGGTTAGTGAGGGAGGAAGGGGTGATTCATCTTCTGGTAGGGGCTTCTCCTTTACTGGATCAGGAGGGCCGCTACAGTGGAATGGTGGTGGTCATGGAGGATATGACGGAGCTGGCCAAGGCCCAGAGGGCTGCGGCCTGGGAAGAGGTGGCCAGGAGGGTGGCTCACGAGATAAAGAACCCCCTTACCCCTATTTCCCTCTCGGCCCAGAGGCTGAAAAGGCGCTTTGGAGGGCATATGAAGGGGGAGGAGGGAGAGGTTTTTTACAGGTGCATTGAGACTATCATCAAAGAGGTGGAAGAGCTGAAGAGGATGGTGAATGAGTTTTATAAGTTTGCCCGCCTTCCCAAGATATCCCCGCGTCCCACTTTGCTCCAAGAGATCCTTCGGGATCTCGTAGCCCTTTACTCTGCTTCCCATAAAGGGATCACCATCCAGGTTGATGTACCTCAGGATCTGCCTCCCCTGCTTCTGGACAGGGAACAGATGAACAGGGTTTTTATCAATCTCATGGAAAACGCCATAGAGGCTATGCATGGCCAGGGGGTGATCACCATAAAAGTAGACTGGCGGGAAGAGGAACAGACCGTGGTGGTGGAGGTGGCCGATGAAGGAGTGGGTATCAGGCCCGAGGATCGGGAGCGCCTCTTCATACCCTATTTTTCTACGAAGGAGAGGGGAACAGGCCTGGGCTTGGCCATAGTGAGTAGGATTATCTCTGACCACGGTGGGTACATAATGGTGAGGGAGAACAAACCCCGGGGAGCGGTTTTTGTTATAGAACTCCCGGGAAAGGCGGCGTGATATGGGGCATTTGATCTTAGTGGTGGACGATGAAGAGGCTATCCGAGAGGCCCTAAGGGGGGTTTTGGAGGACGAGGGATATCAAGTTGTGGAGGCTCCCTCTGGGGAAGAGGCTGTGGGTCTCTTTCGTGGAGAGCCAGTGGATCTGGTCTTTCTGGATATCTGGCTTCCTGGAATGGATGGGGTGGAGGCTCTTCAGACCATAAGGGAGAAGAACCCGTTAGTACCCATTATTATGATCTCAGGCCACGGCACCATAGAAACGGCAGTGAAAACGATAAAGATGGGGGCTTACGATTTCGTGGAGAAGCCCCTGAATCTCGATGAGCTTATGATAAAAACTGAAAGGGCTTTGGGAGAGTACCGCTTGCGTTTGGAGAATATCCGATTGAGGGCCCAGATGGAAGAGGAGAGGGTCCTCATTGGAGAGAGTCAGGCCATGAGGGAGCTGAAGAGCCAGATCCAACTGGTGGCCCCCACCGATGGTTGGGTCTTCATAGCGGGGGAGAGCGGTACGGGTAAGGAGCTGGTGGCCCGCCGGGTTCATGAGCTGAGTATCAGGAAGGACTATCCTTTTGTGGAGGTGAGCTGTGCGGCTATCCCCGATGACCTTATTGAGAGGGAGCTTTTCGGCTGGGAAGATGGGGAGGAGACGATTCACAGGGGAAAATTTGAGATGGCCCATCGGGGCACCCTCTTCCTCGATGAGGTGGGGGACATGAGCCTGAAGCTTCAGGCCAAGGTTTTGAGGGTTATTCAAGAGCTTTCCCTCCAGCGCTTGGGGGGCACCGATATTATTCCTGTGGATACCCGTGTCATTGCCTCTACCAACAAGAATCTTGAAGAGGAGATAGAAGCCGGTCGTTTTCGGGAGGACCTTTATTTTCGCCTTAACGTTATCCCAC
>CAZBOO010000140.1:0-282 GCA_964493535.1 uncultured Aquificales bacterium
TTTCTTGCCTTGGTAAGGGGCATTTGGGGGGAGTTGGAGAGGGTGAAGGTTAGGGAAGGGGTGCTCACCTTCTCTGACCTTCAGAGGAGGTTGGTGGGGGCCTTGAGGACTAACGGACCCTTTCGAGAGGAGTTGAAGGGCCGTTTTCGCCGCCTGTTGGTGGATGAGTATCAGGACACTAATGAACTCCAGAGGGAGATTGTTACCCATCTCTCCGAGGTTAAAGGAGAGACGAGTTCCCATTATCAGGAGGCGTTATTGGAGGATGGCAAGCTGTTCGTT
>CAZBOO010000140.1:292-3167 GCA_964493535.1 uncultured Aquificales bacterium
GATCCCAAACAGTCTATCTATGCCTTTAGGGGGGCCGATGTAGCCGTTTATGCCAGGACTAAAAGGCACTTGGGGACCCAGGGGAGCTTGGCACTAACCCGTTGTTTCCGCAGCGGAGAGGGGTTGGTTGAAAAGGGTAACGCCCTCTTTCAGCGGGTTTTTCAGGATGTGTCCCCCCTTTTGGATCCTGATTATGTAGTACCTTTTACCCCCTTAGACACGGAGGAGAAGGGGGGTGAGGTGTGGCTCTGGTGGCTGGAGGAGGGGATGGACCAAAATGAGGCCCTGGCCCGTTTGATCCTTCGGGCTAAGAGGGAGGGGTACGGATGGGGTGACATAGGGGTCTTGTTGAGACGGAACGCCACAGTGATTGGGCTCTTTCACTACCTCTCCTCCCAGGGGATTCCTGTGGTCTCCTCCACTGCCGGGGAGCTTTTGGAGAGGAGAGAGGTCCAGGATGTCTTTCTTTATCTCAAGGCATTGGACAATCCTGCTGATAATTTCTCTGTCCTGGGTATTCTTGCGGCCCCCTTCGTGGGTGTGGACAAGGCCACCGTATTGGCCCTCTCCTCCCGGGGGAAGGGGCTTTATCAGGCATGGAAAGAGGCCGTAGATGAGAAAAGCTTTTCTGGAGAAAAGGGGGATACCCTGGCCTGGGCCTTGGATATATTTGAAGGCCTGAGGGATCGAAAGGATCGTCTCACCATCAGTGGTCTTATCCAGGAGGTGGTGAGGAAGACAGGGTATGGGTGGTGGCTCTCCCAGCAGCCTTATGGTGAGCAGGCCTTGGCCAATGTGGATGGCCTCTCCCGGGAGGCCAGAAGGTTTCAGAAGGGACGGCTCTTCACCCTATCGGAGTTCCTCATATCCGTGGAAAATAAGGGGCTTCCCTCCCGGGAGACCCAGGAAGAGATGGGGATGGGGGATGCCGTGGCCCTCCTCACCGTCCACGCCGCTAAGGGGCTGGAGTTTCCGGTGGTTGTACTGGGTGAGACATGGCTGTTACCCAGGAAGGCAAGGGAGCCTGTCCTTTACGATACCCAGAGGGGTTTGGCCCTTCGCATACCTGATTTGGACTTCAGCCCCTCTTATCAGCAGGTGAAGGTCACAAAGGATCAAAAGGGCTGGGAGGAGGAGAAGAGGCTCCTTTATGTGGCCTTTACCCGGACTCGGAAGGAGCTTCATATCCTCTTTACCAGGGAAAGAAAGAGGGGTGAATCCTGGCAGTCCCAGCTTCTGTCTGCTGGGGTTGAGGCCCTGGCCAAGGGGGGTGAATGGGCCCAGACCCCGAAGCCTAAAGGTCGTGTTTTGGACGAAGCTGCTCAGATGGGGGAGGTGCTCCTTCCCCAGCCCCTTGAGCATTCCCTTGGGGTTCAAGTCAGGGTGGGAGTGGGGGGCCTCCTCCCCGGTGATGTCCAGGAGGGCAATCCCATCCTGGGGATCTTTTTCCATAAAGCCCTGAGAGAGATGACCCATCCTAAGGAAGGGGGGCGTTGGTTTGACCTTCACCAGTCCTCCCTGGTCACCCAAGGGGTCTTTTTGACCAAGAGGAGATTTCTCTCCAAGATCAGGGCCTATTTCGAGAGCGACTTTTACAGGGATGTGGTGGCCCCGGCTAAGAGAGTTTTCAGAGAGCTCTCTTTGGAGGCCCCTTTTGGATCCCTTTTGTTAGCGGGCAGGCCTGACATACTGGTGATCACCCAGGAGGGAAAGGTGGTGGTAGGCGAGTATAAACTGGAGAGGAACATGCTCCATGGGGACCGCTACCTGAGCCAGCTGGCCCTTTATTCTTGGCTGGTAGAGGGTTACACGGGCCAGTGGCCTGATACGGTCTACCTCTACTATATCCTTTCTGGTGAAGAGGAGAGAATGGGGGGAGGACCGTTGAGGGACAGAGCCCTTGCCCTTTTGGATCAGGGGATTATAAAGCTTAACAGGGGAGAAGGTTAGAGGAACCCTGAAGGGGGAGGAGAGGATAAGGGTTTATGGAGATTTAAAAAGGCTTGCTCCCAGCGAAAAAAGAGCGCTGGAGCGCCTTTACAGAAGGAGGATGCCTTCCACGGCCCTTCTCACCCCCGAAATTGCCCGTGCCCTGGCCCAGATCTCGTGGGGTCTCAATCGTCAAATAGCCCTTCTGGTGGACAGGGGGGGGCGTGTTCATCATGTGATTCTGGGAGATTACGCCTCTATTCTCCTTCCCGACCTTTCCCAATACAGGGTGGGGCCGGGAAGGCTCAGGGGTTTGAGATGTATTCATACTCATCTGGGGGAGGAGGGGCTTTCCCATGAGGATATGTCCGACTTGGCCCTTCTCCGTCTCGATGCCATGGTGGCCTTGGAGGTGAAGGAAGGCCTGTCGGGAAAGGTTTCCATGGCCTATCTCATGCCTCTCGATGGGGAGGGGAGGGAATGGAAAGCGGTGGAGTGGGAGCATCCCAGTCGTGTGGATCTTCCCTTTAATAGTTTTATCAGGGAGCTGGAGGACGCCCTTCACCGGTCCTTCACTGTCAGGGAACTGGATGGAGAGGGAGAAAGGGCCATACTCATAAGCGTCACCCGGGAAGGAAAGTGGGAGGCCCAGCGTTCTATGAAGGAACTGGAGGCCCTGGCCCTTTCTGCCCATGTCCAGGTGTTGGACAGGGTGATCCAGCGGGTGGGGCGATATAACCCTTCCTATCTCATGGGGAAGGGGAAGCTCCGAGAGATTATGATCAAGGGCCTCCATTTGGGGGCTACCGTGCTCATCTTTGATCAGGAACTCTCCCCTGTTCAGGTAAACAGTATAGCCCAGATGGTGGACATGAAGGTTATAGACAGGACCCAACTCATCTTGGACATCTTTGCCAGTCGGGCTAGGAGCAGGGAGGGTAAGATC
>CAZBOO010000141.1:0-3125 GCA_964493535.1 uncultured Aquificales bacterium
ATATTGAACGTTTGCAGGTTCACGGCGAATCAGGCACAAGGGAAGAACACCCTGCATGCCTATCTTACCCAATTTTGGGGAAAGTCCTGACCCTTATACCTTGCTGACTGTCCCTATCACGGGGAAACTAAGAAAACCTCCCAATTCCTATGAGACCTGATCGCAGTTGTAACTACTTCTTAAGGAATCTCCTCAATGAACAACCCTGCGGCAAGCCGCAAGGTATCTAAAAATCTCCCCCTCCCTTGAGGGGAGGGGGAAAGGAAAAAGTCTAATCACCCCCACCTAACCTCCCCCCTCAAGGGGGAGGAACCATAAGGAAACCCTGTAGCAAACCACAGGGAATTATCAAGTTAAAAAGGACACCTGCCGGTTTTCGGCAGGCACCCCCATCTTTTCATCAATCCCGCGTCCTGCAGATATAACAAGGCAACCTACCCTAACTACTCCTTAACAGTCCCGCCTACAGCCTCCTTAGCCTTTTCCACTGCCCCTTCACCAGCATTCTCTTGAACGGCTTGGCCCTTCTCGACAGCCGTTTCTCCAGCCTTCTGGATAGCTGCCTTGGCAGATTCCTCAGCCTTCTCCATTTGAGGAGCTACCTGCGCCCCAGCTTTAGCAGCCTCTCCAGCCTTCTCCTTCGCCTGAGCAGGTGCAGGGGCCGCCTCTTTGGGTGCCTGCTCGGATACTGTGGTCTCTGCCTTACCCTCAGGAGCCTCTTTCTTCTCCCCACAACCATAGCAGGCAACCACAAACATCAAACCCAGAGCTACCAAAAACGCCTTGCGGACCATATATCCCCTCCCAATAGAGAATTTGGGGAATTATCCCCTACTCCCACCCCAAGGTCAAGTAACAATAGGCAGAGGTTTTCCCTTTTTGAATGAAAAAAAGCGGAAGGCCGGTCTATTCTCCCAAAAGGCCCAGCTCCCTGCCCGCTCCCTCAAAAGCCTCCAAGGCCATATCTAAATCCTCCCGGGTATGGGTAGCCATAAGGGTCACCCGCAGACGGCTGGTACCAGGGGGCACAGTAGGAGGGCGGATACCCGCCACAAAAACCCCTCTTTCCAGTAGTCTATGACTCATCTCCATGGTCTTATCTTCAGGACCAATGATCACAGGGACCACCGCCGTATACTGGTTAGTTACGTCAAAACCCAAAGACTTCAAACCCTCCACGAAATAAGCCACATTATTGTGGAGCCTCCTGCGCCTTTCAGGCTCCTGCTGGACTATCCTTATGGCCTCCATGGCCACAGCCATATCCGCCGGAGGGAGGGCCGTGGTGAATATAAAACTCCTGGCCTTGTTAATGAGGTACTCCCTAAGGATTTTACTCCCCGCCACATAGGCCCCAAATCCACCCAGGGCCTTACCCAGAGTGCCCATCTGAATGGGGACCCGTTCCGTTAGGCCGAAATACTCTACAGTCCCCGCTCCTCTCTCTCCCAACACCCCCGTGGCATGGGCTTCATCCACCATGAGAAACGCCCCGTAATCCTCGGCTAAATTCGCTATTTCTGGAAGAGAGGCTATATCCCCATCCATGCTGAAGACCCCGTCCACCACTATAAGACGGCGGTTACCCCCTTCCTTTCTCAAAAGATCCTCCAAGGCATCCATGTCCTTGTGGGGATAAACGGCCACTTTGGCCCGGGAGAGACGGCAGCCGTCAATGATGGAGGCGTGGTTCAATTCATCGGAAAAGACCACATCCTCGGGACCTGAAAGACTGGAGATGATGCCTACATTGGCCATGTAACCGCAATTAAAGACCAGGGCCCCATCGGCGTCCTTGAATTCAGCCAGGGCATCTTCCAATTCCTGATGCAGGGACATAGTGCCCGATACCAGCCTAGAAGCCGCAGAGCTGGTACCATAGCGGTCCACAGCATCCTTGGCCGCCCGGCGCAAACGGGGATGATTGGCTAAGCCCAGGTAGTTGTTGGAACACAGAAGGACGATTTCCCTACCGCCCATAGAGACACGAGGACCCTGTTCTCCTTCGATGGTTTTTAATGATCTATACCGCCCCTTGGCCCTGACGCTGGCCAAAAACTCTTTCCACTCAACGGTCGGATCCATATCCAGTATCAGGAAACTATCTTTTCTATGCTGACCTTGAATCCTGCTGCTTTAAGCTCAGTCTGTATATTCCCTGAATCCGTGAGTCCATCCGGCTAACCCCCCTTTTCTCGAGAGCTGAGGGAATATTACGTCCCTATTCTCACTCTCAAGATCTACTTTGGGCCTCTTGTCCCCTTTACCCCCTACTTCAATCACTCTCCCCTTTATACCAACGGTAACCTCTCTACGTCGAGGTCGGTCTTGAATTCACCGTGAAACTGCTCACACAACCCATGACCCTTAATGACGAATCGCCCCACGCCATCACCCCCCAGGTGAAATTCTTGTCAGGGGATTATGCAACATATTACCAGTTATTTCTAAAGAATCATCTTCGGGGTCTACCATTAAATTTGGTAATTTCCCTGGCCTTTCTGAAAGCCTTGCTTACGGTGGAGTAGTGCAAGCCCAAGAATTTCCCTGCTTCTTTTAAGATGTACCCGTAATCCCTTACAGCCTGGTAAGTTAAGGCATTTCCGGTTGCTTTACTTTTCCCGGCCTTTGAGAAGATCTGCTCCAGGGAAGGCCTGGCAACCAAGCGTTGGTTTTTAGGGATTTCCTTATCAGCCAGTCTTTCCTCCAAGTGAGATTTCAATTGCCCCTCGAATCCTTCACTACCCAGGAATACTCCACCTTCCAATTGCTCCCACAGTTTTACACCCTTCCCCTCTGCCACGAAATTTCTATAGGCTTTTTGGGCTTCTCTTCTCTTTCTTGAGAATTGTCCCAATACCCAATCAACTACAAGGAAAGCTGGGGCTTCCTCTTCACCAACTGTGGCCCCATAGCTACTCCACTTCCAGTCCCCGGGATGAGAGACAAACCCAGCCCTTACCGGGTTCAGCACCACATACCTGGCAAGCTCCAGAAGATAATTCTCCTTCTCCACCAGCATGGCCTTGTATCTTCACGGTTGAAGATTTGGGTGTATACCCCGTTCAGTTGGCGCATCCCTTTGGAGAGGTTTGCTTCGGGTGTCTCAATAACCAAGTGATAAT
>CAZBOO010000142.1:0-2998 GCA_964493535.1 uncultured Aquificales bacterium
TCTTCATGTCTTTCTCCTCCTTGCTATTCTGCTTTTCACCTTACCCTAACTCTTTTACCTGCCTAACCCCTTTACCCGTCCCTTTCAGGGCAGAGCCATGCCTCTGAAGCACCATCTTCATGATAGCATTAAAGGTTTCCATAACACCCTTGCCCTCAGTGGCTACAGACTCAAAGGCAGGCACCCGCATCCCCAAAACATTGATTCTCTCCAAGAGCTTTAAAGGCACCGCATCGGCAAGGTCCCTTTTGTTGTACTGGATAACCAAGGGGATATCCTTCACAAAGACCCCTGCCACCTCCTTTAAATATTCCGACATCTCCTGAAGGGACAGCACATTGGCCTTGAAACGAGCAGGGGAAGAGTCGGCTACAAAAACCAACCCGTCCACACCCTTGAGAACCAACTTCCTGGTAACCTTGTAGAGAGACTGGCCAGGCACGGTGTAAAGGCTGAACTTCACCATCAACCCTCCCAATCTCCCTACATTTAGGGAGGCAAAATCGAAAAAGATAGTCCTGTCCTCCTTGTTGGCCAGATTCACCAACTCTCCCTTACCCTTATCCAACCTGGAATAGATCCGAAGGAGATTGGTGGTCTTACCGCAAAGCCCCGGTCCGTAATAGACGATCTTGAAAGATACCTCCCGATCCGCCAAGTTAACTATCATAATCTTGTACTTTACGTCAAAGGTATAGAAATAGATTCGGGAAAAGCCACGTGGTCCCCAGGGGTATAGAAGATCTTTTCAGGCAATCCCATGTCCGGACCCCTGACAGACTCCGCTGCCTTCGCTATGCCCCGGGAGGTGAAAGAGCCCACCCTTCCAAAAATCTCTGCAAAAACTCTGGCTGCTGCATATCCAGGAATATGCTTGATATCAGGAGACTTATCCGGAAAGTATTCGGCAAGATTTTCCCCATAGGCCTTAATTTTGTTACTACCTATCGCATCTACAGGCCCTGAAAGGGCCATAGATCCCCCACCTTTATGTTTTCCTGAAGCAGGAACGAGAGAGGGGAAAAACCAACCCAAAAGGACAAAAAGGGCTATAAAGCGGAAGCGTTTCATACCACCTCCTTAAAGACTTCTCTTTTTGAGCCTTCCAATAGCCGCTTCAAGGGAAACCCTCATCCTCTCTAAGGCCTCGGCCAGCCTTCCAAGCTCGTCCCTGCTCCTTTTCTCCACTTTGATATTCAACTCTCCCAAACTCATCCTCTCAGCTAAATCGGCCAAGTAGAGAATGTTTCTGGCCATACCCGCCCCTATAACAGCCGTTACCAGGGCTATCAGAACAGCAACAGCCACCCCCGCACCGCCAGTCATAAGGGCAAGTCTCTGCTGGGTCTTAATCAGAGCAGCAAAAGCTGTAGGAAAGGCCAAATACACATGGCCCGCCGTGCCTCCCAAGAGAGCTTTATGAATGATATAAAGGGAGGTGTAAGAGATGCCCTTGGAAATCAAAGGAGAAGGGGTCTTTAAAAAGGCCACCTTTCCCTGGACAGGGGTTTCCTCCTCCACCGTCTTGGCCAGATAGGTCTTTAGCCAAGAGGGAAGTTTATCCATAGGTGCCATTGCCAGAATATCTCCGTCAGGAGAAACGGCCGTGGCCAAGACCACACCCTCCATGTCACCGTAAGAATTCACCACCTCACAAATTCTCACCGTATCCTGGGCCACCAAGGGCTCTCTCAAGGCCGAAGCCAGGGCCAGAGCCAAGGACTTCCCCTGCTCCAGTATCTGACCCTTGAGAGTTTCCGTGTTGAAACGGATGGAGATAGCTGCCACCAAGGCCGAAGCCACCAACACCGAAACTACTACCAGCGCAACAATTTTAGTCCTTATACCCATCCAATACCTCCTCCGGCAATTATTCCCTCGTAAACTCCTCTTTCAGTTTTTCCAGCAGGGCATCCAACTCGTCCTCTGAAGGCATCTCGGCCGTATCCTCCTCTTCCTCCTCCACTTCGAAGACCACGTCCTTAAGGAGATCCTCCAAGGTCCTCAGACCTTTGTCGGTGTAAAGCTTAACCAATCCGAAACGGATATGGGTCTCAAAAACCACCAGAAGGATAAAGTTCTCGCCAGCCTTGCAAGCGTAAACCGAATATTCCCGTCCTTCATGAAAGAGACAACGGAACCCCTTTTCTCCCAACAAGCGAGAGAGTTCCATAGCCGCTGCGAAATTCCCCGCCACCAAAGCAGAAATGGCCTCCCTCACCGCCTTCTTGCTTCTGGCGGCGTGGGCAATGGGCTGGCCACTGATATCCAAAAGTATAACCAGATTCAGTTGGGCCTTTTTCCGCAGGTCCCCCAAGACCTCTTTCACACCTTTGATCTGGTCCTCGGTGAGGAGTGTCTTCTTAAGTCCTCTCTTTTCCCCTCCTCCCATACTACTCTCCTTGAGAAAATATGGCGGCAGCCTTCTTTTGAAACTTCCCCCTCTCGGTCTGATCGGGGATATGCTGAGAGAGAAGATCCACCAGCTTAGGGAAATGCCTCCTCACCACTCGTCCGTCCTCCCCCGTAATCTGGTCCACCGCCTCTTCCAAAAAGATCTCTCCCACAGGGCCCATGATCCTCTTCAGCTCATTCTTAAGCTGCTCCAACTCCTCCTCCTGGATCACGTCATCCTCAAAGCCCCCCCTTTCCCTTTCTACAAGACCCCGGGCTATGAGTTCCCGAACTGCGTGCCCCAAATCAAGAAAATCCACATCCAGGACCTCGGCCACCTCCTCCAGTCTCTTCCCTTCTCTCAAGTGCATCACCACCCGCCAATAAAAAGGAGAAAGGGTAACCCCCTCTCCCACTCTTCCCTGACGGAGAAGACACTGCGAGGAAATACCTGGGCATCCCTCAATTCGGACCACCGGGAGGCTTCAAAGAGAAGCTCCTCCACCAGGGCAGTAGTGGACTCCGTGATGTTTACGTCGGGGATATCTACACCAGGATTAAATGAGAAAATCCCCTTCAACCACCGACCCAAAAGGGGGAGGAC
>CAZBOO010000143.1:0-2977 GCA_964493535.1 uncultured Aquificales bacterium
AACACGAAAATCCTGTTTTCTTGGGCTTGGCCCGTGCGAAAATGTTGGATAAGATGTTCGTTGGATATGGATGATAGCCAACGTGGCAAATGGGTGTTTAATTTCAAATCTATTGAAAGCGTTAATGGGCAAAAGGGCGGATGTAGATACACCGCCTTTCCTCTGGAGTTCCAATCTGGCACAGGCTACCGCCGCTAACGCTTCTTGGCGCCACGCCCCTCTTACCATCCAGTATCTCTAAGCATGATACGGAAACAAGATAGAACTTAGTACAATCAGCAGCCTTGCAAAAAGTCAAGCTGCAGTCAACCGGAACTTCCCCCATCTTCTGCATCAGCCTGCCTACTCCAGCCCGAAGTCCTTATCAGGCAGGGCGGCAGGCATTCTTCTTGTTTTGTCCATGAATTCGCCGAACCTACATTAGCGTGATGTAGGGGAGGGATTTATTCCCTCCCGTTTGGGGAACTCCTGTCAAGCCACCCTTTGACTAATCTTGTGGGGTAGTGTACTCCAAAAGCTATGGAAGTAGAGCGGTTGGGCATTTTAGGGGGCACATTTAACCCTATCCATTTGGGTCATTTGGTGGTGGCCGAGGAGGTGAGGGAACGGTTTTCCTTGGACAGGATGCTTTTTATCCCTGCCTATATTCCTCCCCATAAGTCGGTGGATGTGGCCCCGGCCAAGGCACGTCTGGCCATAGTGAGGATGGCCATAGAAAACAATCTCCATTTTGGTCTTTCTGACATAGAGATACGCCGAGGAACAAAATCCTACACGGTGGATACCTTGAAAGAGTTAAAGGATTCGGTTAGGGCCAGTATCTACTTTCTTTTAGGTAGTGAGGCCTTTCTCCAAATCCATACCTGGAGGAACCCTCCGGAGCTTTTCCGGTATGCCCATTTTGTCATCATGGAAAGGGCAGGGAGGAAGGTTACCTTTGAGGAGTTGGAGGACTATTTGAAAGAGTTTTATACCCGTTTTCCCCAGGTGGAGTTTTATTATCAGGGCAAGGTGGGAGATCTTCATGTTTTTATGGCTCAGGGAGAAGGTTTTGAGTCCAGCTTATATTTGACCCCCGTGGTGAATATAGGTATCTCATCCACAGGGATAAGGCGGAGGATAAGGGAGGGTAGAAGCATCAAGTACAGAGTCCCATCCAAGGTAGAGGAATTTATTTATGGAGTGGGGCTTTATAGGTGAGTGGAGGGATGACATTAGAGGATAAGGTTCAGATCATTAGGGAGGTATTGGAGGAGAAAAGGGGGGAGGGAATAGTGGCTTTAGATTTGCGGGGCTTTTCCACGGTAGTGGATGCCTTTGTTCTGGTGTCGGCCCACGCCTTCGTTCATGCTCGGGCTATGGCCGATGATTTAGAGAAAGAGGCTAAGGATGGAGGTATACCTTTGTGGCATGTAGAAGGTTACAGGGAGGGACGTTGGATCCTTTTGGATTTTGGAGATGTGGTTGTGCATATATTTTTGCAGGAGGCCCGGGAGATGTATGATCTGGATAGACTTTGGGGTGATGCTCCCAGTCTTGCTCCTGCAGAGAGGGAGGGGTAAATGTTCAGAGCCCTTTTAGCCGCCCTTATTCCCACGGCGGTCTTTCTTTACGTGGCTATACTCAATCCCCAGAACGTGACCTTTAAGCTGACCCAAACCCACTCTTACAGCTTACCCATGGCGGCGGTGGTGGTAGTCTTGGTCATGGCCGGTTTTGTGGCAGGCCTGGTCCTTATGGCTGGGGGGGGATTTAGGGGGCTGATCCGGAGAACCAGGGAGAAGAAACGGTGGAAGAGGGAGGAGAAGAAAGACAGTCTCTTCCATACAGCCATGGCCTGGTGGGATTTGAGGGACTGGAGTAAGGCCCGGCGGGTCTTGGATAGGCTTCTCTCTTTGGATGCCCACTCTCTGGATGGATTGGTGCTTATGGGTATGGTGGCTCGGGAGGAAGGGAAAAGGGAGGAGGCCCTTAGCTGGCATAGGAAGGCCAGAAGGGTGGCTGAGAAGAGCGATCAGTGGCTTCTTTCTCAGCTTTATAGGGATTATGTGGCTACGGGGGACTGGGAAGAGGCCTGGGAGACTTTGGAGGCCCTGGTTTCCAAGGGAAAGCCTTCCTCCGGAATCTTAGAGGAAATGATGGATATCGCCCTTCAGTTGGGCCAAGTGGATAAGGCTATGTCCCTTCAGGGAAGGATCCTGAAGATGGTACCCAAGGAAGGGGGGGGTGAAAAGGCTCGTACCCTCTCTTGGAGGCTTTATAAGGTCTTTAAGGCCCAGGGCGATAAGGATGCTCTTTATAAGATTGTGAAGAGGGATCCCACCTTTGTTCCTGCTTATATGGTCCTTTCAGAGATAGAAGAGAAGCCGTCCAAGCTTATAGAGCTTCTAAAGAAGGGGTGTGAGGAGAATCCTAAGGCCCTGATCCTTTTCGATAAGTTGGAGGGGCTTCTCCTGAGTCAGGAGAAACCCGGCGATCTTATTAGCTTCTACCGGAGGCTTCGGTCCCGCTATCCCCAGGAGCCCCTTATCTCTTTTCTCCTTGCCCGTCTCCATTTTTCCTTAGGTATGTACCAGGATGCGGGGAAGGTTCTTTCTGGTGTGGAGGTGGAGGAGCCTCCCGTGAGGTTCCTTAAGGGGCTTATCTTGGAGAAGTTGGGGGAGAAGGAAGGGGCCTTCGAGCAGCTCAATAATGCCTTAGGGAAGGATATGGGGCTGTCGTATGTTTGTAGTAGATGTGGTTGCACCACCAGGGAGTGGAGAGAGGAATGTCCGGGATGTGGGGAAGGAGCTACCCTGGTGGTGGAGTTGGGGGGGAAAGGTCATGGAGTATAAGTATGTGGCCAGGGATGTGGGTGGAAGGAAGATAACGGGAATCATGGAGGCTGTTAACCCTCGAGCTGTAGCCCGGGAGTTGAGGGAGGGGGGGCTTTACCCCTTGAGCATTGCCCCCAGAAGGCGGGGCATCACCATTAGCC
>CAZBOO010000144.1:0-2881 GCA_964493535.1 uncultured Aquificales bacterium
ATGTTAGTCTTCTTTAGTATCACTACTGTCATGTGCATTGCCATGTCTTTCACCAACATTGCGGGAACTACCGTGGGATACGCTTTGGCCCTCATGGTCTTTGGTGCCTCGTACGGCTCCAACTTTGCCCTTTTCCCTGCTGCCACTGCTGACTACTTTGGTACCAAGAACCTGGGTAACCTCTATGCCGGAGTTTTTACGGCCTGGGGTGTTGCCGGTTTTGTTGGCCCCAGGTTCATCAAAGCCGAGTTGTTGAAAAGCATTCCTGCGAAGCTTATAGCCAAGGGTATACCCAAGGAGCAGGCCAACCTGGTGGCCTATAAGACTGCG
This sequence comes from uncultured Aquificales bacterium, assembly GCA_964493535.1. Classification (GTDB taxonomy): domain Bacteria; phylum Thermosulfidibacterota; class Thermosulfidibacteria; order Thermosulfidibacterales; family B14-G1; genus WFSI01. Next base: position 331 of record CAZBOO010000144.1, read on the forward strand.
TTTAAGGTAGCCATAGGTCTGGGTCTTCTGGCTGTGGTGATGTCTTTCCTTACCGTACATCCCAAAGAGGATTGATCTTTTTGTCGTAAGCCTGTAACCTGAGGGGGCTGTATAGATTGCAGCCCCCATTTTTGTGTAGAAGAGGAGGCTCCTTTGCGGTGTAAAGAGATTTTTGCAGCGGTTTTTCTGCTGCTTTTTGCCTTTAATGGTTGGGCCGGTGAATGGGTGCTGTTTACCCATAAGAATTCGGGGCTTCCATCGGCTGCCGTTTGGAACTTTATGAAGGATTGCAAGGGCCGGTATTGGTTTGGCACGGGCGGAGGGCTGGCCCTTTTTGACCACGGTAAGTGGACCCTCTTCACTCCCCAAAACACCGGGGGGGCTCTCAAAGGTGAATCTGTTGTGAAGGTCTTCAAGGACTCCAGTAGTGTCTATTGGTTTGCTACTCGAAAAACCTTTATTGGAGGGGGAGGGATAGCTCACTACGACGGAAAGCATTGGTTGCTTTGGGACAAAGAGAGGACGGGGGACGGGTTACTCAGTAACTATGTGTGGGATATTGTGGAAGATTTCCAGGGGAGACTTTGGTTTGCCACGAACAAGGGGGTTTCCTGCTATGACGGGGAGCGCTGGTGCTGGTATGTATATAACAGGATCAACACAGGGTTGGGGCTTCCAGGGGACTCGGTGTGGGACATTTTCCTGGACAAGAAGGGAGATCTGTGGTTTGCCACTGATCAGGGAGTGGGGTGGTTCAATGGTAAAGAGTGGAGGAATCTGACCAAGACTAACAGTGGGTTGCCCCGTGCCAATATATCCGCTGTTTTTCAGGATAGGGATGGTAATTTCTGGTTTGGCTCCCGGAGCGGTCTCTGGGGGGGCGGGGGGATCATCTTTTATGATGGCACCAAGTGGAGGTTGTATACCAAGAAGAATACCCATGGGGGTTTGCCCCATAATGACATTAATGTTATAATCCAGGACAGCAGAGGTGCTCTGTGGGTAGGGACCAGGAGGGGTGTAGCCAGGTTTCAGGAAGGGAAGTGGCAAGCCTTTCTGAAAGGTGAACCTGTATGGGACATTATGGAAGACGGGGGAAACCTTTACTTTGCTGTTTCCCGGGGAGTGGCCGTCTTGGTGAACGGTTCTCCACCTCCCTGGGGTAAATAGGAGGGGGTTATGGATATGAAGGAGAGGTTTGGGAGGTTTGAAAGAGACTCTTACCCTTCTATGGCAAGGCTTTTTAAGGGGCTTGTGGAAGAAGGGCAGAGTCCTGGGACGATGATCATTTCTTGTGTAGATTCCCGGGTGGTTCCTGAGCTTATCACATCCAGCTCTCCCGGGGATCTCTTCGTCATAAGGAACATAGCCAACATGGTTCCTCCGTACGATTCAGAGTTCAGTTCCATACCTTCTGCCGTGGACTACGCTGTGGAACATCTAAAGGTTTTCAAGATTGTGGTCCTTGGTCACTCAGAGTGTGGCGGCATTAAGGCCCTTTTGGAAGGAGACGCGAAAGGGCATCTTGGGAAGTGGCTTGAGCTTGGGAGAGAGGTACTGGAACGGTTAAGTAGTGGGGAGTTTTCCTCCTTTGAGGAGAGACGGAGGGCAGCGGAAGCGGTGAATGTGGAGGTCCAACTGGCCAGGTTGAAGGGGTATCCCTGTATTAAAGAAGCTTTGGAGAAAGGGATGTTGATGTTGGAGGGCTGGTACTATCAGTTGTTTCCACCTTCTATGTCTCCTGTGGTCGGTCATGTCCTATAATCCCTAAAAAAATGAGATGGCCTGGCTATCAAGGAACCCAGGCCAATGAAGAAAATACCACCCAGCAAAAAGGATCAAAAAGGATCAACAAGGCTTTAAGAGAGCTTCTGGAGCAGGGAACAGAAGGTTACGTATTGAGTAGGTTTCTAAGGAATAAGAGAGCAGTTACTTATCCAGCAGTTGCTGGATGGAGCGCGAAGTTGAAGATTTCCTCGGCAGAGGCCATCGCGAGAGGACTAGGAACGAGACCTTCAAGGGCCACGGGAATGGATAACGAGCCCAGGAAGCTCAAAGACGTGGAGGGAGAACTGGAGCTCATGATTCCCCGGGTGAGACAAACCAGTGAGCCCTTGAACTATGGTGGAGATGGGGGAAAGCGAAAGGCAACAACTGAGGGTGATTCGGAAAACTTGGGGATATCGGAGTAATGAAAAAGTCCTTGTTTAGTCTGAGCTATCCATTTTTGCAGGGGGTTTGGGGCTTGACCTCTGCTTGGCTCTGCTATCCCATCAAAACTTCCCTTGTCCAGTGGCTTCCTCTAAAATAAAAGTGGCAACACTAAGGGGTTTGCCCTAAGGGTATGGGGATATGGTGTTGAGGAAAATCGGGGAATGGAATGAAGCGAAGGGAGCTTTGTTTCGGGAGATGGTTGTGAGAAATGCTTCAGATATGCCCTTGGAAATGTCAGGATATACGAAATTAGGCTGTAACGGTAAATCGGGAATAAACAAAGTACTTCGCAATAAAATCCGATTTTGGGTGATAAATGAAATGCTTTGTTTATCTG
>CAZBOO010000145.1:0-2862 GCA_964493535.1 uncultured Aquificales bacterium
AGTTATTTCAATGGGTTGAACGGGAATAGTTGATAATTTTGTCACGGATTCAGGTCTTTATCATAACCTTACACTATAACGGGCACCGTAGCAAATCAAGCAAACGGTCTCCTTCGGGGTCTACTATTGAATTTATGGGAGTGACAATCATGAATCCAGGGGGTAAGGTATGAATCTGGCAGGGGTGTGGCTATCGGGTCAGCGGCTTTGGCTGCTCGAATTGAAATGCCTTCCTTGCTGCGAGAACGGCTGAGCAGGGCATCTTCTTGAATTCTGCTCCTTTCCTCCTTCACATGATAAGTTCCCTACCCACAAACATTCTTATTGGAGAAGAATGTTTCGGGATGGCAGACTTTCCCGTTTCCCTGGATAAGAAACCATAGATGTGGTAATCCCACGGGCATGGAGATACCATCAGGATTGAAGGAGCGGTACGAAAGGCTTCTTGGTCATGAGGTAGGACCCTTCTCGGAGGCCCTCCTTTCCCCCTTAAAACCCAGCATTCGTATCAACACCCTGAAAGGTGCCCCCCGGGACATACAGCACCGGTTGGAGGAGAAGGGCCTGAAACTCACCCCCATACCCTGGTGCCCCTGGGGCTTTTGGATAGAGAATATGGAGGAGGAAAGTCCTCTGGGCAACTCCTTGGAGCACTTCTTAGGAGAGATATACGTCCAGGAGGCCTCCAGCATGATCCCCGTGGAAGCGGCGGATATCACACCGGAGATGAGGGTCTTGGACATGGCGGCAGCCCCCGGTTCCAAGACCACCCATGCAGCTCAAAGGATGGAAAACAGAGGGGTGATAGTGGCCAACGATGTAAGCACACATCGGATCAAGGCCCTTACTTACAACCTGGACCGGATGGGGGTGATCAATGCCATAGTGACCACCATGGACGGACGCCGTTTTGGACGCCTCCTCCCCCACTACTTTCATCTCTCTTTAGTGGACGCCCCCTGCTCCGCCGAAGGGACAGTGCGCAAGAGCTTCAGGGCCTGGAACAACTGGCGGCCCAAGGTCTACAAAAAACTGGCAGAAACCCAGAAGACCCTCCTAATATCTGCTTTCAAGGCCGCATTGCCCGGAGGCACCATCATCTATTCCACCTGCACCTTTGCCCCCGAGGAGAATGAGGGGGTGATATCCCACCTCTTGGACCACTACCCCTGCCATTTAGAAGCCATTCAACTCCCGGGGCTCGATACCCATCCCGGCCTTCCCTTCTGGGAAACGGAAAGGTATAACCCCCAGGTGGAAAAGGCCGTCAGGGTCTATCCCCACAGAAACGAAGTGGGGGGATTCTTTGTGGCCAAGATAAAAAAGGAGGAAGAACCCTGGACTGGTTCGAAGACAGATCCCTCATACCCATAGCCGAGAAGGCGTTCCAGGGGAAACCCCTCTCTTTCCAGGAAGGTCTCACCCTTTATAAAAGTCCGGACATCTTTGCCTTGGGCTACATGGCCGATACCCTGTCCAGAATGATCAACGGGCCCTATGCCTTCTTTGTCGTGAATCGCCACATAAACCCCACCAACCTGTGCGTAAACCAGTGCCGGTTCTGCGCCTTTTACAGGAAAGAGGGAGACGAAGGCGCCTACGAACTCTCCCTTCAGGACATCCTGAAAAAGGCCAGAGAGGCTATCGAACAGGGGGTTCGGGAGCTTCACATCGTTGGCGGGCTCCACCCCCGATGGCCCTTCTCCTATTATCTGGAGATCGTAAAGGAGCTGAAAAAGGCCTGGCCCCGGGTCCATATCAAGGCCTTCACAGCCGTGGAGGTGGAACACATGGCCCGGATCTCAGGGCTCTCTGTAGAAGACGTACTCACCCAACTCAAAGAAGCGGGGCTGGACTCCATGCCTGGGGGTGGGGCCGAGGTCTTCTCGGCCCGAGTCAGAGAGGCCCTGTGTCCCAAAAAAACCACCAGCCAGGACTGGTTAGAGATCCACAAAAAGGCCCATCGCTTGGGAATTAAGACCAACTGCACCCTCCTGTATGGTCACATAGAAACCTTAGAGGAACGGGTGGAGCACCTCATTCGCCTTCGAGAAGCCCAGGATGATGCGCCGGGGTTCCTCGCCCTCATTCCTTTGGCCTTCCATCCCGAAAACACCCCCATACCCGCCAAAGGCACCACAGGCATTGACGACCTCAAGACCGTGGCCGTGGCCCGCCTCATGCTTCACAATATACCCCACATAAAGGCCTATTGGGTGATGCTGGGAGAAAAGACGGCCCAGGTGGCCCTCACCTTTGGTGCAGACGACCTGGAGGGCACCGTGGTAGAGGAGAAGATCACCCACATGGCAGGGGCCACCTCTCCCCAAACCATACCCAAAAAGAGGCTGGTGAACCTCATACGCAAGGCAGGGAAGATCCCTGTGGAGAGGGACGCCCTATACAACCACCTGAGGGTATACCATTGAGAATAGGCCAGGTGAGCTATCTCAATACCCGTCCCGTCTACTACGGCTTAGAACAAGGGGCCGTAACCAAGGGGGAAGAATGGAGCCTCATAGAAGGGACCCCCTCTGCGTTAAACTCCAAACTCTCCTCAGGGGAGCTAGACATCTCTGTGGTCTCCAGCGTGGAATACGCCCGCCACTGGAGGGACTACCGCATCCTTCCCCACCTCTGCATCGGCTCCGATGGCGAGGTGAAGAGCGTACTTTTCTTTTCTAAACTCCCCCTGAAAGAGTTGGAAGGAAAGGAAGTATGGCTCACCAAAAGCTCCCTCACCTCCAAGACCCTTGTCAAGTGGATCTTCGAAGAAAGGGGGGTTACTCCCCTGTACAGGGAGTTTGCCTTGGGGGAAGAGGTGTTCCTCAACACCCATACCCAGGCCGTACTCCTCATAGG
>CAZBOO010000146.1:0-2840 GCA_964493535.1 uncultured Aquificales bacterium
GCCCATTACCAGGTGGGGGAGACCCTGGGCATTATGGATTTCAAGAGGGCGGCCAGGCTGTCGGGTTCCAGATTTGTGGTCCTGAAAGGCTGGGGGGCCCGCTTGGGGATGGCCTTAATCCAGTTCATGCTGGATCTTCATGTAAAGACCCACGGTTATACCCCTTTTATGGTGCCCTATCTGGTTAATCAGGAGACCATGTACGCCACGGGCCAGTTGCCCAAGTTTGAAGAGGAACTTTATCATGCAGAGAGGGATGGTCTGTATCTCATCCCTACGGCGGAGGTACCCTTGGTGAATCTTCATCGGGGGGAGACCCTTGCTGAAGGGGAGTTGCCCCTCTATTACACGGCCCATACCCCGTGCTTTCGCCGTGAGGCGGGGTCCTATGGCCAGGATGTGAGGGGGATTATCCGCCAGCATCAGTTTGATAAGGTGGAATTGGTAAAGTTTACCACCCCTGAAACCAGCTATCAGGAATTGGAGGAACTGGTGGCTGATGCCGAAGAGGTCTTGAGGCTGTTGGAGTTGCCCTATCGGGTGGTAGAGCTTTGCACGGGGGATCTGGGATTTGCTGCCTCCAAGACCTATGATCTTGAGGTATGGATGCCTTCCCAGGATCGTTACAGGGAGATTTCCAGTTGCTCCAATTGTGAGGATTTCCAGGCCAGGAGGGGAGAGATACGCTACAGGCCGACAAAGGGCGGAAAGGCCCGTCTGGTCCATACCCTCAATGGATCAGGCGTAGCTGTGGGAAGGACTATGATGGCCCTATTGGAGAACCATCAGGAGGAGGACGGGACGGTGGTTATCCCCCGGGCCCTGGTTCCCTATTTGGGCGCGGATTGTCTCCTCTGCCAGGGTATAGATGAAAACCCTATCTATTAAAGGTCATCAGGAAATTCGGGAGTTTCTTGGCCGCATCATTGGAGAAGGAAGGATTGGCCACGCCTATCTTTTCACAGGAAGGGAAGGCATAGGTAAAAGACTGGTGGCCCTGGAGTTCGCCATCAAGATCTTGGGGGAGGCCACCGGGGGGAAGGTCTTGAGGGGAACCCATCCGGATCTGTGTCTGGTGGAACCTGAAGGGGGGCTTATAACCATTGACAGGGTAAGGGGGGTCCAGGAGTGGCTTTCCCTATTCCCCATGGAGGGGGACACCAAGGTCCTTTTGGTGGATGACGTCCATGCCCTGAGGGAAGAAGCGGCTAATGCTTTCCTCAAGAGCCTTGAGGAACCCCCTTCTTCTTCTATCATAGTCCTTATAACCCCCTTTCCCCACCAGTTACTTCCCACTATTGTTTCCCGTTGCCAGATGATGCGTTTTGGTCCCCTCAAGGTCCGGGAGGTGGAGGAGATCCTGAAAGAGGAGGGTCTGGATGCCTCCTTGGCCCGGGAACTGGCTGTTCTTTCCCAGGGATCGGTTTCCCAGGCCCAGGCCTTGAAGGAAGAGGAGGCACTGGTTAAGTATGCCAAGGCTCTGTATTATGGGGAATTGACCCTTTCTTCCCTTTTGGGGGAGCTTTCTTGGAAAAGCAACATACCCCCTTGGAAGAGGGATAAGGGAAGGGTTCTGAGGGTTGTTTCCCTTCTCAGGGCCATGCTCAGGAGAGAGATGGCGGGGGGGGACCTTTCTCCTGTCCTTTGGGAGAGGCACAGGTTACTGGCCAGACTAGAGGAATACCTGTATCAGTATAATGTGAACCCGTTATTTATCTTGGAGTATCTGGAGTTAAGATGGAGGAGCCTGGCATCATGAATGGAGAGATGATGAAAGAGGCCCCCGCCCTGAGCAAGGGGAGGGAGAAGAAGGTTTGGCTGGTTTTTTGTCGGGCGGGTAAGCTGAAACCCTACCGCTGTGGTTCCTTGGATCTTAAGCCGGGAGACACGGTGGTGGCCGTCACAGAAAAGGGTCCTGAATTAGGGTTGGTGGTGAAGGGTCCCGTAGAGATGAGGGAGATAGAGCCCCGTATCCCCGCCATTGAGAGGATGGCTACCCAAGAAGACAAAGACCAATGGATGGAGAACCAGCGCTTGGCCAAGGAGGCCTTCCTATTTTGTGGGGAGAAGATCAAGGAGAGGGAGCTGCTCATGAAGCTGGTGGATGTGGGCTGCGCCCTGGATAAAAGCAAGATTGTCTTCTATTTCTCCGCCGAGGGGAGAGTGGATTTTAGGGCCTTGGTGAAGGATCTGGCCAAGCGTTTCAGGGCCCGGATAGAGATGCGCCAGATAGGGATCCGGGACGAGGCCAAGAAGCTGGGAGGCATAGGTCCCTGTGGCAAAGAGGTCTGTTGTGCCCAGTTTATCAGGGAGTTTGAACCTGTCTCCATCAGGATGGCCAAGGACCAGTATCTCATCCTCAATCCCAGCAAGATCTCGGGTCTCTGTGGCCGCCTCATGTGTTGCCTCTGTTTTGAGCATGATACTTACAGGGAGGCCAGCAACAGGTTTCCTAAGGTGGGAGAGAAGGTGGTAACCCAGGATGGTCATGATGGGGAGGTGGTGAGCATCAGCGTCATAGAGGAGAAGGTTATCATTTCTTTGGGCAATGCCCGGGGTCAGTTGAGCATCCCCCTCTTCCAGATCATGAGGAAACAGGACTTGGAAGAAACCCGGGGGAAGGAGGAGAAAGGGGAACCCCCGGTCCCTTCCCTGGACGAAAATGGGGAGAAGGAAACCCCCACGAAGAGAAGGGAGAAGAGACGGGGAAAAGGGATTAGCAAAGAGAGGCATAAGGAGGCTCCTGAGCAATGAAAAAGTTCTATGTCACTACGCCCATTTATTACGTGAACGATGTGCCCCATATCGGGCATGCCTACACTACTGTGGCGGCTGATGTT
>CAZBOO010000147.1:0-2767 GCA_964493535.1 uncultured Aquificales bacterium
CCCCTGACCCCACCTACAATCCGCCCCATTAAGAGTTTAGGATTGAGGGACGCAAACCTCCTCTTAGGCACCTCAAAGTACTCGGGATGGTCCTCCAGCTCCAGCCTCTCCACCACCCTTTCAGCCAGGGCCCTGCTCTTTAAGACATTGATCTGGGAACTAATGAAGTCTCGGGCCTGATACCAGAACTGACGCCTCTCGGATTCCCTGAAGGGGGTCACGTTAGGCCTCGAACTACTGATCTCCACAGTGGCCGTGGCCATGTAAAGGGGAACCCTGGTGAATACCGAAAGGGTGGCAGTGAAAAGGACAATTACCACAATGGCCAAAATGGTCCATCTCCTCCTCAACAGAACAGCGATATACTGCCTTATATCGAGTTCCTCCTCCCCTTCCCACTCCCTCCAGGAAAAGGGAGATGGCCCCTCCACGGCAGGCACCCTCTCCCGGTAAAGCTCTAAATCGCCCCCCTCCCCCTTAGATGGAAGGGGGGGAACCCGCCCATTATTGTATTTGTTCATACCATTCCCCTCTTCTCCCCCACCTTTCAGTTGCGCTGGTCCCCCCAGCCGTTCTTCATCTCCACCACCCTGTCTGCATAAGACAAAGCCGTATCCCTGTGGGATATAAGCAATACCCCTTTGCCCAGTCTCACTATGTTTTTTACTACCCGATCTTCAGTAGAAATGTCCAGGGCGGATGTGGCCTCATCCAAAACAAAGATGTCAGGCTCCATGAGCACCGCCCTGGCTATGGCAATGCGCTGCCTTTGGCCCTCGGAAAGCCCCCTGCCCTCCTCCCCCAAAGGGGTGCCATACCCCTGGGGAAGACCCTCTATGAAGTCATGGATACAGGCAATCCGGGCCGCCCCCCTTATCTCGTCATCCGAGGCGTCAGGCCTGCCATAGGCAATGTTCTCCCTGATGGTGCCGTTCCCAAGGAACTCCTGCTGGAATACAAGCCCCACCCTCTTACGGTAGGCCTTTAAATTGAGGACATCTAAAGAAGTACCGTTCACCGCTACCCTCCCCTTGGAGGGCTTCAGAAGCCCTGCCACCACGAGTGCCACTGTGGTCTTGCCCACCCCCGATGGTCCCTTGAGCCCCACCACCTCTTTAGGTCCTATCTCCAGGGAGAAATCCTCAAGCACAACACCGTTGCCATAGGAGAAACACACATCCTGGAGAGAGACAGGGCCATCTATCTTCTCCACCTCTTTGCCATCCAGATTCTCCTTTTCCCCACTCAGTACGTCTTCTATCCTCTTCAAACCAGCCCGGGTGACATGCAGATTCCTGCCCAAGGCCGAGGCCTGATCCAGGGGCGCCCTCAAAAAAGCCAGAAAACCCATAATAGCAATGAGCTGTCCCATAGAGATGTGTCCTGCCCAGACCCTCCATCCCCCGACTATCATCATGACCAAGCCGGCCACATAACTCAACAGCTTTAACCGGGCAGAGATCTGAAGGTTCCTGTCGTTCATTCTGATGTTCGACACCTGGATCCCCTGGGCATTCTCCGTGAAAAGACCGTATTCCTCATCCTCCCGGGCGACACCCTTCACAACCCTCATCCCCTGGGTCAGAATCACCAACTGCCTGGCAAGCCTTGACCTGGTCTCCTGGATACTCCTGTAAAGATCACCCAGGTCCCCCGTCCTCCTCACTGAGGTCCAGATGTACACAGGGGCCCCCAGCAGGGCCACCACAGCTATAATGGGGTCCCATAAAAGGAGTATGCCCATTACGCCCAGGAACTGCACCACAGCCGTGAGCATGGAGGGCAGTTGGCCCACGAGAAAACCGGCCACGTTTCCCGCATCGCCGAAAAGCGTGGTGATGATCTCCCCCGATCCTTTCTCCTCCGCCTGAAGAAGGGGCAAACGCAGGAAACCATCCGAGACCTGGCAGCGAAGGTCATAGATGATTCCCTCTCTCACCCTGGCAGAAACAAAAGAGCTTAAAGCCCCAATTCCCCAGCGCAGGCCTCCAATAACCACCCCCGCCAGGGACAGCCGGACAAACTTGCCCCATGCCTCTTTGGCGCCCAAGCTGTCAATAAACGGTCGGGCCAGATAGGGGAAAAGGATCCCCAAAACCCCCGCAACCAGAGAGAGAAACGCCAGAAGAGCCAGGCCCCTGACATGAGACCGAGCTAACGCCTTAAACCCAGTGAACTCCTGATTCACAGGTTTCTTCATTCTTCACATAGCCAATTCATCAACAGGGACAAGCGACCCATTCAAGAATGATCCCCCTGAGGTTATGCCACCGGCTCCTCCAGCTCGTAAGAGAAGTACAGGGCTACCCCTCTTTGCCCAGCGTACTCCCTCACCGGCGGTGAGGCCTGATAGGTGACCAGCACGGGAAACTTTCTGCCGGAGAGCGCCCCTTCCAACTTGTCCACCATCCTGAGCAACCCGTCCACGTGGGCCTTCTTCAACTGGGTCTTGCATTCCCCCAGGACCCACACCTCCCTCTCTCCTTTTCGGGCCTTCCCTATGATGTTGACCTCTATATCCCTGCCCTTCACTGTGACGTAATCCCTCTTGAGCTTCTCTGTCACTTCCAACCCATGATCCCTCTTGAGAAGGGGAGGCAAAAATCTGTATGAACGATCCTCAAGAAAATAGCCCACGGTGTGGGAAAGCCCTCCCAACTGCTCCCGGGTCTTTTTATGCTCCCCTATGAGCTCTTCCAGCCTCTCCTCAGTTCTCTTCTGAGCCTGGGCAAGCTCGCCAATGACCTGCCATACTCTCTCGAAGTTC
>CAZBOO010000148.1:0-2760 GCA_964493535.1 uncultured Aquificales bacterium
TTTCGCTATTTCACTAAAAGAATTTGGGTTCCTCCCCCCTGAGGAGACGCTGGATGTTGGCTCTGTGCCTCCAGGTGATGAGCAGAGCAATAAGGGCAGTGAATAGGGTGAGCATAGGGCTCCTCTCCATCAGATAGATAAGTGGCACCATGGCCCAGGCAGCCCCCATGGAAGAAAGGGCTACATAGCGAAAACGCCAGATCAACAGGCCAAAAATCAGCGCCGCCAGGAGCACGGCCAAGGGCAAGAGGGCCAGATAAACCCCCAGACCCGTGGCCACGCCTTTTCCCCCTTTGAACCTGAGGAAGGGGGAGTAACAGTGGCCAAGAATGGCAAAAAGGCCCACCAAAGCCACATAGTCGGGGCTTTTTAGCCAGCTCCAGGTTAGGATTACGGGCAGATATCCCTTGGCGGTATCCAGGATCAACGTGAGAATACCCGCCACTTTCCCCGCTGCCCGGGCCACATTTGTGGCCCCTACGTTGCCGCTTCCAACTTCCCGGGGATCCTTTTCCCCAAAGAGCCTGGCAAAGAGCAAGCCAAAGGGCACAGAACCCAAAAAGAAGGCCACCAGGACCAGCAAAATAACCTTGACCAGCGTCATATAACCAGCCACTTCTCAACCTCCTGGGGGGAAAGGGGACTAACCTCCATCTCTCCCCCTTCTTTCCCTCTATAACAGAAAGTAAAGGGACCCTTACCCTTACAATAGCGGGCCATTATGGAAAGGGCCAAAACCAAACCTTCCCCATCTAACCTCCCTACAAAGAGTCCAGAGGGGCCAGGGAAACCCCTGGGCACCAATAACACATCCTCAGGAGTAGCCAGAGACTGAACCACCTTATTCTCCTCCTCACGCCTGCCCACCATTAGCTTCAAATCCTGTCGCAGGCGAAAGTGACGACCTACCTTGAGAAGCTCCAGGTCCCTGAGGGAAGGGAGGATCCCTGGGGGAAGATGGTCCAGAAGATCCTTCAACTTTCTTGAGAAGGCGGGATCTGTAAGGAGACACCCCCCGGCAGGGGATGGAAGATTCCTCCACCCAAAAGCCTGGGCCAGTTCCATCTGTCTCTTCCTACCCCTGCCCCCAATAGCTTCCAGCCTGTCCCTGTCCACCCACCCTTCTCTCTCAGGGAGGCTTGGGGGCAAAAGACGAGCGGAAAGGGGACGCAGCACCAAGTCTTCCATTCCAGAGGCCTTCTCTATTACAGATAAAATCTCTTTCCTTTGAGACATGGGCCGCTGTCCCACCACTTCCCCTGTTATGACAAAAGAGGCCCCCTCCTCCCCCATGATTTCCTGGGCCTTCTTCAGAAAGAGGATCTTGCAATCGATACAGGGGTTGAGATGCTTTCCAAAACCGTGGGGAGGATTCCTGAGGAGGGAAAGAAAGGCCTCCCTTATATCCGCCAACCTGCACCCTTTTACCCCATATCCCTCCTCAAGCTCCTCAGGAAAAGAGGGATCCAACCTCCCAGTAAAAGGGGTGACCATATGGAGGGGCACCACCTCCACCCCTTGATCCTCCACCAGCTTCATGGCTAAAAGGCTGTCCAGTCCCCCTGAAAGCAGGGCCACAGCCTTCATAAGGTCCCCAACCTCCTCTGGGCCCCGTTCTTCTCCTTGGGAGAGAGACGAGCCCTCTTCACTGTCTGGCGAAGCATCTCAATGGTGGCATCGTAAAGACCCTTATCCACAGGGTAGGGGTGGCCGTCCTTTCCTCCATGGGCAAAGGCAAAGCGGGCAGGGTCCCGAAAGCTCACGGGGGTGCCGTAGAGAACCTCTGCCGTCAAGGCCAAGGCCCTCAAGGTCTTGGGACCCATGCCAGGGATTTCCAGCAGACCCTGGAAATGGCTTGGGGCCTGTTGATAGGCCCCCATCAATCCTTTCCTGAGGCGCTCCACCCGTATGTCCCTCAGAAGAATGGCGTGACGAGGGGGCATATCCAACTCCTGGAGCTTTTTCATCTCCCTTTCCAACCTGTCGGGGGAATATTCCTTTACCAACTCCACCACCCCTTCCCTAACCCTATCGCTCTCCCGGGCCACCATATTCAGGGCCTTACCCTTGGCCATGGCGCATACGGCCTTGTGGGGCTCCTCCACAAAGGAAGAAAGTCCCTCACTGAGCCAGTGATACCGCCGGGCATACCTGGTAGCCGTGTTCATTCCCTGTTGGACCACTGCCCAGTGCCCCTGGGGGGTAAAGATGATCACATGATGGTACAACTGATAACCATCCTGGAGGGCTGCTGTATCCACCTTGGCAGCCATGCGGCTGGCATAAATTAGGGGAGCTGGATCGAAGCCCATCCTCTCCCCTGCCTCCTCCACCTCCTGAGGGGTTCTTCGGGATGCCTTGCCCTTGCCTCCAGCCACAAAGAGCCCCGGCTCTGAGGCTAAATTCCTCAGGGCCTCTTTAATGGCCCCCGTCACTGTAGTGGTCACCCCACTGGAATGCCAGTCAAAACCCAGGAGACAGCCCAGGGCCTGGAACCAAAAGGGATCGGAAAAGCGGCGTAGCACCTCTTCGCCGCCGTAGTCTTCCACCAGAAGGGCAAGAATCTCCTTGGCCAGTCTTACCATCCGGTTAAAGAGCCAGGAAGGAGCCTTGCCTCCGTGCAAAGGCAAATGGGCCGTTCCCGTAGGTCTCATAACACCCCCTGGGTCTAAAAGACCCCCTCAAGAAAGATAGGGCTTCCCCATCCAAAAGGGCAAGACCCCTCCATAAGAAAGCCCGTATGAAAGTAAGTGAAAGGGC
>CAZBOO010000149.1:0-2760 GCA_964493535.1 uncultured Aquificales bacterium
GTAGTGAAGGACATGGGGGCCTACCGGGGAGAGTTGGAAGGGGCTTTTGAGGCATGGAACATCCCCTTCAGGGTGGTTCAGCACCCCGCTTTGGCTGAGCATCCCTTAGTGAACCTGGTGGTGATGCTCATGAAGACCCGCTTAGAGGATCTCCCTGTGAGTCGGTTAGTTTCCCTGGCCCTCTCATCCCTGATTCGTCTGGATCCATCTACCCGGGAGGAAGTCCTGAGACTGGTGGATATGGTCCAATACCTTCTGGGTATTGAGAGATGGCGTCTCAAGGTTCTTAAAGAGAGGGACTTTCCTAAGGCCAGGGGGTGGATCATCACCACCCTTATCCCTGCCCTTGAGGCTATACCCTTGAGGGGGGAGGGCCGGGAGATCATGGAGGGTCTGGACCGATCTTTGGAGCTTTTGGGTATGGGTAGAGATGGGGAGGGAGAGAGGATATTGGCCTATCTATGGGAGGCCCTTCTCTGGGTGGTCCGGGGGAAAGGGCTGGCGGGTATAAACCGGTTTACCTTGGAGGAGTTCCTCATAAGCGTGGCAGGGGTTTTGAAGGAATCTCACTATTCCTCTCTTCAGCCCCAAGGAGGGGTCACCGTGATGGGTCTTTTGGACGGGCGCCAATCCACCTTTCCCTATCTATTCTTCATGGGCCTCAATCAAGGTATTTTCCCTTCTCAGGTCTATTCGGATCCCCTTTTGAGGGACGGGGACAGGGATAGAATAAACAGGGCCTATGGAAGGGTGATTCTACCCTTGGGGGGAGAGAAGACCTTGGCCGAAGACCGCCTCCTTTTTTATGTGGGTTTCACCCGGGCTAAGGAGGTGCTCTACCTTTCTTACAGTTGCAGGGATGATCAGGGGAGGCCCCTTCTTCCCTCTCCTTACCTGGTGGAGATCCTCAGGCGTGCTGAGCCGATCATCATCCAGGGTCGTCCCCCCTACCCCTTACCCCCGGGACGGAGTATCTTTATGGAAGAGACACCTTTGAAGGATTTGCCCCTGCCCCGGGTGTTTACTCCTACTCAGGTAGAGACCTATGCCCAGTGCCCCTACGCCTTTTTCCTATGTTTTCTTTTGGAGATTGCACCTTTTCGGGTTCCCGTTGAGGAGGCTTTGGATACATATATTGGGGAGCTCTATCACCATGTCCTTGAGCGTTACGAGAAGGCTCGAGGAAAGGGAGAGGGGGGAGGTTTGAAAGAGAACCTGGGCCTTTTGGAAAGGATAGCCCGGGAGGTTTTTCGGAAGTATGAGGAGGAGGGAAAGGTGGGGCACCAAGCCCTTTTCAGAGCAGAGAGGGAGCGTCACTTAGGGGTCTTGAGGGATTTTGTCCGGTGGGAGACAGAAAGGGAAGAGGCTCCCCCTTTCCTGGTGGAGGAGGATCTGAAGGGAGAGTACAGGGATTTTTCCTTAAAGGGACGGGTGGACCGGGTCCAGAAGGAAGATGGAGGGATGGCCATATGGGATTACAAGGTAGGGCAGGGGCATGACTACCGAGAGAAGGGGAGAAAGGGTCTCTTGTTCCAACCGTATATATATGCCCATCTATTGAATCAGAGGGGCATTGCCTGTGCCCTTTTTCGCTATCTTTTTCTTCCTAACATTCAGAATAACGAGAGGGGGGTTCTCGAGATAGACCTTTCAGGAGAGGCTATGAAGGCTCAAATGGATCGGGTGGTAGAGTTGGTGGAGGCCATGAAGAGAGGCTATTTCTCTCCCTATTCCCGGGAAATTGGCTTAGAGGAGTCGGGGGGTAAGTGCCGTCGCTGCCCTTATCGTCTTATCTGCAGAAGGGAGGACAAGGTCCTTGGCTGGTGAGAGGGAGGTGTTCCAGGGATATCTGGAAGGCCAGGGCTTCACCCTGCAGCAGAGGGAGGCCATCCTTGCTTCCAGGAATCTCATTGTAGAGGCGGGGGCGGGTACGGGAAAGACGAAGACCTTGGTGGCCCGTTATCTCCGTCATGTTTTGGTGGACGGCTTTTCTCCCCAGGAGGTGGTGGCCCTTACCTTCACGGAGAAGGCGGCTCAGGAGATGAGAGAGAGGGTTCAGGATCAGTTGGCCCAATTTCAGGGCTCTCGGTTGGAGGGGAGGGCCATGAAGGCTATGGAAGTAGTGATCCAGGCCCCAATAAAGACCTTTCATGGTTTTTCCTCATATCTCCTCCGGGAATATCCCGTAGAGACATGGGTGGATCCCGCCTTTTCCCTTCTGGATGAGATGGGGGAGGTCATCCTTTTGGAGGAGACCATTAACGCCTACTTGGCAACCCATCTGGAGGCTTCTTCCCTATCCACTCTTCTGGCTCACTGGAACATCTTTCAGCTCAAGAGGGCCTTGATGCTCTTTTTCACCTCTGTCTTCTCCGAAGTGGGCCTGGAGGAGGTGGAGGGTGGCTTAAAAGAAGCCTTTAGTCCTCCTACTCTCCCCTTGGAGGAGGTGCTGGACAGGGTCCGGGAGGCTGTAGAGAAGATGGAGGAGGTGAAGGCCCATCTCTCCCAAGGGCACTGTCCTGGCTTGTTTGCCCGGCTCCTTTCTTCCTTGGAGACCCTGGACTACCTCCTGAGCATCCGGGGGGAAGGGGAGGATTTACCTGGGCTTATCATAAGGGTAGCCAGGGAGTTGGATCACTTCCCCCGATGGGGCAGGTGCAGTCATCTGGAGGAACTCAAGGCCCTGAGGGATTTTTCCCACCACCTGTGGCAGTGGTTAGAGAAGGAGATAGGGGAGGGGTTTTACAGGGCTTTTCTTGC
>CAZBOO010000150.1:0-2735 GCA_964493535.1 uncultured Aquificales bacterium
TCTCCAATCAAACATCATGGAGTATCATGGAAAACCATGTTTTGACATCAACGATTGGACACCTATATGGACACCAAATTTTTTTCATATTTTCCCCTTGTTGCATTTTTTTGGCTTTGGATGACCTTCTCCTCTACCATAACCCCAAAACTCCTCATACAGGGCAAAATATGAGGCGATAATAGGTGTGTTATAGGCTGAAGGACAAGAAAGGCAGGGAATTGGAGCTTGTGGGCAGAGGGGGTGGAGCCCCCCAGAGGGCTTTGGCCCCCAAATCATACTCCCATCACGGATTTCTGGCTGAATTTAAATCCCGGGACCTCTGGATGATAGAGAGTCTTGTGTTTGGTCCGAGGGCTGGAATAAGGTAGGACTCAGATCACGTTAATCTTCTGGTGATAGGGGGTTTTCTTTGAAATTCTCCTTCCATGCTAAGGAGAAAATGGAGGTATATGGGCTCTCTTCTGATAAGGTGGCCATAGCTCTCTCCAACCCCATTGAGAAATTTTATGATGTGACTTACAGGTCTGAGGTCTATATAATTTCTTTTGAGGGGAAATTTCTTGTTGTGGTGATGGAGGAAGAAGAGGTGATCACGTTATACCCTTCCTCCAGAGAAAAGGTGGAGAAAAGGAGGAGGGCCGGAAGATGGATCTTAAAGGCTTAGACCTAAGAGAGTTCGACGTTAAGGTAGACCCTGAGAGAGGAAGTCTCCTCTTTGTGAGGAAAGGGTTTAAGGGTCTGCCTGATGAAGCCATAGAGGGGAAGGGCCTGACCATAGAGGTCAAGGATGGGGAGGTGGTGATCATTGACCTCTTCAGGCCTGATTTGGTCTTCTCTTCCCTCCTCGGTGAAGAAGTGGCCTGATCAAGCCTTTTTCCATCTTTGGGGAGTCTTGAATCCGAGGCTAAAAGGGGAAGGTGAAGAGGTATAACCTTCAGGTTGTTTGACCAGCTTTCCTGAAGATGTTTTCCCATGGAGGGAGGGCTTTGCCAGGGTACTATAAAAAATAGTAATGGGAAGATAGATGGGGGATGCCTTTCACACCAACTTTGGGGATTACCAAGTATGGGGTTGTGAAATGAAGGCTATGGGACCTGGTTGTCTGAGAAGAAATCAAGGCAACTTCTTATCGGGGAGTCTGCATGAAGTGCGCTAAGGCAGCAAACAGGGCATTGGGATTCTTCATCGTTCTGATCTGGCTGACAGGTCTGGCGGTAACCTCCGCCGTGGCAGGGAACACCTCTGCAACAATGTGTGGAAAGCTCTTTCGTCAAAAGAAGTACAAAGAGGCTTTCCCCTATTGCAGACAGGCGGCAGAACAGGGATTAGCCGATGCCCAGCTTAACCTCGGTTTGATGTATGCGGTTGGCCAAGGGATGGTGCAGAGCGGAGCGGTGGCGGCGGACTGGTTTTATAAAGCGGGACTTTCATATCTCAAAAACGGAAAAGAGGACGATGCCCTGCGTTGTGTGGAGGCGATAAAGAGATTGCCCAAACTGGGCCTTTCCGTTCCCAACCTCTTTTTAGCGGACAAACTGCTGGCCGCCATATCATATATGGTCCCAACACTCCTTAGGAAAATAATGATCTTGTGCTTGTCCGTGTGCGGGAAACGAGGGAACTGCCTTCAGCCCTGCCTTTGGCCCAAAAACCTGTCCGAGTGGGCGCCAGGGTATTCACGGTTGGTTATCCAAACCCCCCTCTGATGGGCAACGAGCCTAAAGTGACCGACGGGATTATTAGTTCCTTAACGGGTGTGGGAAATGACCCCCAAGTTTACCAGATCAGTGTTCCCTTGCAGGTGGCAATAGCGGTGGCCCTCTGCTGAATGTGAAGGGGGAGGTGGTTGGGATAACGACATGCAAATTGAGTGCGGCTAAGGTTTTTAAATGGACGGGCGATTTACCCCAGAATGTCAACTATGCCGTTAAGGTGGCTTACCTGAAGGTACTGCTAAATTCGGCATCCTCCAAGCACCGGATTACTGTATTATCTACCCGTTGGGGGACGCTGGAAGACCTTGCAGCCCGCATTGAAAACTCTGTACTAATCGTGGTCGCAAAGTAATGTCTGATTTGGCCAACTGACACTCGCCATTTAAAAGCTAATGCACATCCCTAAAACATGATCTGAAGTGGGAAGTAATGAAACCATGGCTACTGGTTGTAATGGCCACGACTTCTCCAAGCTGATTTGCTATGTATAGGGTGCCATCATTGGCTATAATGGGTGACGAGACAATCCAAACGCCCGTGTCTACTTCCCACAGTTTTTCACCTGACCGATTCAGTGCGTATATATGCCCATTTCCCGCCCCGAAGTAGATTGTCCCCCCTGTGCCAATGATAGGCGAAGACTCTATGGAGTGATCAGGACCAGGGACAGAAAAGGCCCACTTCACGGTTCCATCCGGGTTTATGGTGTATAATTTGCCGTCGTCGGAGCCCACATATATGGTCCCATCACTGTCTATGGCTGGAGAGGAAATGATGTAATCCCCTGTCCGGTATGTCCATTTTAAGGTACCATTGGAAGATACAGAATAGAGTTTGCCATCAAAAGCCCCTATGTAGATGTTCCCCCCGCTATCTATGGCAGGGGATGACCAAGTAGGAAAAATTTGGAGTTCCCACTGCAAAGCGCCGTCTTTCACAGAAACAAGTCTGCCAAACTGATTGGCAATGATCACAGAGCCATCGTCAGCAACTGCTGGGGTGGAGACGATCCAAGCT
>CAZBOO010000151.1:0-2706 GCA_964493535.1 uncultured Aquificales bacterium
GCCTTGGTGGGGGGATACGTGGCCATGGCCTTGGTGGTTCCCCTTTTTACCCTTCCCCTCCTCCTTTTTCACTTCCACCGCTTTTCACCCTACGCCCCTTTGGCCAATCTCCTTTTCATCTTTCCCGTGGGGCTTCTGATGACCTTGGGGGTCCTCCATCTCTCCATAGCCTTTCTCCAGCCTTTGAAGGTAGTGGTGGTTTTCCTGGAAAAGGGGCTCCTATTTCTTATCCTCAAAGGGTTGGTTTATATGAAGTCTCTGCCGGCTTCTCCCTATTGGGTGACCAGGAGGGAAACCCTTTTCTTCTCTATCCTAATTTTTCTGCTGGTTTGTGCCTATCTTACCCGCCATCGCTTGGGTAAAAGGGGCCTCCTTTTGCCTTTGCTAAGCTTCGCCATCCTCTCTTCCCCTTCTCCCCGGGGGACCTTGGTGTTGGACATGGGAAAGAGGGGCAGGGGCCTCTTGGTTCAGATGGGTGAAAGCATAGTGGTGGATGGGGGAGCATCCTGGGGTAAGGGTGCCTGGTCCTCCTTGAGGGATGCTTTGCTTTGGAGGGATGTGAAGACCATTGATGCCTTGGTGGTGTCCAGGGTTGTTCCCTCTCGGGCCTCTTTAGTACCCTGGCTGCTGGATACCTTTGAAGTAAAGCGCTTGTATCTCCCTGAAGAAGGGGACAGGGTGGGTCTGGAGAAGAAGATTACGGATATGGCGTGGAGGAGGGGTGTGGCGGTGCTTCGTGTGAACGCATCCATGGGCGTGGGGCCTTTAACTATCGTGCCCTTGAGCAAGAAGGTGCTGAAAGTAGAGATAGGGGCCCTGGGACTGCATGAGGGGAGTGGAGGTTGGTACCAGGGGGAAAGGCTTTTGAAGCCTTGGGAGAAGGGGGCTATTTCCCTGTCATTTCAGTGAGAAGGTAAAGCCCTTCAAAAAGACCCCGCTTTGTAGTATGTAGCCTTTTCGTTCAAAGAGATGAGGGGGTTGAGATATGGAGAGGGTGTTGAGCGGCATGAGACCCACGGGACAGCTTCATTTGGGGAACTATTTGGGGGCCTTGAGGAACTGGGTGGCCCTTCAAGATGGGGGCTATCAGTGTTTCTATTTTATCGCTGACTGGCATGCCCTCACCACCGAGTATGCCGATCCCACCCAGGTGGCGGAATACTCCTATGAAATGGCTTTAGACTGGTTGGCTGCTGGTTTGGACCCTGAAAGGAGTGTGTTGTTCCTTCAATCCAAGCTTTTGGAGCATGCCGAGTTCCATGTCCTCCTCTCTATGATTACCCCTATTTCCTGGTTGGAGCGCAACCCCACTTACAAGGAGATCCGCCAGGAGTTGAAGGACAAGGATCTGGCCACCTATGGCTTCCTGGGCTACCCTGTGCTCCAGGCTGCAGACATTCTTATCTACAAGGCCCATTATGTACCTGTGGGAGTGGATCAGCTACCTCACCTGGAACTTACTCGGGAGATCGCCCGGCGCTTCAATTACCTATACGGTACCCTGTTTCCCGAGCCCAAACCCAAGCTCACAGAGATCCCCAAGGTGTCAGGGGTGGATGGGCGGAAGATGAGCAAGAGCTATGATAACGCCATCTATTTGGCCGATTCTCCCCAGGAGGTTTGGGAGAAGATCCGTCCCATGGTGACGGATGTCCAGAGGATTAGAAGGACGGATCCCGGTGATCCCGAGAGGTGCCCCGTTTTTGATCTTCACAAGGCCTTCACCCCTCAGGAGGATAGGGAGGAGATCATTCGGGGTTGCAAGACGGCGGGCATAGGATGCATAGACTGTAAGAAGGTCCTTTATGGGTATCTTATGGAGACCTTGGGGCCCATCCATGAGCGCAGGAAGGGGCTGGAGGGCCAGCCCCGGAAGGTGGAGGACATCATCCTTGACGGCTCCAGGAGGGCTCGGGATGAGGCTTCAAGTACCATGGAGGATGTGCGAAAGGCCGTCAAGTTATGGTCTCTTTGAGGTTTATCCGAAGGGAGAGCGGCCGAAGAGCTGGTATATGAATCTGGCCCGTATCCTCAGTTCCTTTTCGGCCCAATCCGAGGGGAAGGGTCCGAAGGGACCGGCGGCTCGGATGGCCCTTAGGGCTTCGTTGTCCAGGATGGTGAAGCCCGATGACTGAAGGAGCCTTGCTTCTTTAAGCCTCCCTGAACGATCTATAACAAAGAGGATGCGGGCCGTTCCCTGAACGCTGTTCATCCTGGCCGCTAAGGGGTATCTCCATACCAGGTAAAGCTTATCTCGGATGTGTTTGAAGTAGGAGATATACTTAGATTTGGTGGTGTCCAAGGAGATTACTGAGGATTCCCCTTCTCCCAACTGGGGCACAATCTTTTTGGAATGCTCTCTTATCAGGGAAGGGTCGAAGAGGGGGATCTTTCTTTTGGGCAAGGGGGGTACTATCTGGGTGCTGGGGCCTTCCTCTGGAACCAGTTTGGCCAGTTTCTTTTTCTCTTTGGTCTTTCCCTTTTTCTGTTTTATGCTTTTTCCTGGTCTCTTTTTTGGGGAGGCTTCCCCCTTGGCAGGGGGTGGTCGTTTTTCCCCTTTCTTGCTGGGATGAATGGGAGAGGTCTCCCTTTTCCCCTTGCCCTTCTGGGCCAGCTTGGGCACCTCTACAGGCCTTTTCCCTGGCACCAGAGTGATATGGGGCTTGGGAGGGGTAATGGGGAGGCCGGGCTGATAGTTGAGGGTAC
>CAZBOO010000152.1:0-2558 GCA_964493535.1 uncultured Aquificales bacterium
GCCTTCCTTTTCTCCACCGAGAATAAACCAGGGGACATGAAACTCATAGAGGCGGAATCAGGGATGCATATTGTGAAGATCCTGGAAAAGCAAGAGAAGAACTATGTTCCCTTCGACCAAGTAAAAAAGGATATAACAAAGAAGCTCCACCAAGAACGCGCCTCCAAGAGATACCAGAATTGGCTTGACACTTTAGTAAAAAAGGCTTACGTAAAGATCCTCCTGTGATGCCTCCCAAGGTCCTCCTCTTCTTTGTAGACGGCTTCGGCCTACCTGCTAAGTCTCCCTTTGTCTACACCCAACTCTTAGGGTTAGAGGCAAGACATCTACCTGGAGAGGTTCCCTACCAAGGAATAGGGGTAGCCGCCGATGCCCAATTGGGCGTTCCAGGCCTGCCCCAAAGCGCCACAGGACAAACAGCCCTTTTCACTGGAGTAAACGCCCCCGCCATTATGGGAAGGCATGTGAGTGGCTTGCCAGGCCCCACCTTGAAAAAACTGATAGAAAGGAAGGGCCTCTTCAGCCGTCTAAGAAAAAGGGGACTGCAAACCTCCCACATGTGCTTTGCCAATGCCTTCAGACCCTCCTTCTTCGAAAAAGACCAACCCGGGACCTCGGTTTCCACCCACCACGCCCAGGCAGGAGGTGTATCTTTAAAAACCCTGCAAGACCTGTCCCAGGGAAAGGCCCTTTATCATGACTTCACCAACTCCCTGCTGATTAATAAAGATACATCCCTACCTCTCCTTTCCCCTGAAGCAGCGGGAATGATCCTGGCCCGTATTACCCAGAAACATACCTTCACCGTTTATGAATACTTCTTGACGGATCTGGTGGGTCACAGCAGGTTAAATGGTACCCCCCTCCAGGTGATAAAGGATTTAGACATCATGCTCTGCTCCCTTTTGGAACACCTCTCCTTGGAAGACGAAACTGTAATCCTGGCCAGCGACCATGGCAACGTGGAAGACACCCAGAGGACCATTCATACCCTTAACCCCGTGCCTGTCATCGTCTGGGGAAGGGGGAAAGAGAAGGTCCTTTCGGTGAAAACCATCCAGGATGTCCCCTGGATGGTAGAGGATCTCATAAGGGATCACCTGACGGCTATGCCCACCTCAGATATGTCCGCCCCCTTGCAGAGCCCCATCACCCGTACCACATCCCCATAGGGCAAAGATCGGTCTGCCCTCACAACCACAGATCCTATTTTCCCCTTCTCCTGGGAAAGCCTCCCCTCCAGCCCCTTCCAAGACACAGGACGGCCATTCCAGAAGAGGGCTCCAGAGGCGGTCATCTCTATAACCACCTCCTTCTTCTTTATCTCGACTTTACCGGCCTTGGCCTTGGGAAGAGCCACCTCTAACCGCTTCTGAAAAGTGACAAACTGGGTAGACACCATGAAGAAGATGAGAAGAAGAAAAACCACGTCGATAAGGGGGGTGTAGTCTAAGCTAAAATCCTCCTCCGGCCTCCTTAAAAAGCGCATGAATCAATCCTCCCGTTCCACCAGCCCCTCCAAGAAAGAGAGGGCCACCTCTTCCATCTCCACCACATACCGGTCAATCCTGCCCCTGAGATAGTGGTAACCTGCCAGGGTGGGAATGGCCACAATGAGACCCGCCGCCGTGGTTAACAGGGCCTCAGAGATCCCCGAAGCGATTAGTTCTGGACGGCCAGTGCCTGCCCTGGCAATGACGGAAAAAGCGTGGATCATACCCAACACCGTACCCAACAAACCCAACATGGGAGCCAGGTTAGATATGGCCCCCATCATTCTAAGATTGGTAGATAAAAGGGCGGCCTCGTGCTGGCCCATCCCCTCCACGGCATGGGCCACCTCTGAGAACCCATAGGCTATCCTCTCCACCCCGGCCTTGATCACCCGGGCCAGGGCCGAATCGTAACGGCCACAGAGGGTAATCAGGGCTTCCCCTTCTCCTCCCCTCTCTCTAAAGAACCCCAGCTCTGTGACAAAACCCTGGGGAATAACCTTGGAACGCCTCAAGGCATAAAGCCTTTCCAGAAAAATGGCCAAAGCCAACACTGACGAGAAGAAGATGGGGTACATCACGATCCCCCCCTCCTGTATCCACACCCAAATCTTCAAAGACCCACCTCCATCTGAAAGCTGTCGGCCCTTAAAAATCACAAAAAGCAGGGAAAAGCAACGAAGGGCCCTAAGGGCAAAATGGGATGCCCAAGGAACTTGATTAGGGATAAGGCACTGGGCTATCCTTCCCCAGAGATCTCAGGAGATTAAAAAATATGGATATAATCATTTTCAGAGCCGCCGCCGCCTTTTACCTGGCCTCAGCAGCCTTTTATGTATACTACCTATACCGCACCAGGGAGGCAATCTCACAAAAAGCCTATCTTTTGCTCCTTATCGGGTTTATCCTCCACACCATAGCCCTGACGGTGCGGGGCCTAACAGCCCATCACTTCCCTGCTACCAACCTCTTCGAGTCCCTCTCCCTCTTTTCCTGGATGATAGCTGGGGGGTATCTCCTTTTAGAATGGTGTTACAAGATCCCCATTCTGGGTTCCTTTGTGGC
>CAZBOO010000153.1:0-2530 GCA_964493535.1 uncultured Aquificales bacterium
GTCGTGCATCTCAGGGAAAGGGGCATCTATGGACACGGACACGAATGCCCCCGTCTCCTTTAATACCCTGGCCTCTTCAGGACCAACCAGGGTGCCGTTGGTCTCCACTATCACCCTCAGCCCAAGCCCCTTCAAGCCGGTCACTATCTCCAGAAACTCAGGGTGCAAAAGGGGCTCGCCACCGGTGAGCTTAACGGCCGACAGACCCAAGGGAAGGGCATCCTCCACTATCCCCTTCAGCCTTTCCCAGGATAGAAACTTGTCAGGGCCCCTCTCGGTGCTTGGATCAATCCAACAGTGGCGACACCTCAGGTTACAGCAACCGGCAACGTAAACATACAAGGTATTAAGAAGAGGAATCATCTCCTTTGAGGCATCAGCCCTCCCTTCGCTAAGGGTCGCTAAAGGGTTATCTTTTCCGGGAGCCATCGCCCTGCCTCTTCCACAAATCTCTTGTAGCAGTCCCAGGGATTGGCCCGGTTAAAGTCCCCGGTCAGCTCATGGGCCAGGCCGGGGCACCCACCATTGCAATAAGGGGCCCATTCGCAGTCCTCACACCCGGGCACCTGGTTCATGGGTATCTTCCTCCTCTCCCTGAGGGCCACCAAGGTAGGATGGTCCCTCCATATCTCTTTAACAGGGTCTTCCCCCACCTTACCCATCACCAATCTGTGGAGCATATGGCATGGCACAATGCCGCCGTCGTGGAGGACGTCCAGCTTGTTAAAAACACCCCCGCAAGAAGTGAGATAGCCCATGTGCCAGCGGCTGGTCTTTTCTCCTGTAGCACGGGCCCGCTCCATCTCGGCAAAGCCCTTGGCCTTGGCCAGAGGCCCGGCCATAGCAGTTACACGGCCATTGTAGCGTTCCGAAAGCCCCACCAGAATCTCCATGGCCCTCCTCTGCTCCGGCAGGGTCAGGGCAATGGACTCCCTGTTCTGGCATCCTGCCCCCATGGGCATGGCGTCGTTGGTGCCAAAGGCCCCTATGCCCACATCTTCCAAAAGGAGGCGGCTCACATCCTCCAGGTCGTCCAGGTTATAGCGATTAACCGTAACACGCACAGTGACAGGGAACCCCGCCTCCTTCAAAAGCTTTAGGCCTTTCAAGGCGTTATCAAAGGCACCAGGCCCCCTGAACCGATCGTGCACCTCGGGACAGGAACCGTCTATGGATATCTGGATGCTGTTGAGGCGCTGTCTCCTTTTGCCCATAGAGAAGGCCTCCAGGGTCTTTTCCGTTATCAGGGTGCCGTTGGTGAGAAAATCATATCTCATTCGGTTGGCTATTATGGAGTCTATCAGTTCCCAGAGATCGGGCCTGGTGAATGCCTCACCCCCTGTAAGGGTGATGCTCTGCACCGCCAGGCCCCCCAGTTCATCAAGAAAGACAAGCCATCTCTCAGTGGGAAGATCGCTTCTGGCCACCATCTCATCGGCATAGAAACAATGGGCACACTTCAGGTTGCACCTCCCGGTGATGGCTATGCTCACCGTCTCGGGACCGTCTCCCAAGGAAGGATAAGGGGGCTTGAACCTCTCCCCCTGCTCCACAGTAGCGCTAACAAAACCCTCTTCCACCAGGGAGTTCAGAAAAGAGCGCACATCCTCATTCGCTCCATCCGAAACCCCTTCAAAGTGCTCCCTCATCTCCCGGACAATGTCGTCCACAGAGTGACTGCCGTCCAGCCTCTCCCATATAAAGAGGCCCGTGGCGTTTATGGATCTGGTCTTGCCCGTGTCGGGATGATAGAGGGCGGCTCCCTCTTCACCTGCCACCTTCACTGAAACCTGAGGAACAGATACATATCCAGACTTCATGTTCCTCCCCTTTCAAAACAGACCTGAAAGATTTCATTCAAGTCTTATCCTTCCGTTCCTTTGGCGTCAACCACCGACTTCTCCTGACCCATCAACTCTGATACAGGTAAATTCACCATGGCGAATCAGGACACCAATAAAGCTCGAGAGGCCCTCCAACTGCTGATAGATCTGTGCCTTCCTCAAGAAGAGGAAACCGTTAGCCTGCCCCAAGACCCGGACTGGGGCGCGTTTCCGGATCTGGCCCGCCAACACGGCCTGTCACCCCTCGTCTACCACAATATGAGCAAGTATAATCTGTGGGACAAAAGCCACTGCCCAAAAGAGATCAGAGAGTCCTTGAAAATGGACTTCATCTACAATTTCAGAAGAACGGAGCTCCAGAGAAGAGAGTTGATCAAGATCACCAAAGCCTTGGCGAACGCCTCCATACCAGTAATACCGTACAAAGGATGTTTTCTGTCACAACTCATCTACGGCGATCCTTACGTCAGGGCTTCGGCGGACATTGACATCATCGTGCCACGCGAAGACACAAAGAAGGCATGGGACATTTTAACAGGAGAGATGGGATACAAAGGTGTGGCTCCTTCCAAGGGATTTGTCGACGTGAACAAAACCAACGAGTATCATTTCGTGGTGATGAAACACCCCGCCGCCAACAATCAGCCCCTGCATCTTTTGGAAGTCCACTGGGAACTGGTTAGATC
>CAZBOO010000154.1:0-2401 GCA_964493535.1 uncultured Aquificales bacterium
AGGGGTGGCCAAGGGATTTTGTGGTCCTTTATCCTGGAGGTGGTAAGGAGATGCGCTGGTCTTCTTCCTCTTTCAGGGAACTGGGCAGGCGGATTCAGCATATGGGCTTGGGGGTGGTGGTTTTCTGGGGTCCGGGGGAGAAAGGGCTGGCTGATGAGGTGGCAGGTGAGAAAGGGAGGGTGGCCCCTTCTACCAATCTCAGGGAGCTCATGGCCCTCCTTTCCCTTTCTAAGGCCATGGTGGCCAATAATACGGGTCCCATGCATATAGGAGCGGCCCTGGGTGTGCCCTTGGTCCAGTTGTTTGATCCCAGGCGGGGCTGCAATCCCCTGAGGTGGGGACATGAGGGATTGGGGAGAAGGATCCTTATGCCCCCTGTTCCCCATTGTAGAAAGTGCTCTTCAGGGTGTACCTTTTATCCATGCATGGAGAGGCTTACACCAGAGGAAGTGTTGGGGGCTTTAGAGGAGGTCCTTAATGAAGGTTAAGGGCAGGAAGAGGTTCCTCTGGAT
The DNA here is from genome assembly GCA_964493535.1 of uncultured Aquificales bacterium. Taxonomy (GTDB): domain Bacteria; phylum Thermosulfidibacterota; class Thermosulfidibacteria; order Thermosulfidibacterales; family B14-G1; genus WFSI01. The sequence continues at coordinate 513 of CAZBOO010000154.1, forward strand.
AGGGGGGGGGCTTGTAGGGGGATTGCTGGTCCTTGTGGCGGCCCTGGCCCTTGTCTTGCCCCATCTTCTTCACCTCCCTTCGGTGAGGGAGAAGATCCTGGCCCAGGCCTCCCGTCAGGTGAAGGGTGAGGTGGCCTTTTCCAAATTGGACCTTTCCCTTTTCCCCGTTCCCAGGGTGATTATCCATCAGGTATCGGTAAAGTTTCCGGGGAAGGGAGAAGTCTCCGCTGACTCTTTTAGCCTTATTCCCCGCCTTTTCCCCCTTTTGAGGGGGGAGGTGCAGGTGCGCCACGTCAAGGTCTCAGGACCGAAGGCCCATGTTTACTTAAAAAAAGGAAAGGGGGGGCCTTCTTCTTCCCAGGGATTAGAGGAGAAGCTGAAGGGGTTTCTTGCCATCTTGTCCTCCCGGGTTCCCGGACTTGTGATCGATGTGGAGAGGGGGGAGATATACATCCATAAAGGGGGTAAAAAGGCGGCTTTGTGGATTAAGGATCTCAAGGCCCATGTGGTCCTGCCCCCCCAGTACCTCAGGATGGATGTGGCTTTCAACTCAAATATGGGAAAGGATTTTGTCCTTAAAGGCCAACTCGACCCCCAAGGCATTACTGGAGAGTTGAAGATCAGCCTGACCCAGTTTCAGCCCCACAAATTGGCCTGTTGTCTCCTGCCCCTTACCCCTCTGGGCCCTGTGGACTCCATGATGGATATGGAGCTTGCCTTGAACCTGAAGGGATTAAAGGATGTATCAGGGGTCTTCAAGGGGGCTGTTCCGTGTTTGGCCCTAAGGAAGGGTAAACATGCTTTGGTCATGGAATGCGGAAACCTGGAAGGGAAGTTTCACCTCTTGGGTCCCAGGGTGGAGGTATCCCTTGCCCATATGGATCTTAAATACCCCCAACTACATCTCTCCGGTTCCTTCTTATGGGATCCCCAGATACCCTCTGCCCGTTTGGTGCTGGAGGGCAGGGATGTTGACATTCCCTCTCTGAGGGAGGTGGTCCTTTCCCTTTTGGGAAGTGACCATACCGTCCAGAAAATCTTTGGGATAGTTCAGGGGGGCCGTGTGCCGGTCATCAGTTTCAGGGATACAGTGCCTGCCCTTTCCCAACTGGGGTCTCTGAAGAGTATGGAGATAGAAGGAGAGGTGGAAGGGGGGACCATTCTCATTCCCGATATCCATCTCAAGGTGGAAGATACTGGTGGGGAAGTGGTTATATCCCAGGGTGTCCTTAAAGGTAAGAACCTGGTGGGTAATGTGGGGAACAGCCGTCTCCTTCAGGGTAAACTGTCCTTAGGACTTGAAGGCGAGGCCTTACCCATCCATCTTTATGCGGAACTGAAGGCGGATTTGGCCCAACTCCCAGGGGTGCTGGCAAAGATAGTGAAGAACAAGCCCTTTTTGAGTGAGATGGCGAAAGTTCAAAGGCTTCAAGGATGGGCCAGGGGCAGATTGGTGTTGGATGGGACCACGGAGGACGTCAGCGTCTCGGTCAAGGCCTCAGATGTGAATCTAAAAGGTGTCTATGGGAGGATCCCTTATCCCGTGTCTATTACCGGAGGAGGGTTCACCTATGAGGCGTCCAGAGCAGCCGTGGACCATCTAAAAGGTAAGGTGGGGGTGTCATCTTTCTCTGATCTCTCTGCCTGGGTGGACTGGAAGGACGTTCTCCTAATGAGGGTGTCATCCATGACTGCCCGGTTGCTCCTTGATGAACTTTACCCATGGGTTTTCTCTTATCCCCAGGTGAAAGATGCCCTTTCGGACTTTAAGTCTATGAAGGGTCTTTTGTATGTGGACGCCCTTGATCTTAAGGGTCCCCTCTCTGCTCCCGAGAAGTGGCAGTTCAATCTTAAGGGCGGGGTCGAGGGTTTCTTTTTTGGATTTTCTC
>CAZBOO010000155.1:0-2338 GCA_964493535.1 uncultured Aquificales bacterium
CGCCCTTGCCCTTTGGGACATTGCTCCCTTCGGTCGCAACGTCGTATATGCTGGAGACGTTAAGTGAAATGGCGAATCCTGTTATGGAGGTAATGTAATGGTCCCCCGGCCAAAAGGAAGCTCTGGGTAATCTATGCCCTGAATGAGGAGGACCTTACTCTGGAATCCTTCTCTACTTTGCATTTCCTGGGTTTATACAGCCTTGGGGAAAAGGACGGCAAGGAAACGCCTTGAAGATGCTTCATTGGAATGATACCAAGGGCTTGTTTCTATGCGGTTTTTACAGGGGGATCGAGATGGACAGCTTCTTTAAACCCTCTTCCGTGGCCGTAATAGGAGCCACTCCCGTTGAGAAGAAGGTGGGATACGCTATACTGAGGAACCTTATAAAGGACGGCTACAGTGGAAACATCTATCCCGTGAATCCAAAAAGAAAGGAGATCCTGGGGCTAAAGGCGTACAACAGCATCCAGGACCTCCCCCAGCCTCCCCGGCTGGCCATACTGGCTGTGCCTCCCAGGGCCTGCCTGAAGGCTTTGGATGGCCTGGGTCCATTGGGAACCAGAGCAGTTGTGATCATCTCAGCGGGATTCAAGGAGACCGGAGAGGAGGGGACAGGACTGGAGAAGGAGCTGGTGGGGGCTGCCCGTAAATGGGGCATCAGGCTGGTGGGCCCCAATTGCCTGGGCATTATGGATACCCACACCCCTCTAAATGCCACCTTCGCTACCGTGATGCCTCCAAGGGGGAATGTGGCCGTTATCTCCCAGTCGGGGGCCCTTCTCAGCGCCTTCTTCGATTGGTCCATAGAAGAGAGGGTAGGCTTCTCCAAGGTGGTAAGTCTGGGGAACCAGGCAGATCTTAGCGAGGCAGATTTCCTCTCCTATCTGGCTGACGACCCCGAGTCCAGGCTGACCCTGGTCTATGTAGAAGGAGTGGCGGAAGGTGGGCCTTTTCTTCGTGCTATCCAGAAGGCCAGCACCGTGAAACCAGTGTTCCTGCTCAAGGTGGGAAGGACAGAGGCAGGGAAACAGGCCTCCTCTTCCCACACAGGCTCCATCACCGGTTCCGATCAGACATATGACGCCGCCTTCAGGAAGGGGGGTGCCATCCGGGTGGCCCACATGGGAGAACTCTTTGCAGTAGCCAAACTCCTGTCCTTCTGGGAACCATCGCCCATGGAAAGGGTGGCTGTACTCACCAATGCCGGGGGGCCCGGGATCATGGCAGCCGATGCCATTGCCCTTTCTTCCATGAAGATGGCCACCTTGCCAGAGGAGGCCATCGCAGCCCTCAAGGCCTTCCTGCCTGGCACGGCGGGGCTTGGGAATCCTGTGGACGTCATAGGAGACGCCGATGCAGCCCGCTTCGCCAGGGCCCTGGACATACTCCTGGAAGTCCGCGGGGTAGACTCCATCATAGTGTTACTCACCCCCCAGCTCATGACCGAGATAAAGGAGACAGCCCAGGAGGTGGTGAAAAGGCGAAAGAGGGGAAAGCACATTGTCACGGCCTTCATGGGCAGAGAAAGGGTGAAAGAAGGGGTGCAGGTACTCAGGGAGGGGCAGGTACCCAACTACGATTTCCCGGAAGAGGCTGTCATGACTCTGGACTCCATGAACCTGTACCTGAAGCACAGGGGAGAATTCCCCCTGGAAGTGGTGAGTCTTGAAGGGTCACCCAGGGAGGTTGAGAGGGTGATAGGGGAAGCCCGCCTTTTGGGACACCATGCCCTGGATGAGTACCCAGCCATGAAACTGCTCCAGGCCTATGGAATCCCTGTGATAGCCCATGCCCTGGCGGAAGGGGAGGAAGAAGCGGTGGAAAGGGCCACGGAAATGGGATTCCCCGTGGTCATGAAGCTCTCCTCCCCCAGGATACTCCATAAGTCCGACCTGGGAGGAGTGATCATCGGCATAGGGGACGGGGAGGGTGCCAGGGAGGCCTGCCGCCTTCTCATGGAGAAGGCACGGGAGAAGGCAATCGGTGAGGTGCGAGGGGTACTGGTGGAAGAGATGGCCTCTCCAGGGCTGGATGTGGTGGTGGGCTTTTTGAGAGACCCCACCTTTGGCCCTGTACTCATGTTCGGCCTGGGAGGCATATACGTAGAGGTGCTGAAGGACGTGACCCATGCCCTGGCACCTGTTTCGCAGAAAGAAGCCCTGGACATGATAAAAAGGATCAAGGCCTCCCCCTTGCTCCAGGGTGTCAGAGGAGGAGTGGAGGCCGATCTGGATGCCCTGGCCCGCATCATCACCCGTTTCTCTCACTTGGCTCTGAAACACCCCGAACTGGCCGAAGGGGAAATGAACCCTCTACGCGTCACGGAGAAAGGGGC
>CAZBOO010000156.1:0-2331 GCA_964493535.1 uncultured Aquificales bacterium
GTGAGCGAGGCTAAGGGGGAGGAAGACCTCCGCCAGGACATGGAGTTTCTTTTGAGACTGTGGGAGTCCATCAAAGGCAAAGGGGAGAAGACGAGGGCCCCCACCCTTCTATACAAGGACCTTGACCTGGTCCTCCGGGCCGTGCGGGACTTCTTTTCTCCTGAGGTGACCTCCCTTATCATAGACGGCGAAAAGGAGTACCAGCGATGTCTGTCTTTCACCAAGGACTATCTCCCTCAATTGGCCTCTCGCATCCAATTCTATACAGGTGTTGAACCCATCTTTGAGCGTTACGGTGCTGAGGAGGATATGAACAAGGCCCTTCATCCCAAGGTGTGGCTCAAATCGGGGGGTTACATCGTGATCGAGGAAACAGAGGCCCTCACGGCCATAGATGTGAATACGGGTAGGTTTGTGGGCAAGAAGTGTTTGGAGGACACCATTTTCAGGACCAACCTGGAGGCGGCTAAGGAGATCGCCCATCAGATTCGTCTCAGGAATATTGGAGGTATCATCATCATAGATTTCATAGATATGGAGAAAGAGGGGCACAGGAGGCAGGTTTTGGAGACTTTGGATGGTGCTCTCAAGAAGGACCGGTACCCTTCCAGTATCCAGGGTTTCACAGAGCTTGGCCTGGTGATCATGACCCGAAAGAGGGTGAAAGAAAGCCTGTTGAAGACTCTGTGCGGCCCATGCCCCTACTGCGGGGGGAGGGGTTACATGAAACCACCCTTGGTGATTTGTTATGAGATTTTCCGGGAGGTGAAGAAGCTGACTCCCCTTGCCCGAAAGGGAAAGATCGCCGTAGAGGTCCATCCTTTAGTGGCCCAGGCCCTTATTGAGGAGGAGGGGGATACCTTGGAGGACCTGGAGAAGGAGCTGAAGGTGAAGGTCCTGGTTACCGAGCGCATGGATTTTCATCAGGAGCAGTTTCAGGTGAGGAGGGTGAATTGATTGAGGACGCCTTGATGGTGGCCCAGGGAGCCGGAGAGCTTTTAAAAGAAAGGTTTCTTGATCTCGTTAGCGGTGAGGCCCTCCCAGTGGAGGAGAAGGGCCCCAGTGATTTCGTCACCCAGGCAGACAGGGAAGTGGAGGACTGGATCCTGAAGCAGTTGGAGGCTATCACCCCGGGGATGCCCGTTTTGTCCGAGGAACACTTCCATGGCCAGGAGATCTCTCCCTCTTGCTGGGTGGTAGATCCCCTGGATGGCACCAGGAGCTTCATCCACGGAATACCCCACTTTGCTGTCACCCTGGCTTTCATGGAGGAGGGAAGACCTGTCCTGGGGGTGACATATGCTCCCATGGAGGATGAAACCTTTCATGCCGAGGCAGGCAAAGGGGTGTGGTTTAATGGACTCCGGGTTGCCGTTTCCCCAGTGGAGGAACCCCCCAGGGCCGTGGTGGCCATGGGGTTGCCCTTTAGGAGCAAGGAGCATTTGACTGCCCTATTAGCCTTTTACCGAGCCATGTACATAAAGGGGGTTGCCTTGAGACACACAGGTTCTGCTGCCTTGGATCTCTGTTACGTGGCCTGTGGACGCTATGACGGGCTTTTTTATCTGGACCTTTCCCCTTGGGATGTGGCGGCAGGGGGACTCATGGTCCAGGAGGCTGGAGGGGTGGTGGAAGGGCTGGCCGAGAGACCGTGGTTAGAGGGCTGGATTCTTGCTTCCAATGCCCGGTTTCACCCCTTTTTGGCGGCTGTAGCCCAAGAGGCGCTGGTGTAGTTCTTTCTCAGCGTTTGCCAGAGCGTCCGTTTCCTGGGGCTTGCGATCCTTAGGGGGAAGACCTAACTTTTGGTTTGAGTTTTGGAGATGATGGGATGAGAAAGGCGGCGCTGTTAATTGCGTTTCTGATGTTCCTTTTGATGGGTTGTGGGCAACGTATCAAGGTAAAAAGCATGGATCCTCTTCCTTTGAAGCATACCTACGCTCTGGTAATGGCCACCAGTTACCCACCCCAAGAGACCACCAAGGAGGTGATCCAGGCTATTAAGGAGGTGATGGAGTTTGAGAACCAGGTCTTTACCCCATTTTTGTCATCGCCCCTTCAGCTTAAGGGCGAGCCTGAGAGCTTGGAGGATTTGGGGGACACCCTCTTTTTGATAAGGAAGGTGACTTACCAACCTCCCCCTCAGGCTAAGCTTACCTTAAATATGGAGTTTTTTGAGTTTGCCACGGGGAGAAAGGCCCCTCGATCCATCACCATCTCTTACACATGCCCCCAAATGGAAAAGAAGGAGGCCCTTAAGGTCCTTTCCAAGGAGGCAATAAGATATATACTTCAGGAGATAGATCCTCCAGATGATGCTGTTCTCTCTAAGGG
>CAZBOO010000157.1:0-2323 GCA_964493535.1 uncultured Aquificales bacterium
AGGTGGCAGGGGTGCTGAGGGTGGCGCCTATATACGATGCCTTTGCTTTGGTGGAGAGGGGAAGGGGGGTGGTTCGCACCCGAATTACAGGTACTACCCCTATGTATCCTTGGGTGAGGAACTTTTATCCTGCCTTGGGGAGGTTTTTCACTGGGGAGGAGGTGAAGGGACGGATGAGGGTGGCCGTTTTGGGTTACTCCGTGGCTCAAAGCCTGTTTGGTGCTGCCAATCCTGTGGGGAAGGGGGTCCGGGTAAGGCATATTCCTTTCAAGGTGGTGGGGGTGATGGAGTCTAAGGGGGTGGATGCCAGTGGGGAGGATCAGGATGACCAGATTCTCATTCCTATCACTACTGCCACTATAAGGGTTTTCCATGTGACCTACATAAACACTATTCTGGTTCAAGCCTCTTCCGAAAGGATTATTATGAGGGTGGCTTCGGGGATCCAACACCTCCTCCATAATAGACACAGATTGGGTAAAAGGGCCGATGACTTCAGCGTTAATTCTATGGAGGAGATCATGAAGGAGAAGGTCAAGGCGGCCTCCATTTTCGCTGTGTTGGTGGCTGCTGTGGCAGCGGTATCTCTGCTGGTGGGGGCTATAGGGGTCCTGGCCGTTATGCTTTTATCTGTGAGGGAGAGGGTTCAGGAAATCGGGATTAGGAGGGCTGTGGGGGCTTCTCGGGGCAGCATACTTTTCCAGTTTCTGGTGGAGTCCCTGGTCCTCACCTTAGTGGGTGGCAGTCTGGGATTGGCCTTTGGGATTTTTCTTAGCTTATTGGTAAGCCTGTTGGCGGGATGGGAGCTGGTCCTGCCTATGAAAGGGGCCCTGGTAGGGATCCTTGTCTCCATCTTTACTGGGGTGGTGGCGGGGCTTTATCCGGCCTATAAGGCCTCCCTTATCCATCCTATCCAGGCCTTGAGGCTGTGAGACCTGGAGAAACACTTGTATAACTGCTCCATGCTATGATTCTCAAAAGTAAAGCCACATCAATTGGCCGGGGGCTGTATGTAGAGATGGACAGAGAGGCCCTTTCGCACATTCAAACAAGGGCATTTGGAGGTGAGGCCCACATTTGTGAGGACCGAAGCCGGCACGAGGGGACATGTTTTTGTAGTGATGCTGGCATACATGCTGGAGAGGAAGCTTGCCGGGCTGTGGCATGATCTGGAGGTGACAGTGGCGGAGGGGTTGGATGAGTTGGGTGCTTTAAGATGTGTGAAGGTGGATGTGCGGGGCACATGGGTGAACAAAGTGCCCGAGCCTGTGGGGATGACAAGAAGGCTCCTGGAGGCTGCCGATGTGAATCTGCCTTTCACCCCGCCGGTGCGCAAGGTTGATGCAGCCACGAGGAAAAGGCTGAGCCGTAAGAGGCAATAACCAGTTTTATCAACTGGTTATACACCAGATGCTGTGCTTGTTGTTCTGGAACTTCCGTTAAATAGGTTCGGGTTTTCAAAACATCCCCGTCCTCAGGCCAAGGGAATTTTTGGAAAGATTTCTGGGATGAGAAGTGTCAAGCTCGATATCATCGGTCCAAGATACCCGATACCAGCCTCTTTACCCTTGGCGGGTAGTGCTGGGAAAAGGCCAGTAGCCTTTCGGCATTGAGGTTCTCCACCTCCATCTCATCAATCCAAGACGAGATGGTGTACTCAGAGGGACGTCTCACATGGATCCAATCCAGGAGGGCCCTTTCCGGTGTGGCCATCCTGGCCATGATTTCGGGTAGGCCCTCAATGCCAAAGTGCCTCGGCACCTTTGAGATGGCTGAGAACTCCACCTCGTACTCCACCGTTACCTGGTCTAAGGTTTCTTTGAAGGATACCCTCCTAAGTCTTCCTACCTTGGTTACGACTGCTGTACAGACAGCGGGTCTCTGGAGGATCAGGTTCCAGTAGTGCAAGGCCCACTCCAGACTCACATAAGCAGCGGGCTTAATGAGGCAGGCCGCCTCTTCTACAGGGGGCCATTCATTCGTGAATTTGCATTTAAGAACATTCAGATACACCCCCTTGGTTATCCTGGCCACCAGTCTCCTTTTCAGCATCCTGTTAAGCACCTGGGCACAGTAGGCTGGATCCTGGAGCAGAGTGTCCAGGTGGGTTTTACGAAACAGGGGAGGAAGAAAGGCCAGCAGGTTCTCCACTTTGGTCCTCTTTATCTCCAAGGTCACCAACACCATTTTTTAAGCTTCCCCTGAGGTTTTGAGCGCAAGTTGCACAGACTCCAAAAGCCTCTGATAATTCTCTCTTCTGAGGGACTCCAACTCGCCTCTCTTCAGAAACCGACTAAGATCACTATCCAAAAGGCTGACCAAT
>CAZBOO010000158.1:0-2280 GCA_964493535.1 uncultured Aquificales bacterium
GTGGTATGCTCCTGTTTTGCCCCAGCGGTTACATCCCAAGACAAAAAACTGGTTTTCTATAGCCCGGGCCCTGAGGAGGATCTCCCAGTGGGTGATGCGCTGTACAGGCCATTGGGCAGGGATACAGAGGATTTCTACCCCTTGGAGGGCCAAGGGTCTGATGTGCTCGGGAAAGCGGAGGTCGTAGCATAGGATAGTGCCTAAACGGGCCAGGGAGGTTTCAACTCCGTGGGTTCCTTTGCCAGGTTTGAAGACCTTTCTTTCTCCCATGGGTTCGAAGATGTGAGTCTTACGATATTTTCCAGCGATTCCTTTGTTTGTGATTATGTATGATGTATTGTAGATCCGTCCTTTGGACTCTTCCATGATGGATCCTGCCACTATAACCAGGTTTCCCCTCTGGGCTATGAGGGTGAGGGAGTCTAAGGCCTTGGCGCTCCAGGGTAACAGGGGAGAAGGGTCCTTCAGAACGAAGTCTGTAAGCCACATTTCGGGAAGGACCACTATCTCTGCCCCCATCTCTTGGGCTTCTCTGATGAGGGTGGTGGCCTTGGCCAGGTTCAGGTCTGGGCCCCCTTTCACCACGTCCATTTGTATTACGGCAGCGGTTATTTTCTCTTTCATAGGGTCTCTTATATCGTTAATTTTCTTTTCTGTCATCCCGGGTAATGGAAGAATGTTCATTCTTTGACACATTATAAGGGGGATGTGTATGCAACTTTCCACATTTACATGCCCTTTTTCGCCGCTATAATGGGGCAAACAGTGAGAAAAGGAGGAGGCCCTTGAAGTACCCACGGGGTAGGCAAAGGACTCTGGCAGGGGAAGTGGAAATCAGGGGCTATGGGCTTCATACCGGTAAGCCATCCACCATTAAAATCAAACCCGCTCCCGTAGACTTAGGGATCGTTTTTGTAAAGGAGGGGGTGGAGATTCCTGCCCATTATCGTTGGGTGGTGGATGTGTCTCGGGCTACCAATCTGGGTAAGGAAGGGGTGACCGTGAGAACTGTGGAGCATCTTCTCTCTGCCCTGGCCGGTTTAGGTATTGATAATGCCTATGTGGAGGTGGAAGGGGGTGGGGAGATTCCCGGTTTGGATGGGAGTTCCAAGGTCTTTGTCCGGAGGATAGCCCAAGTCGGGGTGGTGGAGCAGGAGAAGGTAAGGAAATGTTGCAAGGTGTTGGAACCCTTCCGATTGGAGAGGGAGGATGGGAGTTTTGTGGAGGTTTCCCCCAATGGAGGGGGGTTCAAGGCTTACTGCACCATCCAGTATAACCATCCCTATCTCGACTATCAGACCACCTCTTTTGAATATGATCCTGACTCTTATTCATATGATGTGGCTCCTGCCAGGACTTACTGCTTCTATGAAGAGATTGCCCATCTCTTGAAGAAAGGTCTGGGAAGGGGGGGCAATATTCACAATGCCGTGGTCATAGGGGTAGAGGGTGTCCTGAACGGTCCTCCCCGTTTTGAGGATGAGCCCGTGCGCCACAAGCTCTTGGATCTTTTGGGGGATATGAAGCTCTTGGGCTTTCCTATCATGGGTGAGGTCAGGGCCTTCAAGGCTGGCCATGCCATACATTTGAGTTTTTTACAAGCCTTTACAGATAGTGAGGCTTATCTTTTGTTGGAGGAAGGGTAGCCTGACGGTTTTTGGGGGTGTTGGGTTTCTATCTTTAGGATTTTGGCCGTCCGGGTGTCTATAAGTGCCTGCCAGATAGCTTCTTGCTTCTCTGGGTTCCAGCACATCACCAAGGCTCGGGGGTCGTTCCAGTCCATCTTGTAGATGATGTAATGGGCACATTTCATCTGGAGCTTTTGGAGGACCTGGGGGGAATCCATAAAATCACTCAGATGGAGGGTGGGTTTACAGACCTGGGTTTTAATGCTTCTGGGTCTGTAAAGGGTCTTGCCGTTGGCGAGGATATAATAGGTCCTTTTCCGGGAGGGGGAACATCCGCTGATGCGAAATTTTTTGGTATGCCCTGTGTTGTCCATTTTTTCTGAATCGAAGGCGGCATAGGCTAAATCGGGGACCTTCACCCTTTTTTCAAGGAGGGCGTAGGCCTCCTTGGCTGTGACATAAGGAGCGGGCTGGCGGCTCAGTCTGCTTGCTACCACCAGGTACATGAAGAAGATGGTGAGCATTACAAGGGAAGAAGCCAGGATCTTTCTTTTCATAGGTCCTCCGGTTTTTGGCCTATAGATTAAGGCAGTTCCGCCATGCTGTCCAGTAATGCCTTGAGGGTTTCTCTGTCAGGGGCCCGGGGCAGGGA
>CAZBOO010000159.1:0-2179 GCA_964493535.1 uncultured Aquificales bacterium
CTTTTAGAACGGTCCCTTCTCACCTGGAGGGGGACAGGGGCAAAGGAGTTTTACGTGGTGGCGGGCTGGGAGGGAGAAAGGGTAGCTGCCCATGCCCGAGAGTTGGCCCGGCGTCACGGCCTGTCCATTCAGGTGGTGGAGAACCCCCACTGGCGGGATGGCAACGGCACCTCGGTGCTGGCGGTGAAGGGACGAATATCCACGCCCTTTTTTGTTTCCATGGTGGACCACCTCTTTGAGACTTCCCTGGTGGAGAGGTTTATCCTTCGTGTCCGGGGGGAAAGGGGGACCCTTATGGCCGTGGACCCCAGGATAAGCCAGGTTTTTGATCTCTCCGACGCCACCAAGGTGCGCCTGGACGGGGACCGGCTGGTGGATGTGGGCAAAGACATACTCCCTTACCATGCTGTGGATATGGGGCTCTTCCTTTGCCAGGCAGATGTGTTTCAGGCCTTAGAGGAGGCCGGGGGTGAAGGTGACGGCTCCCTGACAGGAGGGGTGAAGAGACTGGCTGCCCAGGGGAAAGTGAAGGCCATTACCTTGGAGGAGGGCTTCTGGACCGATGTGGATACCTTAGAGGGTCTGAAATACGCTGAGAAGGGGCTTTTGACCTGTGTAGCCCGGTCCCGGGAGGAGGGTTGGGTCTCCCACTATCTTAACCGGCGCCTCTCCCAGTGGATCACCGCCCGCTTAGCCTCCACCTCCATCACTCCCAACGGAATCACCTTCCTGGCCTTTGCCCTGGCGGTGGCGGCGGGATGCCTCTTCGCCCTGGGCAGGCTGGGCACTACTATCCTGGCTGCCCTGTTGGTTCAAGGGGCCTCGGTGGTGGACGGTTGCGACGGGGAGGTGGCCCGCTTGAAGTTCATGGTCACTCCCTGGGGGGCCTGGTGGGATACCCTGTCGGATCGCTATGCCGATGGGGTCGTAGTGTTGGGCGTTACCTGGGGTTACACCCACGGCCATAGTGGGGCATGGCCCTGGGTATTGGGTCTCATCTCCCTACTGGCTTTTGTCATGGTGAGCTACGCCAAGAAAGAGCATGCCCTGCGCTTTGGTAGTATCCTCCCCCTGGATGCGGGGGACAAGCTCACCCGTCGGGATCTGCGCCTCTTTACCATCTTCGCTGGTGGCCTCCTCAACCGGCCCTTTCCCTTCATGGTGGCTTTGGCGGCCCTTTCCCATCTATGGATCGGCTGGGTGCTGTGGAGGAGGGGTAGGGCGTAAGGGAATACTCACATCTGACGACTTACGCCTTACGGGTACCCTTCACCACCCTCCCCATGACCAGGAGGTCCCGGCCCAGTCTTTTGTGGGTTACCTTCTCCAGTTTTATGGCCTGATCCACCCTTTCCAGGCTTAGGTTGCCCACAGGAGGACGGCCCTGGCCTAAAAGGATGGAGGCTGCTATGGCGTGGATCTCGTCGGCTAAGCCTTGTTTGAGAAAGGAGGTGATAACGCCTCCCCCCCCCTCCACTAAGAGTTGGGCCGCCTGCCTCCTGCTTAGCTCTTCCAGCACAGATTCCAGGGGAATTTCTCCCGTGTTGCTTTCTAAGACCACCACCTCCACGCCCTTTCTTTTTAGGATCTCAGTCTTTTCCAGGTCTTGTTCCAAGGTGAAGATCAGGGTGGGTGGTGGAGTGGTGAAGAGCCTCCTGTCCAAGGGCAGGGTGAGGTGGGTGTCCAGGACCACCCTCAAGGGGTTTTTACCCTTCATTAGACGCACGGTGAGCTGGGGATTATCCATAGCTGCTGTCTCCCTGCCCACCAGGACAGCATCACTTACAGCCCGGAGGCGGTGGGCGTATTTCAAGGCTTCGGGGCCGCTGATCCACCGGGAGTGGCCCGAGGCCGTGGCCATGGTGCCGTCTATGGACTGGGCCCATTTAAGGAGGACCCAGGGCAGCCCTGTGGTGACCCATTTGAAGAAGGCCCGGTTCAGGTCCCGGCAGGCATCTTCCAGGACACCTACATCCACCCGGATGCCCGCCTCCTCCAGGATTTTTACCCCCTTGCCCGCCACTAAGGGATTGGGGTCCAGGGTGCCTACCACTATTCTTTTGGTACCTGCCTGGATGATGGCCTCGGTGCAGGGAGGGGTCTTGCCGTAATGGCAGCAGGGCTCTAAGGTGACATACATGGTGGTTCCCGGGGCCTTCCAGTTTAGTTTCTTCAGTGC
>CAZBOO010000160.1:0-1943 GCA_964493535.1 uncultured Aquificales bacterium
CCAGTTTTCTGGACAGTTGAGTGATTATATTCATGCTGCCTCCTTAAGTCCAGAGTTGAATTCCTCACGTACGTGGAATAAGCCAAATAAGGGTCTACCAAGTCAAGGGTCAATTGAGGTGTGACATTCTTGTGTATGGCCTTTTTAGAGAAAAGGCCATATAAGTTTGGCAAAAGGAGGTGTTAAGGGGGGGGCGTGAGGGGTAAGGGAAAGGCCTTTTCTCCTGGGGATTACGATGCATGGTTTGCCACACCCCAGGGCAAGAGGGTCCTTGAGGAGGAAGAGGAGCTCTTTTGCAGGCTTATGTGGAAGGAGAGGGGTAGCCTCCTGGACATGGGCTGCGGCACGGGTATCTTCACCACATTCTTTAAGGGGCTGGGTTTTTCCGTAATGGGGCTGGATCTGTCCCTAAAGATGATCCTTCATTTGAGAGCTAAGGATCCCAGGATACCTTTGGTCTTGGGGAACGCCCGGCTTTTGCCCTTTGGCAGGGATCTTTTTCACTATGCCACCCTCATCACTGTGTTGGAGTTTCTTCCCCATCCCTTTTTTGCTTTGGTGGAGGCCACCCGGGTTGCCACCAGGGGTGTGGCTGTGGCCTTTCTCCCTCCTTGGGCCCCTATGAATGCAAAGAGGCGCCTCAGATCCTTTTTAGGTGGGTCCGTCTTTCAAAAAGGCAGGTTCCTCTCTTTTTCTTCCGTTTTTACCATGTTGGAGGAGGCCTGTGTCATCAATGGAAGGAAGGTGATAAGCACAGAAAAGGGAGGATGCCTCTATCCTTTGGGCATAAGGAGGGATTTTTTGGCAGGCTTTGCCGTGGTGAGGGTGGACTATGAGTGAAGGAGATCTCTTGGCTTTGGCCGTGGAGGCTCTGCGGGATGCCCGCCATGCCTTGGCCCTAACGGGGGCAGGTATATCTACGGAGAGCGGCATTCCCGCCTTCCGAGGATCCCAGGGTTTATGGGACAGATACGATCCCGGGGAGTATGCCCATATATCCGCTTTTGTTGAGAACCCTAAAAAGGTCTGGGGTATGCTCAAGGAGCTGTACGGGATCATGAAAGGGGCCCGGCCCAATCCTGCCCACGAGGCCTTAACCGTCTTAGAGGAGCATGGTTTCTTGAAAGGGGTTATCACCCAGAATGTGGACGGACTTCACCAACGGGCGGGGAGCAAGAAGGTGATCGAGTTCCATGGGAACGGTGAAACCCTCATTTGCCTCTCCTGTGGCAGGGTGTTTCCTGTAGAGGAAATTTCCCTGCAGGATTTGCCCCCAACCTGTCCCTGCGGTGGTTTATTGAAGCCCCAGGTAGTCTTTTTCGGAGAGCCCATTCCACCCCAGGTTTTGGATGAAGCCTTTCAGGAGGCGGATAGGTGTGATCTCATGTTGGTGGTGGGTACTTCGGCCCAGGTCTATCCTGCTGCCCAGCTTCCCTATAAGGTGGTAGAGAGGGGTGGGAGGGTAGTGGAGAGCAATCTGGAGGAGACCAGCCTCACCCGGGATCTGACCCACATATTCCTTCAGGGCTCAGCTTCCACTATTCTACCTAAGCTGGTGGAGCTGATGAAAGACAGGGGTTCTTAAGGCAGCGCAGCAATGAGGCTTCTTTTTTTCCGATTTTTGGGCAGCCGCTTCTCAGCGAGGTAGAGACTTCCGGTTTAGCTTGATAATTCCCTGTGGCTTGTCTCAGGGTTGTTTATTATCTTAGCATAATAGGTTAAATTTTTCTTAAATGATCTTTCCAATGGCTCCGAATCATGATGAGCGATTTTCACAGCGGCTCCGTTACTACTCTAAAAGGGCAGGGTGATGCTAAAAGAGGTAAAGGGTTTTGGATATTGAACGTTTACAGTTTCGCGGCGAATCAGGCACAAGGGAAGAACACCCTGCCTGCCTGTGCGTTGCACCTGTCTGCGTGCGGGCACGCACAGGCAGGCGCAGA
>CAZBOO010000161.1:0-1897 GCA_964493535.1 uncultured Aquificales bacterium
ACGAGAAACTCCAGTCCTGTGGTCGTTCTGTCCACAAAGTTTCTCTCTTCTGGCCTCAGGAGCATAAGCTCAAGCATCACGTAGTTGGTGAGGAGAATGTGGGGAGGATTCTTCTGAATTCTATCTTTGGCTTCTCTGCTCTCCTGCCCGGTGTACCGGGCGAAGGTGACGGGTAGGTCCTTGCCGGTGAGGCTTTTGTAACTCTCGCCCAGTTCCTCTATGGCCTTGAACTGGGAATTTACCAGGGCGTTCATGGGATAAACTATAATGGCCTTCACCTTTGGACTGGGGCCAGCAAGCACGGCGTTAAAGACGGGAATGAAGTAAGTAAGGGTCTTACCGGAGCCCGTGCCACTTGTTACCACGAAATGTTCTCCCTTAATGCCTTTGAGGATGGCTTCCTGTTGGTGGGCATAGAGCCTTATGGGATCGCCATCCGGCTTTCTGAAGATTAGGGAGCATAAAGGATGGAGCAGCCCTTTTGGGCAAAGGTTTTCCACAGTGTCAGCCTGCTTGTAAGGCAGGTTGAGTTGTATCAGCGGATCGGGCCAGAGGTGCCCTTTGCTTACGAGGTGGTCTTCTACAAATGTCCTAATCCTGGGGTCAGAGATATTGAGAAAACTGGACACATAGTCTTTGTAGGTTTCTATAACACTGTCCCTAAAATCGAAGATGCTCATGGGTGCTCCTGCGGCTACATTAAAATACGGCTGATTGGTGACATCTTTACCTGTATCCTCAAGACCTATCAAGGACGGGCTACGGCATACCTATGTGCAATTTGGTTGAAAGCTCATCAGGGGCTGGATGATGGGGGAAAAATTCTCACAATTTCTTTTAGAGGCTTCTGGGAAGAGATTCGGCCTAAATTGGCTCAGGGTGCTGGTTTGCTTGGATATTAGTACAGACAGGGCCGTTGGGCCAATGCGCAATTTATGTATTTTGTCTCGGGAGGGAGGTTGTGATAAGATTCGCCTCACGAAAACGAAAGAGATATCTGACATGAGGATTTTCTTCACCCAACACGCCTCCAGGAGACTCCTCGAAAGAGACCTGAATCTTAGGGACGTGATGGAGGTTTTGGAAAAGGGAAAGGTCATAGAAGAATACCCAGAAGATGAGAGGGGGCCTTGTTGGTTGTCCTGTGGCAAAACCTCAAAAAACTATCTACACGTGGTGTGGGCTGAACGGGAGGAAGGGTTTATAATAATTACCATGTACAAGCCGTCTCCTAAAAAATGGGAGACGCCATACAAGAGGAGGAACCCATGAAATGTTCCTTAAAAAGCTGTCCGGGGGAGTATCAACCCCAGAAAATTGCTTATCTACTGGAACATGAAGGAGAAATTGTTGTTTTTAGGGACGTCCCAGCCTTAGTGTGTGACGTATGTGGAGACACCCTTCTGGACTCTGAAGTAGTCGAAAAGCTGTCCAGGCTTCTAAAAGAGAAAAAGGAGCCTGTTGGTACTGCTCCAGTTGTCTGTTATTCTTAGAGTCTCCTCACACCTTCCTGCCCTCCCTTCACTTGCTCCCCATCACCCCACCAAGCACAGTCGGGGAAAGTACAGGGCCAAGTCCCTCCTCCCTCGACCCCAGTCCAGGCAAGCCCAGACCTGCTAAATGGCCATGGCAGCACTGTACTCTGCTATGGCTCCCCTCAGGACGTAGCCTTTAGAGAAAACCGGATACTTTCCACAAGAATGGGTGGATACTTTGGGCTGGAATCAGTGGGGACTTTCCACTGGAATAACCAAGGAGTTTGAACTGGTGCAAGCATGCAAAATAGGGGAACTCCTGGCAAGTTTAACCCTGGACTCAAGGAGGCGGTGTGAATATAATCACCTCACTGTGCACGACACTTGGGAGAAAGGCAACAGCCATAAAATCACTAAAGGGG
>CAZBOO010000162.1:0-1797 GCA_964493535.1 uncultured Aquificales bacterium
ATTCCTTACATGAAAAGTCCGACAGACTGCTAGACTCTATCTTCTTCAAAGTTTCTTCATAAGGATCACCGAATACTCCATTCCAGGAGTTAAGCATCCCCGGGGGGTAGGGTGATGTCTTAAGATCCCTCGTAAAAATGAAGCAGCCTAACACCACCCAGCAAAATGATCAGCAAGGCTCTTGTTCCCTCGTTGACACTTTTTCAATTTAGTATTACCTTAGTCAAAAGTAATACTTTAGGGGAGGGTAGGATGCCTTTTGCGAAGATTACCAAAAAGGGGCAGGTCACCATTCCTGTGGCATACAGGAAAAGGTTGGGGACAGACATCGTGAAGATAGAAATGGAGGGGGATAAGGTGGTTATAATGTCTGCCAGGGAACTGGGAGGGGTTTTTCAGAAGTATGCCTTCAGGGGAAAGCCTATTGAGGAAGTGATGGAGCTGGAGAAGAAAGCAATGGAGGAGGCTTTTGCAGGGGAAAGTAACCGTAGTTGACGCTAATGTGTTGCTCAGATACCTCCTCAAAGACGACGAGGGGCTTTATAAGAAAGCCGAGAGCTTTTTCAGGGAGGTTTTCACAGGGAGGAAAGTCGCCTACATACTCCAGGCAGTTGTGGCCGAGGTCGTTTATGTCTTTGGGAAGGTTTACAAAGTACCCAAAAGAGGGGTCTCGGAAACACTCCTGGAGCTTCTCTCAAGGAGGGGAATTAGAGTTCAAGATGGAAAGGTTACTCTCAAAGCTCTCTGCCTCTATGGTGAGAAGAATCTCGATTTCGTGGATTGTCTCATCTGTGCCTATGGGGGAAATATCGATGTAGTCTCTTTTGACAAAGGGGTTATGAGGTGTTTGGAGAAAGGGTGATCCTTCCCCATACGTGCCCCCGTAAATGGTCCAAAAATAGGAGCCATTTCACCCTTCCAAAGGGCGAAGTCTTCCTCCCTTGAGGGGAAAGGGGTTTTCTGCTAAGCCTGACTCCCGGGAGGTAAAAAGATGAAAAAAACCTTGGGTATATTGATAATAGTGGTGATACTGGCAGGAGTGGGGTTGGTCCTTTTTGCTCCACCCTTCGAACGAAAAGCTCCCCAGATCCAGCTTCCCCCCCAGGGGAGCTATATCAACGCCAAATCCACCCTCAATCTTAGCCTGGTGGACAGGCCTACAGGGTTGAAAGAAGCCCAGGTAACCCTCCAACAGGAGGGAAAGAGCCGGCAGCTATACTCTGGCACCTTTTCCTTGGGTACCTACAGCATCCAGATACCATTGGTGATAGAACCAAGGAAATTGGGACTGAAAGAGGGGCCCGCCACTTTCCTGGTCAGGGCTACAGATCGCTCTCTGTGGAATCTGGGCAGGGGAAACACCGCCATAGCCAAGGTCCAATTGATAGTGGACTATACCCCACCCCTTGTGGAACTCCTGGATAACACCCGGTACATATACGAGAAAGGGGCAGGGGCTGCCCTGTTCAACACCTCAGAGGATGCCAGCAGTGCAGGGGTGCAGGTGGGCAGGCTCTTTTTTAAGGCCTACCCTAAAAAATCCCAGAAACAGATCTTGTGGGCCGTCCTTTTCGGTATACCCCCTTATGCCCACTCCCAGGAGGCCCGTTTAGTGGTGAAAGACAGGGCAGGCAACAGCCGGGGCATTCCCATCCCCTTTCATCTTGTGCCCCGAAAACTGGTGAAGGAGACTCTCCCTATCTCTGACACCTTCATCCAGAAAAAGATCTATCCCATCCTCCCCCCATAGGACGAAAACCTCCCACCCGTCTAGGCCTTCAAAAAGGTAAACACAGA
>CAZBOO010000163.1:0-1719 GCA_964493535.1 uncultured Aquificales bacterium
GGTCCCGATGGGGGGGGGGGCTTGGAAGGGGGGATGAGTAACGGGGGGGGGATTGTGGTGAGGGGAGCCATGAAGCCCATTCCTACCCTGGGTGTGCCCTTGGCTTCCGTGGATATAGAGACGAAAAAACCCTTTCCTTCCCATAAGGAACGCTCCGATGTGTGTGCCGTTCCTGCTGCTGGTGTGGTGGCTGAGGCCATGGCGGCATGGGTCTTAGCCCAGGCTGTTATGGAGAAGATGGGTGGAGATACCATGGAAGAGTTGAAGGAGAGGTGGAAAAGGTACAAGGAGTGGGTAAGGTCCTTCTAAAGAGGCCCATTTTTCTCTTGGGCTTCATGGCCGTGGGTAAAAGCACTGTGGGTCCCCTCTTGGCCCGGGTCTTGGGTGTGCCTTTTCTAGATCTCGACGAGTCTATAGAGAAGGCAGCGGGTTTGCCTATCCCGGAGATATTCCAGAGGGAGGGGGAAGAATGGTTCAGGATCAGGGAAAACCAGGCTCTTAAGGAGACCTTAGGGAAGCCTGTGGTGGTGGCTACAGGAGGAGGGATAGTGGCCAGGGCGGAGAATTGGAGGTATCTCCAAAGGGGTATCACGGTGGCTTTGGTGGCTTCACCTGAGGCCCTGAGATTTCGTTTAGGTAAGGGTGAGGGAAGGCCCCTCTTTGACCCGGCATCCTGGGAGGCCCTTTTGTCTGAGAGGGAGCCCCTTTACAAGAGGGCCCATGTGATTGTAGATACCACTTGTATCAGCCCATGGGAAGTGGTGGAGAAAATTCTGGAGGCTTTGAATGACATGGAAGGTGTTGGTGATTAATGGCCCTAACATGAATCTACTGGGGCAGAGGGAAGAGGGACTTTACGGTTCTTTGACCCTTCAAGGTCTTGAAAACGGTTTGGAGGAGAGGGCAAGAGAGCTGGGCATGGAAGTGGACTTTTTCCAGTCCAATCATGAAGGTGAACTGGTAGAAAGGATCCAAGGGAGTGGGGGATACGACTTTATCATCATCAATCCCGCCGCTTATACCCATACCAGCGTGGCCATAAGGGATGCCCTTTTGGCTGTGGGAAGGCCTTTTTTAGAGGTGCACATGACCAATATCTATGCCCGGGAGGGCTTTCGTCACCATTCTTACCTCTCCGATGTGGCCGTGGGGCAAATAGTGGGTCTTGGCCCCTTGGGTTACACCTTGGCTTTGGATGCAGCCCATCTTCTCTTAAAAGGGGAGTATGGGTCTTAAGCCCATCAGGGATAGGCTCGTACAGGGGGAGGTGGAGGCTTTCCTAATAACCCACCTGGTCAATGTACGCTACCTTTCAGGGTTTACAGGTTCCTTTGCCGCCCTCCTTATCTCCCCCCAGGGGGCCCTTTTTATCACCGATTCCCGGTATGAAGAGCAATCCAGCCGGGAGGTTTCTTCCCTTTTTAGCAAGGTGATCCTTAAGCCTGGCCAGAAGCTGTCCCAGATGATTGGTGAACATGGATGGAGGTCTTTGGCCGTGGAGGACACCCTCACCTTGGCCCAATACAGTAGACTAAAGGAGACCTTGGGAGGGGTGAGGTTTGTAACATGGTCTGGGGTGGTTGAGGGCCTGAGAAGGAGGAAGTCTCCCCGGGAGATAGATAAGATAAGAGGAGCAGTGGAGCTGGCCCAGAAGGCTTACATGGCTGTGAGAGAGGAGATACAACCGGGGAGAGTGGAAAGGGATGTGGCCCTGGATAT
>CAZBOO010000164.1:0-1719 GCA_964493535.1 uncultured Aquificales bacterium
CATCCGGGAGATAATCCAAAGGGTAAAAGGTATGCCCGTAGTTAAACGGGAGGCCCCGGGAGGGCTGAAACTTGCAGGGAGAAAGGGGGTGGTTTTCATCGGGGATCAACACTACCCCATCATCATAGGGGAACGGATCAATCCCACGGGCAAAAAAGATTTCCAAGGAGAGCTTAGGGAAGGCAGAACAGCCTGGGCCCGGGATACGGCCCGGGATCAGGTTCAGGCAGGGGCGGACCTGGTAGACATAAACGTGGGCATGCCCGGCATAGAGGAAGAGAAACTCCTGCCCTTTATAGCCACTGGTGTCCAGACCCAGGTGGACTGTCCCTTAGTCTTGGACTCCAGTAACCCCCAAGCCCTGGAAGCAGCATTACAACAGGTAGAGGGCAAGGCCCTCATCAACTCCATGTCGGGGGAGGGAAGTTCCATAAAATCCTTCCTCCCCTTGGCCCACCGTTACGGTGCAGCCCTCCTCCTCCTCCCCTTAGACGAAACAGGTATTCCCCCTACCCCTGAAGAACGGGTTAACGTGGCTCTCAGGCTGATAGATGCCGCTTTCAAGGCCGGAATCCCCAAGGAAAACCTCATAGTGGACGGCCTCACCATGACCGTAGGGGCCCAAGGTGAAGGTCCCAAAGCCACCTTAGAAACGGTAAGGGCCGTAAAAAAGGAACTGGGGCTTCCCACAGTGCTGGGGGTGAGCAACGTCTCTTTTGGGTTACCCGCCAGGGAAGGGGTAAACGCCGCCTTTTTGGCTATGGCCTTAGAGGCAGGCTTGGACGCCGCCATCATCAATCCAAACAACCCTAAGGTCATGGAGAGCTTCTACGCAGGTGCCCTCCTGGCGGGAAGGGATCCCAGGGCCTCAAGATTCCTGAAGGTCTTCTCCCAAAGAGGCAAGGAACCCCCGGAAAAAGGGGAAGAAAAACGAGAAGATCAAGATCCCCAGAGGCTCCTCTTTAATGCTATCCTCTATGGAGACGAAGAGAGGGCCAAGGAGGCAACGAAGGTCCTCCTAAAGGAGATGGCCCCTTTAGAGATCAGCAACTCTATTCTCATTCCTGCCATGGAGGAGGTAGGGAGGCTCTTCGAGAGCAACGAGTACTTCCTCCCCCAGGTCATGGCCTCAGCTTCGGCCATGCAGGGGGCATTTGCCCTCCTGAAAGAATCCATGAAGGGAGAAGAGAAAACCCCTAAGGGCACGGTTATCATGGCCACCGTGGAGGGAGATGTTCATGACATCGGCAAGAACATTGTGGGCACTCTATTGGAAAACCACGGCTTCCAGGTCATTGACTTAGGGAAAAACGTGCCCAAGGAGAGGATCGTGGCCCAGGTCCAGGACTTCTTGGAGAAAGGTCACCCACCGGACAGGTTAGTAGTGGGGCTCTCCGCCCTCATGACCACCACCATGACGGAGATGAAAAGGGTGATCCAGGCATTAAAAGAGAAGGGTGTCCCAGTCTTCACCATTGTGGGCGGTGCCGTAGTCACCCCTGAGTACGCCCAAGGGATCGGCGCCCACTACGCCAAAGACGCCGTGGAAGCGGTAAAGATTGTAGAGATACTTGTGAAAGAAGGCCATCAAAACCAACCAGGTTGACAGCGGAGTACCCCAATAAATAAAAAACTGATCTTTATAACGGAGCTTCCGCAGGCTATTTTAGTGATTGGATAATAAAACCAAGCAGTTAATTGGGATTTCGGCCAAGAGAT
>CAZBOO010000165.1:0-420 GCA_964493535.1 uncultured Aquificales bacterium
TCTCTATCCCCTGCTCTATATAAATAGCCAAGCGATCCATCACCTTGTCTATAGCCCCGCTGGCTTCACCCGCCCTAACCAAAGTGATGTACATAGGGGAAAACCCTGCTTTCTTCTCCAAGGCCTCTGAAAGAGACGCCCCCTTTTCTATGGCCTGAAGTACATCACTGGCCATATCCCTTACCTTTCCGCTTTCCACAGAGTCACCTATGACGTAAAGGGCCCTGTCCATAGGCAATCCCCCCCTCAAAAGGGAGGCCATCTGCTTAGTAAAAAGAAGAATATCGCCTCTGGATAGCCCCTTCCTATTTACCTTTAGCTTCAGGACAAAACCCTTTTCTTTGGCCGGAAGTACTTGGGTAGGCAAAAGTCCCATTTCCTTTACAAACCTAATGGCCGCTTCTTGAGAAGCTGCTTCTA
>CAZBOO010000165.1:430-1683 GCA_964493535.1 uncultured Aquificales bacterium
AGGCCCTGTAGAAATATCTCTCCATCACCCCGTCACCCGGAAAACCTCTTCCAGGGTGGTGATACCCTTCAAGACTTTCAAGAGACCATGATGCCTTAAGGTCCTCATACCCTTCCCAATGGCACACTCCCTCAACTCCCCTGCAGAAGAGTCTCTGAGGATCATGCCCCTGATTTCCTCGTCCACCACTAACAGCTCAAAGATGCCTTCTCTGCCCTTGTATCCCGTATGACTACACTCTTCGCATCCCATCGCCGAATAAACGGTATTGCCCTCCACATGGAAGGAAGAGCCAAGGATCTCTTCCACCTTCTTTGCAGTTGGACCGTCAACAACTCTCTCTTCCTTACAATGGGGACATACAACCCTTACCAGCCTTTGGGCCAGCACCCCCACCAAAGAAGAGGACACTAAGTAATTTTCAATACCCATATCCCTCAATCTGGTGATGGCTGTCACGGCATCATTGGTATGAAGGGTAGAAAAGACCAAGTGGCCTGTCAAAGAGGCGTGAACAGCTATATCTGCCGTCTCCAAATCTCTTATCTCTCCAATAAGAACCACATCGGGGTCCTGACGGAGGATAGACCTGAGGGCATTGGCAAAAGTGAGATCAATCTGAGGCTTTACCTGAATCTGATTCACCCCAGGAAGCTGATATTCTACGGGGTCTTCCACGGTAATGATCTTTTTGTCCGACTGATTTATCTCACTGAGGGCGGCATATAGGGTAGTGGTTTTCCCCGAGCCCGTGGGTCCCGTGACCAGGATGATGCCGTAAGGCGCACGAATGAGCCTCTCAAAGGTCTCAAGATCTTCCCCCTCAAACCCCAGCTTATCCATTTCCAAGATCACATTCTCCTTGCTCAAAAGCCTCAGCACCACACTCTCACCATGCATGGTTGGAATGGTGGAAACTCTTATGTCCAAGGGCTTCCCCCCCACCATTATGTTAATCCTCCCGTCTTGGGGAAGGCGCCTCTCGGCTATATCCATTTTAGCCATGAGCTTTATCCTGGAAATAACAGGGGCCTGAAGCCTTTTAGGAGGGCTCTCAACATCATGGAGCACACCATCTATCCTGTACCGAACCTTAAACTCCTTTTCGAAGGGCTCAAAATGAATATCCGAAGCACGACTCTCAACAGCCTTTCTAATAATAAGGTTAACCAGTCTCACTACCGGGGCCTCAGAGGCTCTGTCCTTCAGATGTTCCAGGTCCTCCTCTAATTCGGAATATCCCTCCCCCTCAG
>CAZBOO010000166.1:0-1637 GCA_964493535.1 uncultured Aquificales bacterium
GGTGAATATTTATCTTTAACCCCGTGATGTTCACCATGGAAGAAAGGCCGGAGATCAGCATGATGGCCAAAAGGGCTGCCGCCAGCAGATAGAGGAGGTTGTTGCTGGTGTTGGCCGCCCCCAAGGAGATGATGATGGTGATGAGGATATAGATGTAACCCCATCTGGTGATCTTTACCCGGTACCTCTTTTTGAGCTTCACAGGGGTACGGGAACCGAGGTCAAAAAGTCCAGGAGGTACCCCAGTCTCTCCCTCGGGCCGTAATCTCCCGGCGGGGACAAACGATGGAAAGCCACGTAGGGAAAGGCCCTTTTCACATCCTCGGGAATCAGGAAATCCCTCCCCTCTAAATAAGCCCAGGCCTGGGCCACCTTTTTCAGGGCAATGGCCCCCCGGGTGGAGAGACCAAAACGGAATTGCCCTTTATACCGGGTATGTTGGGTGATTTCCATAATGTATCCCATGATCTTGGGGGATGCCTCCACCCTTGCCACCTCCCCCTGCAGGTCCAGGATCTCCTGGGGAGAAAGGAGGGAAGGGAGTTCTTGGGCCAAGGTGTAGTGACCGTTGTGGGCTATGATCTCTGTTTCCAACTCCTTAGCCGGATAGCCCATTTCCATGCGCACCATGAAACGGTCCAACTGGGATTCAGGCAGGGGGTAGGTGCCATAAAGCTCCAAGGGGTTCTGGGTGGCAATGACAAAGAAAGGGCTGGGCAAGGAATAGGTATCGCCTCCTACAGAGACCTTTCCCTCTCCCATGGCCTCCAAGAGGGCGCTTTGGGTTCTGGGGGTTGCCCGGTTGATCTCGTCGGCCAAAAGGATGTTGTGGAAGACGGGACCAGGCTTGAACTGGAAGCGACCTTCCTGGGGCAAAAAGATCTCGGTGCCCACAACGTCAGAGGGCATGAGATCACTGGTAAACTGGACCCGGGCAAAGGTACACCCTGTCACCTTGGAGAGTGCCAGGGCCAAGGTGGTTTTTCCCGTACCGGGAAGGTCCTCCAGAAGGAGATGTCCCCCTGCCAAAAGGGTGGCCAGAGAGATGTTGGTCCCCTCTTCCTTGCCCTTGATTACCGAGGAGATCAGGGTCAACGCCTTTTGAAGTCTCTTTATCATCACATTGACTAATAATAGCGGAGGAGAGAGAGTTTGCAACTCACTAATGCTTCATGATTCCCTTAGGGTCTTGCCATACCCCTGTATTTGTGGGGACGGATTTCATATGCGCCCGTAAAGCGTGCACCCGGGAAGATGAGGACTTTGGACTAGAGTAGCCAGGCTGGGCGGGGGATGGGGGAAGTTCCGGTTGACTGCGGCTTGGTTTTTTGCAAGGCTGTTAACCGTACTAAAGTTTTATTTTGTTTCCACATTATGCCAGAGATACTGGACAGCAAGATTGGCAAAAGAGGGGCGTGCCGCCAAGGAGCGTTAACGGCGGTAGCCTGTACCAGATTGGAACTCCAGAGGAAAGGCGATGTATCTACTTATAGATGAACTCAAAAGAAAACCGAGGCACGCAAAGAACAAATAACCACGTCCACCCTTTTGCCCATTAACGCTTTCAATAGATTTGAAATTAAACAGGAGTTTCTGGGATAGACCCATCTTTTGCACGTAGCCTCTTGATTTGACAG
>CAZBOO010000167.1:0-1538 GCA_964493535.1 uncultured Aquificales bacterium
GAATAGCAGCCTGCCCAATCTCCAGCAGCCTGCACTGTAGCCCGACTTGCAGGCCCTGTGCCCTATGGCGCACGCCAGGTAGGTCTTACCCACCCCTGTTGGCCCCGTGATGATGAGGTTGTGGTTCCTCAGAATCCACTCGCAGTTGGCCAGACCCATGACCGTCGATCTGTCCAGATGCCTTTGGACATGAAAGTCTATCTCTTCTATGGTGGCGCTCTGTCTGAGTTTTGCATCCTTCAGTCTCCTGGTGAAACGCCTCTCATCCCTGGCAAGCCACTCCCTCTCCACCAGAAAACCCAGTCTCTCCTCAAAGGAGAGCCCTCTGTATTGACTGCTCTCTGTCTGTTCCCTCAGTGCCTCTGCCATCCCTGAAAGACGCATCCCTTTTAGTTTGTCTTTAGTTTGTCTATGGTCTCTGTCATGAGCATTTCTGCCCCTATCCTCCTTTAAGGATTGTAAAGGCCCAAAAGGGAGCGAAGGAGTATTTTGGCTGTCCCTGCCCCCCCTCTAAAGGCGTCTGTCCACCTCACTGTGCTCACTTCCCCCTCTTTTGGGGCTTCTACGGGCACCTCTTTAATCTCCAGGCCCCAGACCCCGGCTATGGCGAGGAGTTCTATGTCAAAGGCAAAGCCCTTTATGGTTAATTTCTTGAACATGGCGCGTCCTGTTTCCCCTTGCATGCCCTTTAAGCCTGCCTGGGTGTCCCTGTAAGGCAGCCTAAGCACCTTAAGCATCATGAGACTCCCCAAGGTCAGCAAGGTCCTTTTAAGGGTTACCCCCCGTTTTACGGGTCTGGAGGCGATAACCAAAGGATAGTGATCCAAATGACTTATAAACCGGGGGATTAGATCTAAGGGATAGGGGAGGTCGGCGTCGGTAAAGATCGTTTTGTCTCCTTCTGAAGATAGCACCCCGGCCTTAACAGCACTTCCCTTGCCTCTGTGTGGGAGAGAGAGAATCTTGGTGGATGGGGGGGAGAGGTTTCTGATGAGGTGAAGGGTATTGTCCAGGCTCCCGTCGTCCACCACTATCACCTCGTAAGACCAGGGCTGGGATTCCAGGAATCCGTGGAGTGTGTTAAGGCTTTGCTTTATGAAGGCCGACCCGTTGTACACCGGCAAGACTATGGAGACATGGGGGCCCCCTTTTTTCATTTGCCGAGACCTACGATGCCTACCCCGATGGTGATAAGGATCATGCCTATGGCCTGGGGCAGGGTGATTTTTTCTCCGAAGATCTTGTAGGACGAGAGGGGTATAAGCACATAGGTCAGGCCCATAAAGAGGTAGGCATACCCCAGCCTGGTCCTGGCCAGCACCAGAAGCCAGAGACTGAAGCCCACTACATACACTCCCAGGCCGGTAATGAGACAGGGATTGGTGATGATGGCTCCCAGGTAGGATACTAAGGGGATTTTCCCGGGGATGCCTACAGTGAGCATGGCCTGTTTAAGCAAAAGCTGGCCTACTACGGCCAAAACGACGCATAGGAATATGAATACCATGAGACCGTCCGATTCTATGTAAAATTTATTC